>DAHUYA010000187.1 GCA_027315445.1 Acidimicrobiaceae bacterium | reverse complement strand
GGGTAGACGCTGTCGGCGTGGAGGGGGTAGCAGATGGAGTCGGGGACCACCATCGAGTGGTACCCCGCCTCCTCGGCCGCCCTGGCCAGGGGGACGTAGAAGGACGGGTCGGTCATCGACTCGGCGTAGGAGAAGCGCACGGGACCTCCGGTGGGCGGGCTGGGCGGGTGGGCGGGTGGGCGGGTGTGACGGGCGCCTACCATGCGACCGATGTCAGAGCTTGCCAGCACGCGCACCGGGCCGTCATCCGGCGCGCCCGCCCCCACCCGGACGGTCGCCCGGCACCTGGCGGCCAGGGCCGAGGACGACCATCCCGGGCTCCTCACCCACGAGGCGTCGTGGACGTGGCGCCAGGCAGTGGCCGACGGGGCCGCCCGGGGGGCCCTGGCCCGGTCCCTCCGGCGGCCGGGGCCCCTCCACGTGGGCGTCCTGCTGCCCAACGTGGCCGAGTACATGCTCTGGCTGTACGGGGCCGCCCTGGCCGGCGCCACCGTGGTGGGCATCAACCCGACCCGGCGGGGCGACGCCCTGGCGGCCGACATCCGGGCCACCGACTGCCAGCTGATCGTCACCGACGACGACGGGGTCGCCCTCCTCGAGGGGCTCGACCTCGGGGTGGGCGCCGACCGGGTGCTGCACGTCGGCACCGAGGGCTACCGCTCGCTGGTGGCCGAGCACCAGGGGGCGCCGGCGGCCGGTCTGGTGGCCGACGCCGACGCCGTCCCGCCCGAGGAGCTCTACCTGCTGCTGTTCACCTCGGGCACCACCGGCACCCCCAAGGCGGTGCGCTGCACCCAGGGGCGCCTCGGCGCCATCGCCGGGGTGACGAGGGAGAGCTACGGCTACCGCGCCGAGAGCGTCTGCTACTGCCCGATGCCGTTGTTCCACGGCAACGCCCTCATGGCGCTTTGGGCCCCGGCGCTGTCGCTCGGGGCCACCATGGCGCTGCGCCCCCGCTTCAGCGCCTCCGCCTTCCTCGACGACGTCCGCCGGTTCGGCGCCACCAACTTCAGCTACGTCGGCAAGGCGATCGCCTACATCCTGGCCACCCCCGAGCGTCCCGACGACGCCGACAACCCGCTCGTGCTCGGCTTCGGCACCGAGGCCTCGGTGCACGACCGCGAGCGGTTCGGGAAGCGGTTCGGCTGCACGCTGGTCGAGGGCTACGGCCAGAGCGAGGGTGGCGCGGCCTGCACCCCGGTGCCCGGCACCCCGCGGGGGTCCCTGGGCAAGCCGGCCCCCGGGGTCGACCTGGTGGTGGTCGACCCCGAGACGGGCGAGGAGTGCCCGCCGGCCCGCTTCGACGAGTCGGGGCGAGTGCGCAACGCGGCCGAGGCCACCGGTGAGATCGTGAACCGCAGCGGCCGGGGCGGCTTCGAGGGGTACTACGGGGCGCCCGACGCCGACGCCGAGCGGACCCGCAACGGCTGGTACTGGACGGGCGACCTCGGCTACCGAGACGCCGAGGGCTTCCTGTTCTTCGCCGGGCGGCGCGGCGACTGGCTCCGGGTGGACTCGGAGAACTTCGCCGCCGGGCCCATCGAGTCGCTGGTGTCCCGCCACCCCGACGTGTCGGTGGTGGCCGTCTACGGCGTGCCCGACACCCGCTCGGGCGACCAGGTGATGGCGGCGGTGGAGCTGCTCCCCGGCGCCTCCTTCGACCCGGCCGGTTTCGCCGACTGGCTCGACTCGCAGCCCGACCTGGGCACCAAGTGGGCGCCGCGCTACGTGCGGGTCAGCCCGTCGCTCCCCCAGGTGGCCAACGGCAAGGTGACCAAGGTGCAGCTGCGGGCCGAGGCCTGGGACTGCGACGACCCCGTCTACTGGCGACCCGGGCGGGGCGGGGGCCCCTACCGGGTGCTCACCGACGAGGACCGCCGGGCCCTGGCCGAGGAGATGGCCACCCACCGGGGGTAGCCCCGGG
This sequence comes from Acidimicrobiaceae bacterium, assembly GCA_027315445.1. GTDB lineage: Bacteria > Actinomycetota > Acidimicrobiia > Acidimicrobiales > RAAP-2 > DAHUYA01. Next base: position 7,546 of record DAHUYA010000187.1, on the reverse strand, counting down.
TGGGCCGTTCGGCCCTGGTGGACGGCCTGCGACCGGCCGAGGGTGGGATCGATGGACGGGAACGGGCTCCACGAGCGCTACCGGCAGGACCCCCGGGCCTTCCACCTGTCGTGGCGACGGCTCGAGATGGGTGGTCGGACGGTGGTCTACGGGGAAGCGGGCGAGGGGCCGCCGGTGGTGTTCCTCCACGGCTGGGGCCTCGGCCACCGGGTGTACAAGCGGGCGCTGGCCAGGCTGGTGGCGGCCGGCGTCCGGGTGGTGGCGCCGGCCCTCCCCGGCTTCGGCGGGACGGCGCCCCTGGCCGACCCGGAGCACTCGCTGGCCGGCTACGCCCGATGGCTGGCCGGGCTGCTCGACGAGCTCTCGGTGGACGAGCCCGCGCAGGTGGTCGGCCACTCCTTCGGCGGCGGGGTGGCGATCGTCCTGGCCCACGACCACCCCCGCAGGGTCCGCAGCCTGGTCCTGGTGAACTCGATCGGCGCCTCCGCCTGGACCCGGCGCGGCTCGACCCTGCGCACCATGGCCCAGCGCCCGCTCTGGGACTGGGGCCTGCACCTCCCCGGCGACCTGTGGCCGCTCGGCCAGGTCCACCGGGTGATGCCGGTCATCCTGGCCGAGGCGCTGCCCAACGCCCTCCGGGAGCCGAAGGTCTTCTGGCAGGCGGCCGGCATCGCCCGACGCGCCGACCTGCGGGCGGAGCTCGAGGAGCTGAAGCGCCGGGACCTCCCGGTGGTGGTGCTCTGGGGCAGCCGCGACCGCCTGGTCACCCGGGCCGCGTTCGAGGAGATGTGCGAGCTCCTGGGTGGTCCGCGGTCGATCGTGGTGGAGGGCTCCCACTCCTGGCTGATCGCCGACCCCGACACCTTCGGCGAGGTGATGACCAACGTGGTCGAGGTGGCGGCCCGGGCGGCGGAGCTCGACACAGGGAAGCGAGCGGCCCGGCGCCTCAGCTCGATGAATTCGGGGTAGCCAGGACCGGTGGTGGCGGCGGTAGCGTTTGAGGGGCGAGAGCGGTCGGCCCGTGGTGGGGGCGGCGGTCGGCCGGGCAGCGCAGGAAGGGGAGGCCGATGAGCGACGTGTCCCAGGGTCCCGGGTGGTGGCTGGCGAGCGACGGCCGGTGGTACCCGCCGGAGACCCACCCCCAGTACCGGGAGCCCGAGCACGTGCAGGCGCCGGTCACGGTCGGCGGGCCGGCGGGGGGGACAGGCCCGGCAGAGCCGCTGGGCGTGCACGTGGTGGAACCGGCCGGCCTGCACGCGGCGGAACCGGGCAGCCACTTCGCCGCCGAACCGGTGGGCCCCCAGGTCACCGAACCGGTGGGCCTCCACGTGGCGGAGCCGACCGGCCTGCACATGACCGAACCGGTCGGTGCTTTCGGCGAACCGGGCGGTGCTTTCGGCGAACCGGTCGGTGCTGTCGGCGAACCGGCCGGCCCGTGGCAGGTCAGCGCCCCAGGGCCCCAGGCCGGCGCGGAGGGCAAGTGGGGGCCGACCTCCGTCACCCGATGCCACCACCGGGTGGTCGGCCCGGGCCTGGTCGTCCTCGGACTGGCCGTCGTCGTCTGGGGGGTGGGAGCGGCGTTCAACGCCGTCGCCGCGGTGAACGCGGGCTTCCCCCACAACGAGCAGATCGGCGCCTGGCTGACCGCGGCCGGCATCCTGGCCGTCGGTCTGGTGCTCGCGATCGTCGGGTTGCTCTACCGTCGGGGCTGAACCGGCCCCGGCGTCCTCACCCGGCGCCCGGCGCGTCGGTCCGTCCCCACCGGCCCCGCAGGTCCTGGAGCCACGCCGGGAACTCGAGCGGCGGGTCCGGCAGCGCCTCGGCACCCCGCTCGGCCAGGGCGCGCTCGAAGGCGCCGGGGTCGTCCCCCCAGCTTCTGGGATCACCCATCATCACCTCGAAGAGGACGGCCCCGCCGGGTCCGGCCACGATCGGCCCGAAGGCGGCGCCCAAGGGGAGCTCGATGTGGGTGCCGGCCGGGCAGGCCCGGTCCCCCACCAGGAGGTCGCCCTCGAGCACGAAGACCACGTGCGGGCTCATGTGGCCGTGACGCCGCACCACCATGCCGGGGTCGTAGCGGGCGTAGAGGGACAGGTACTGGGGGTCGGGCGAGAAGGCCAGCCATTTCTCGTGGACGTGGGACTCGCTGCCGTCGGCGTTGCGCTGGGCCTTCACCCTCTGCCACGGGACGTCGGGGTCGTCGAGGTGGCGGAAGACAGTCTGCTCGCCCCCACCCGCTGCTCCGTCGTCGCTCGCCTCCACCGGCGAAGCGTTACCTTTGACGTGCCGGTTGGTCAAGACCGGAGCCGGCGGAAGGGCGGAAGGAAGGACCCATGCGAACGACCGAGACGACGCCCGGCGCCACACCGTCCGCCACACCGTCCGAGGAGGACCTGCCGGCGATCATCTCGGTGGACGACCACGTCCTCGAGCCCCAGGACCTCTGGCAGCGCGAGCTGCCGCCGGCGCGGCGCGACCGCGGCCCCCGGGTGGTCCGCGAGCGGGTCCGGCTCGGCTTCGCCGGCGGCCGGATGTCCCTCGAGCGCGACGTGCCCGACGGCGAGTGGTGCGACGTCTGGCTCTACGAGGACCTGGTCCTCCCGACCGGGCTCCTGTACGCCCCGGCCGGCATCCCGGCCAAGGAGCAGGCCAACGTGCCGGCCACCTACGAGCAGTTCCGGCCCGGCACCTACCAGCAGAAGGCCCGGCTGGCCGACATGGACGCCAACCACGTCGAGGCGGCCATGAACTACCCCAACACGTTCCCCCGCTTCGCCGGGCAGGGCTTCGCCGAGCGGCCGGACAAGGACCTGGCCCTCACGTGCCTGCGCATCTACAACGACTGGATGATCGACGAGTGGTGCGGCGGGGACGGCCGGGGACGGCTGGTCCCCCTCACCCTGGTGCCGCTGTGGGACCCAGGGCTGGCCGCCGAGGAGGTCCGCCGGTGCGCGGCCAAGGGCAGCCACGCCATCGCCTTCAGCGAGAACCCGGCCAAGCTCGGCCTGCCCTCCCTCTACACGGGGGACTGGGACCGGCTGTGGGCGGCCTGCCAGGAGACCGAGACCGTCGTCTCCATGCACATCGGGTCGTCCTCGTCGATGCCCACCACCTCGGCCGATGCCCCCCTGGCGGTGTCGATGTCGCTCAACGCCCAGAACGCCCAGGGCTCGGTCTGCGACTGGGTGTTCTCGCGCACCCTCGAGCGGTTCCCCGAGATCAAGCTGGCCTACGCCGAGAGCCAGGTGGGCTGGATGCCCTTCCAGCTCGAGCGGATGGACGCCGTCTGGCGGGAGGACGTGGGCGGGGTCGAGCTCCCCGAGCCCCCCTCGACCTACGTCCGCGGCCGGGTCTACGGGTGCATCTTCGACGACCTGCACGGCCTGCGCAGCCGCGACGAGGTCGGGATGGACTACATCCTGTTCGAGACGGACTACCCCCATGCCAACGGCACCTGGCCCCGGTCGCGGGCGGTCGCCCACGAGCTGTGCACCGCGGCGGGCATGGACGCCGACGAGTGCCGCCGGCTGCTGCGGGGCAACGCCGTCGCCTGCTACGGCCTCGAGCGCTTCGGCATAGCCGCCTGAGCGCCTGAACGGACAGACGGGCGGTGGAGGCCGGGACGACCGGCGTTCAGGCGGGCTGGTCGGAGGTCGCCGGCAGGGGGCCGATCAGCTCGTATTCAAAGACCTCGGGCCGGCGTGTCCGCTCCCAGTACTCGAGCAGGGTGAACGGCCAGTTCTGGGTGACCCGGCCGGCGGGGTTCTTGTACCAGCTGTTGACCCCGGACCGCCCCCACGCCATGGCGCGGTTGGCCGCGTCCACCTGCTCGCCGAACGACTCGAGGACCGCCGGACGGAGGTCGAGCGCCCGGTGGCCGGTGCGGGCCAGCAGCTCGAGGCAGCCGAGGACGTAGCGCACGCCGCACTCGGAGAAGTAGACGATGCTCCCGTTGGCCACGATGTTGGTGTTCGGCCCGTAGAGGCAGAAGAGGTTGGGGAAGCCGTCGACCGTGATCCCGAGGTAGGCGCGCGGCTCGCCCGCCCACTTGTCGTGCAGCTCGACCCCGCCCCGGCCGATCACGGTCATCGGAGCCAGGAACTTCGACGCCTCGAAGCCGGTGCCGTAGATCAGCACGTCCACCTCGTGGTGGACGCCGTCGGCGGTCACGACGCCCGTCGGGGTGATCTGCTCGATGCCGGCGGTGACCAGCGACACGTTGTCCCGCTCGAGGGCGGCGGGCCAGACGCCGTTGTCGCGGACCACCCGCTTGGCGAACACCGGGTAGCGGGGGGTGGCCGCCTCGAGCAGGTCCGGGCGGCCGGCGAAATGCTCCCTCAGGTAGTCGGTGAGGGTCGCCCTCATGAAGTCGTTGGCGGCGCTGACCGAGGTCTCGCCCCCGTCCCAGTCCTCGTCCACCCGTGCCAGCTCGAGGAACCCGTCCCCCAGCTTCCAGAACATGCAGAACCGGTTGAGCTCGGCGTAGGAGGGCAGGTGCCGGTAGAGCCAGCGCAGACCCTCGGGCACCGGTTGGTGGTACTCGGGGGTGGGCGCCAACCAGGGCGGCGTCCGCTGGAAGACCACCAGCCGCTCGCAGCGCGGGGCGATCTCGGGGACGAACTGCACCGCGCTGGCGCCGGTGCCGATGACGGCCACCCGCTTGCCGGCCAGGTCGACCCGGTGGTCCCAGCGGGCCGAGTGGAACGAGGGGCCGGCGAAGTCCCCCCCGCCGGGGATGTCGGGGAAGCTCGGTCGGTTGAGCTGGCCCACCGCGCTCACCACGGCGTCGGCCGTGAGCTCCTCCTCGCCCTGCGGGCCCCGGACCCTCACCACCCAGCGCTGCCCGTCGTCGTGCCAGACCGCGGAGAGCACCTCGGTGCCGAGCCGGACGTGCGGGCGGACACCCAAGACCTCGGCGCAGCGGCGGAAGTAGTCGAGCAGGACCGGCTGGGTGGAGAAGTGGAACGGCCAGTCATGGCGCTGGGCGAAGGCGTAGCTGTAGCTGTGGCTGGGGTTGTCCACCCGGCAGCCCGGATAGCCGTTCTCGTACCAGGTCCCGCCGACCTCGTCGTTCTTCTCGACGACGATCACGTCGACCCCGGCCTGCCGGAGGCGGTGGGCGGCCAGGATCCCCGACATCCCGGCCCCGATCACCACCGCCCGCATCGCCCTTCCGGGGGCGACGTCGGCCAGGCGCCATCCGGGGGCCCGCCGGTCCTCACCCCGGTAGGCCAGCTCCTCCTCGAGGAGCGGGAGGTAGGGCGCCATGCCGGTGGCGCCCACCGCGTGCTCGAGCATCGAGAGCAGCTCTGCGTCGGCCGGTGGCGGCACCGGGACGGACCCGCCGTCCCGGTAACGGGCAAGGGCCGCCAGCGCCAGACCACGGATCTCGTCCTGCTGCCCGTCGGTGAGCCCGGCCTGGGGCAGGGCGAGGAGGGCCTGGTCGGGGCGCAGGTCGTCACGGAGCAGCGAGAGGTCGCCGGTGGCGTAGGCCAGGGCCGGCAGGAGGGGTGGCAGCTCGGCGTCTCGGAGGTGGCGCCGCAGCTCGTCGTCGCCGGCCTCGACCGGCTCGACCCGGTCGAGGAACCGGCTCGAGCCCGGGATGCCGGTGGCGGTCACCGTCGGACGTCCATGCCGGCCCCTCAGGGGGCGGCCCGGAGCTGGCGGCCCACCCAGTCCTCGATGGCCGCGTTGTACCGCTCGGCGATCGCCGTCCCGGTGAACATCATCACCCCGTGGGGGGCCCCGGGGAAGACGTGGAGCTCGGCCGGCACGCCGGCCTGGTTCAGCCGCATGGCGTAGATGATGTCCTCGTCGCGGAAGCCGTCGGCCGCGCCCACGCAGACCAGCGCCGGCGGCAGGCCGGACAGGTCGTGGGCACGGGCCGGCGCGGCGTAGGTGGGCACGTCGTCGGTGCCGTAGAGGTCACCCAGATAGGACTGCCAGCCGAAGGTGTTGGAGTGGCGGTTCCAGATCTCGAGGCCGTCGAGCCGGCTCGAGGGCGTCTCCTGGCGGTCGTCGAGCATCGGGCAGTCGAGCAGCTGAAACCGCAGCGGGATCTCGCCGCGGTCCCGGGCCATCAACGCCAGGGCCGCCGCCAGGCCGCCGCCGGCGCTCACCCCGCCGATGCCGATCCGGTCAGGGTCGACGCCGATCTCCCCGTGGTGGTCGTGGACCCACTTCAGGCCGGTGTAGCAGTCCTCGATGGCGCCCGGATAGGTGGTCTCGGGCGCCAGGCGGTACTCCACCGACACCCCCACGCAGCCGAACTTCGGGCACCAGGCGTCGAACCGGGGGTCGTCCATGTCGTAGCTGCCGATGACGAACCCGCCGCCGTGGATGGAGTAGAAGCAGGGCAGCAGCCCCTCGGCGCCGACCGGCCGGTGCACCCGGACCCGAACCTCCGGCGACGCCTGCACCACGTGCTCCTCCCGCACCACGGCGTCGGACAGCTCCACCGGGGCGGCCAGGCTCAAGGAGCGGATGACCGGCAGGCTCTCGGCGTCGAAGGTCCCGATGGGGATCTCGGCGATCAGGGCGGCGACTTCGGCATCGAGCTCCACGGCGGCTCCCCCTCGCGTTGTTGGCTGCGGCTACGCTGAAACGAAATTCTAGTGACCCCGCTCCGGAGACGACAGGAGGTCCCCGCCAATGCCGATGCCGACCGGGATCGGGATCGTCGACACCATGATCGGTTTCCCCCACGGGGACATGAAGGCCGTCTACGCCTTCATAACCCGCCAGACCAAGGACCGCCAGTCGGCCGAGGAGTTCGACTTCCCGGTCGAGTACATGTTCAAGGACGTGCCCGAGAAGGACATGGTGGGCACGCCGGACCCGCTGCGGGTCACGCTCGGGGAGATGGACCGCTGGGGCATCGAGCGGGCGCTGGTCGGGGTGGGCGAAGACCCCGACGGCGTCTCGGCCCGGGCGCTGCGCGAGCACCCCGACCGTTTCATCGCCTCCACCGAGGTCGACCCGAACAAGGGGATGGAGGACATCCGGCGGATCGTCCGCCTGTCGGAGCAGTACGACCTGCGGGCGCTCACCTGCTTCCCCTCCGGGACCTTCCCCCAGGTGCCGATCAACGACAAGAAGATGTACCCGATCTACGCCAAGTGCGTGGAGCTCGGCATCCCGATCTTCTGCTGCGCCGGCGTCCCCGGTCCCCGGGTGCGCATGGCCCCCCAGCACGTGGAGCTGATCGACGAGGTCATGTACGACTTCCCCGACCTGGTCTTCGTGACCCGCCACGGCTGCGAGCCGTGGGCCGACCTGGCGGTGAAGCTGATGCTCAAGTGGCCGGGGCTGCACTTCTCCACCAGCGCCTTCGCACCGAAGTACTACCCGAAGGCGGTCGTGGACTTCGCCAACACCCGAGGGTCCGACAAGGTGCTGTATGCGGGCTACTACCCGATGGGATTGAGCCTGGAGCGGATCATGAACGAGATGGCATCGGTTCCGTTCCGCGATCAGGTCTGGCCGAAATTCCTCCACGACAACGCAGCCCGCATCCTCGGGCTCGACCGAGGGTGACGCCCGGGCT
>DAHUYA010000182.1 GCA_027315445.1 Acidimicrobiaceae bacterium | reverse complement strand
GGGGGTCGCTCGACACCAGCTCGTCGATCACCGCCACCAGACGCTCGAGGACCTCCATCCCTCTATTTGACACAGGGGCTGCGACATCCCGGATCGGCGGGACGAGACAGCGAACGGTTCGAGGACGGCGAGGACGGCGAGCTTCAGGTCGACGGTGCCACGAAGACCGCCGACAGGTTCACGTCCTGGTTCCCGTCGGCCAGGAAGCTGAAGGTGGTCAGGGTCAGCGACCTGGCGTTCACGAGATAGCGATTGGCGGGGGGGATGTCGTTGGCCGTCCGCCCGCTCGTACCGCCGGCGAGAAGCTCGGAGCCGGAGAGCCACTGGGCCCAGGCGACCGCGTCACCGGTGTTCACCAGGGCACCTGGAACGGCGCGCAGCTTCCCGCTCGACATGGTGATCAAGGCGAGCTGCGTCTCCGGGCCGTCGGGGCCGGAAGGCTTCGTCAGGAACACGGCCAGTTCCCGTCCGCCGGGCGAGAACGCACCACCCCAGTCGAAACCGTTGCCGAGCGGGCTACCGATGGAGCGTGTCACCAGTGTCCCGGTGTCGGTGATCAGCAGCGGACACGGCCCGACCCGCGGCATCTCGCACCGGCCCGGAAGCCAGGCCACCACACTGGAATGCGCACCGTGGGAGGTGTAGGTGGCGTCCACCTGCCACACGGGACCGAGGTCCCGGATCCCTTGGGTGGCGAGATCCCAGATCCCGAGGCGTGGCGGCACCGTACCGACCTGCTCGGGCTCGGAGCGGACCAGGACACCGTTGGCCGTTGCAGGCGAGGGATCGCCCAGGAGCGAAGGGGCCGACGAGTACCAGCCCGGCGGGAAGGTGCGCCGCCGGCGCAGCGAGGTGCCTGCTGGGGAGTACTCGGCCAGGATCGGACCCTCGGCCGTCGACCCGTCGTGCCCTGTGCGGTCGGTGGCCGGACGTCGGAGGACCACGTAGAGGAAGCGCCGGTCGAGGGACGGGAAGACCTGGGTGGCGTCGGGGATGAGGACCTTGCGCCCCGTTGCCGGGTCGAAGCCGACTGCGCCGGGTTGCGAAGAGGTCCCGGGGACGGGTTGACCGCCGACCTCCGGCGTCGATCGGATCCACCAGATCCAGCCGTCGAGGGAGACGAGAGGCGTGGTCGGGTCGGCGACGGCGCGGGCCACCACCCTCTGTCTTCCGGTCGCCATGTCGCCCATGTGGAGCCGGTCGCTGTAGTCCACCCACGCGATCTCCGACGGCACGGCCTTCAGTGGCGTCGTTCGAGTGGCGGGCGGACGGATGGTCGCCTCGGGTGGCGTGCGGGCGGTGTCGGTGGGGGCGATGGCCACACCTACGAGGACGGCGGCCAGGCCGACCGCGACGCCGAGCAGGCGGCGCAGCCGACGCTGTCGTCGACGCCGGCGAGCCTCCTCGAAGAGATCTTCGGGATCCCGGACGAGACCCGCGGGCCGGTCCGTGAGCTGCGTCATCGGTCCGCTCCACGCATGCATTGGGTGCTGTTGAAGCTACTATGACTAAAACCATCGGCTAGGTCAACGGAGCCGGTCGGCGGACCTCCCGAACGGTCGGAGCCCAGAGAGACGGACGTTGTGCTCATGGGCCTCGGGGAGCCAGTCGGTCCCGTATGTGGCCTCCGGCCCGACCCGCCGGTCGACGGGGTCGGCACCCAGCTGCAGGGCACGGACGTCGGCGCGGTCCGCTATGTCGCTGGCGAGCAGCACCCGCGAGCCCTCGAGCAGCAGGGCGGCGTGGCCGGGTGCGTGCGCCCGGTGCTCGATCACCTTCACCCGGCGGCCCGCCCACCGAAGGCGGTTCGAGGCGTCGGGAAGGGGCGCGACGGCACCCCGCAGCCCGAGCGGCGCACCTGGCGCCAGCGGTGTCGGCAGTAGGCGCTCTGGCGGACCAGGACGCCGTGGGCGATCTCGGCGAGCACGCCGGTGATCAGGCGAAGCCGACCACCTGGTGGGGCACGTAGGGCTCCTCGAGGCGGTCGATCTCCTCCTCGCTGAGCTCGAGGTCGACGGCGGCGACGGCGTCCTCGACGTGGTGGGGCTTGGTGGCCCCGACGATCGGGGCGGTCACGACCGGCTTGGAGAGCATCCAGGCCAGGGCCACCTGAGCCCGGGGTACCCCGCGGGCGTTCGCCACCTCGGCCACCCGATCGACCACCGCCCGGTCGGCGTCGCCCCCGTAGAGGTGGCGGCCGAACTCGTCGGTCTCCGAGCGGGCGGTGGTCTCGTCCCAGTCGCGGGTGAGCCGGCCCCGGGCGAGCGGGCTCCAGGGTATGACGGCCACCCCTTCCTCGGCGCAGAGCGGGAGCATCTCGCGTTCCTCCTCGCGATTGAGCAGGTTGTAGTGGTTCTGCATGCTGACGAAGCGGGTCCACCCGTACCGGTCGGCGGTGAACAGGGCGCGGGCGAACTGGCGGGCCCACATCGACGACGCGCCGATGTAGCGCACCTTGCCGGCGTGCACCACGTCGTCCAGCGCCTCGAGCGTCTCCTCGATCGGGGTCCGGTAGTCCCACCGGTGGATCTGGTAGAGGTCGATGAAGTCGGTACCGAGCCGCCGCAGGCTGTGGTCGACCTCGGCCATGATTGCCTTGCGGGACAGCCCGACGGAGTTGCGACCGTCGCGCATCGGCATGAAGACCTTGGTGGCCAGCACCACCTCGTCCCTGTTGGCGAAGTCCCGGAGCGCGCGGCCGACGATCTCCTCGGACGACCCGTGCGAGTAGGCGTTGGCCGTGTCGAAGAAGTTGATCCCGAGCTCGAGCGCCTGGCGGATGAAGGGACGACTGGTCTCCTCGTCGAGTGACCAGGGGTGGTTGCCCCGGCCCGGTTCGCCGAAGCTCATGCAGCCCAGGCAGACGGCCGAGACCTCGAGTCCGGTGCGGCCGAGCTTGCGGTACTTCATCGGTCCTCTCCTTCCGTTGGGTACCCTCAGCCTATGGATCTCGGACCCGTGGGTGTCTGGTGGAGCGGCAGCTGGAAGGTGGCGAGCGTTCCAGCGGTTGACGCACCGGCCGAGCTCGAGGCGCTCGGCTACGGAGCCCTCTGGTCGTCGGGCGGTTTCGACCCCGGGTTGTCGTCACGGTTCACCGGGGAGCTCGAGGCGACCCGGCGGCTGGTGGTGGCGAGCGGCATCGTCAGCATCTGGGCCACGACGGCCGCCGAGCTCGCGCCGGCGGTGGCCGAGCTCGAGGCCCGGCACCCGGGCCGCTTCCTGCTCGGACTGGGCGTCAGCCACGCTCCGCTGGCCGCCGACTACCGCCGGCCCTACGCCAAGATGGTGGCCTTCCTCGACCAGCTCGACGCGGCCGAGCCCCCGGTGCCCCCCGGGCGGCGGGTGCTGGCCGCCCTGGGGCCCCGGATGCTCGCGCTGTCCGCCGAGCGGGCAGCCGGCGCCCATCCCTACTTCGTGCCGGTGGAGCACACCGCGGCCGCCCGGGGGATCCTCGGGCCGGGGCCGCTGCTGGCGCCCGAGGTGACGGTGGTGCTGAATGACGACCCGGTCCGAGCCCGGGAGCTGGCCCGGACCTTCACCACCGGCTACCTGGCGCTTCCCAACTACGCCGACAACCTGCGCTCGATCGGCTACGGCGACGACGACCTGGCCGGCGGGGGGAGCGACCGCCTGGTGGACGCCGTGGTGGCCTGGGGGGACGCCGAGCGGGTGGCTGGACGGGTGCGCGAGCACCTCCAGGCCGGGGCCGACCACGTCTGCGTGCAGGTGGTCTCCGGGAACGGGGGCTTCCCGCTCGACGCCTACCGCGCGCTGGCCGGTCTACTGCTCGGGAGCTGATCCTCGTCGTCGGGCGAGCGCCGCGGCCCTCGTCCTCAGGCGCCGTCGTTGCGCAGGAGCAGCACCCCCGATGGCGTCCCCCCGCCGCTGGTGACCACGGCGGTGCGGGCGCCGGCCACCTGCCGCTCGCCGGCCTCGTGGCGGAGCTGGGCAACCGCCTCGTAGAGGAAGCCGAAGCCGTGGGTGCGGCCTTCCGACAGCTGACCGCCGTGCGGGTTCACCGGGAGGTCACCGTCGAGGGCGATCCGCTTGCCGCCGTCGAGCCAGTCCTGGGCCTCGCCCAGACCGCAGAACCCGAGCCCCTCGAGCCAGGAGATCGCGTTGAAGGTGAAGCCGTCGTAGACCAGTGCCACGTCGACGTCGTCGGGCCGCAGGTCGGTCCGGGTCCACAGGTGGGCCGACTGGCCGAGGACCTGCGGTTCGTGGGTCACCGTGTCCTGGTCCCACGACACCCGCTCGATGATCTGGGTGCCGACCGCTTCGATCCGCACCGCCGGCTTGGGCAGGTCGGCGGCGGCGGAGGCGTCCGACACCACCACGGCGATGGAGGCGTCGCAGGGGACGTCGCAGTCGTAGAGGCCGAACGGCGAGGTGATGGGGCGGGCCGACAGGTAGTCGTCCATGGTCATCGGCTCGCGGTAGATCGCGGCCGGGTTCCGGGCGGCGTTGGCCCGCCCGTTGAGGGCGATGATCCCGAGCATCTCGCGGGTCGCCCCGTAGCGGTGCAGGTACTGGTTGGCGTTCATGGCGATCCAGTTGGCCGCCGACATGGCCCCGAACGGCGCCCGCCACTCGTAGAGCGGTCCGGACACCCGCCCGCCTGTGTTGCCGGGGCCACCGGGGCCGCCCTTCCGCTCGCGCTGGAGGGCGGTGTACGTCGATTCCCACACCGTCCGGAAGCACAGGACATGTCGGCACAGCCCGCTCGCGACAGCCAGCATGGCGGCGATCACCGAGCCCCCGGGACCGGGGAGGTCGCCGCCACCGTTGAACCAGGTGGGTCGCAGGCGCAGGGCCTCCTCGACCGCGGTCACCCCGCCCTCGGTCATCCCCGACATGCCGGCGCCCGGGTACGTGGAGAGGCCGTCGATGTCGTCGAGGCCCAGCCCGGCGTCGGCCACCGCCTGCAGGCAGGCGTCGACGGTCAGCGAGAGCGGGTCGATCATGAGCCGCCGGCCCATCCGGGAGCGACCGATCCCCGACAGGACCGCCCGGTGCTCGAATCGTTCTGCGCTGACCGGGGGCCGGGGGACGGGGCGGATCGGTGACGGCACCCGGTCCACCGGGTCCGTGGCGCCGGTCGGCTCGAACAGCGGGAGCCAGACGTCCTCGTGCTGTTCGAAGCGGACCGCCACCTCCTGGTCGACGTGCACCTCGTCGGGCGGGCAGCCGACGATGTTGGTGGTCAGGTGCACCGAGGGGTCTTCGGCCAGGGCCACGTTGGCGATCACATAGGGGAGCTCGACGTCGGGCAACCAGGGGTGGGCGTTGACCGTGTGGCCGACCACCGTGGCCCGCCCGGAGACCGGGGTGGGCTCGAAGGCGCGGCTGCGGCAACGCGGGCAGACCGGCACCGGCGGGTGCACCAGCTGGCCACAGTCGGTGCACCCCTGGATCCGCAGGCGGCCGTCGGCCCCCGAGGTCCAGAACCACTGGTTGACCGGCGTCAGCTCGGGCAGGGGTCGCACGCGTGCTCCTTCTCGCTGATCTTGCTGAAAGGCACCGGACGGGCGACGGCCGCTGCGGGAACGACGGCCGGACGGGGATGGTGCCGGGGCGAGCATAGGCGGGGCCGCCCACGGCGACTGGCGCCGCCCGGGTGGCGACGTCAGAATCGGACGCCGTACCGGCGGGAGGGGTTGTAGGCCCCCTACCAGGAGCTTTGGAGGTCCCATGACGGCAGTGATGCGGGGTGTGCGCATTCTCGAGGTGGCGGAGCACACCTTCGTGCCGGCGGCGTCGGCCGTCCTGGCCGACCAGGGTGCCGACGTGATCAATATCGAGCCGGTCGAGCGGGGGGACGCCATGCGCGGGCTCGCATCGACCGGGGTGGCGCCGGTCCCCACCGACGTCCACGCGCTGCTCGAGCACTCCAACCGGGGCAAGCGGAGCCTGGCTCTCGACCTGAAGTCGCCCGAGGGTCTCGAGGTCCTCTACAAGCTGGCGGCCACCGCCGACGTCTTCCTGACCAACAAGCTGCCCGGGGTCCGGGGGAAGCTGAAGATCGAGGTGGAGGACATCCGGGCCCACAACCCGCGCATCATCTACGTGCGGGGGACCGGCCAGGGCCACCGGGGCCCCGACGCCGACAAGGGCTCCTACGACTCCCTCGCCTTCTGGTGCCGGGCCGGCGTGGCCCTGGGCGTGAAGCGGCCGGACTACGACCACGTGCCGGTGCCGCCGGCGCCCGGTTTCGGCGACTCGATCGGCGCCATGACCATCGCCGGCGGCATCATGGGCGCCCTCTTCCACCGCGAGCGCACCGGCGAGGCGACCACGGTGGACGTGTCGTTGCTCGGCACCGGGCTCTGGTCGATGGGACAGGCGGTGGCCCTGTCGCTGCTGCTCGACATCCCGTGGTCTGCACCCCCGGCCGACCGCCTCCGGGCGAACCCGCTGGTGGGCAACTACCAGACCAAGGACGAGCGCTTCCTTTCGTTCACCTGCCTGCAGGCGGGGAAGTACTGGGCCCCGATGTGCGAGGTGATCGGCCGGCCGGAGCTGGCGACCGACCCCCGGTTCGCCGACCACGAGTCCCTCATGGCCAACAGCGGGGAGGCGATCGACATCCTCCGCGAGGTCTTCGCCGAGCGCACCCTCGAGGAGTGGCGCCAGCAGCTGGCCGACTTCGTGGGGCAGTGGGCCGTGGTGCAGGACACCATCGAGGCCGCGGCCGACCCCCAGACGGTGGCCAACGGCTACGTGCAGGAGTGCCGAACGGCAGCCGGCGTCCCCTTCCACCTCGTGGCGGCACCGGTGCAGTACGACGAGGAGCCGGCGGCCCCCCAGCGCGCCCCCGAGTTCAACGAGCACGGCGACGAGATCCTGACCGAGCTCGGGCTCGACTGGGACGCCGTGGTCGACCTGAAGGTCCGCGGCGTCGTCGGCTGAGCGGCGAAGCGGCGTTGCCCGAGCAGGGTCGGGTCAGATGACGTTGCTCTCGCGGAGCGCGGCCATCTCGTCCGCCGACAGCCCGACCAGCCCGCCCCACACCTCGTCGTTGTGCTGCCCGAGGGAGGGCGCCGGTGACGGCGCGATCGGTCGCCGGCCGTCGAGGCGGGGGTAGGGGGCCTGCTGGCGGACCGGTCCCGCCACCGGGTCCTCGACCGTGACGAGGTCGCCCCGGGCCGCCATGTGGGGGTCGGCCAGGATGTCGGCGGCGTCGTAGATGGTGGCCACCGGCACCCCGTGCTCGATGCAGGCCGCTTCCACCTCGTCGGCCGTCCGGGCGCCGGCCCAGGTTGCCACGATCCGGTTGACCTCGTCGGCGTCGGCCGCCCGCTGGGCCAGGGTCGCCCACCGGGGGTCGCTCGCCAGCTCCGGGGTGCCCATGGCGGCGCACAACCGGGTGAAGTTGGCGTTCGAGCCGGCGACGATGCAGACGTAGCGGCCGTCGGCGGTGGCGTAGTTGTCGAGCGGCGCCGAGTTGGGGAGGCGGTTGCCCTCGCGCCGCCGGGTGATGCCCAGCCGGTCCTGGCCGGCGATCGTCCACTCGAGGATGCGGAGGATCGAACCGTAGAGCGGGGCGTCGACCACCGCCCCCCGGCCCGTGCCGCCGTCGGGCCGGTCCCGGCGGTAGAGGGCAGCGAGGGCCGCTTCGGCGGCGAAGACCCCGGTCAGGTAGTCCGACACCGTCACCCCGGGACGTACCGGCGGCCTGTCCGGGTAGCCGGTCAGGTTGAGCAGGCCGCCGTAGGCGATCCCCATGCGGTCGAGCCCGGGACGCTCGGCGTTCGGCCCGTCCTGGCCGAAGACGCTGATCCGTGCCCACACCAGGCGCGGGTCGCAGTCACCGGGACCGATGCCCCAGGCCTCCATGGTGCCCGGCCGGAAGTTCTCGCACACCACGTCGGCGGTGGCCACCAGCCGACGGAACAGGTCCTGGCCCTCGGGCCGGCGCAGGTCGAGGGTCACCCCCTTGCGCCCCCGCCCCTCGACTGCCCACCACAGCGAGTAGCCACCGGGCCCCTGGCCGGGCCCCCCACCGGGCCCCTGGCCGGGCGCCCCACCGGGCCCCTGGCCGGGCGCCCCCGCCGCCACTTCACCGGGGGGGAGGAAGGGGCCGATGGTGCGCATGAAGTCACCGCCCCGTGGATCCTCCACCTTGATGACCTCGGCCCCCATCTCGCCGAGCAGCCCGGCGCAGAACGGGGCGCCGATCCGGGTGCCGACGTCGATCACCCGTCGCCCGGCCAGCGGCGCCCCGACCTCGTCGCCCTGGTCGCTCATGACCGGTCGCGCTCCTTCGTCGCGGCGGCGGTGCGCCCGGTCGGTGCCGCGGCCCCGGGGCGGGGCAGGCCGAGCACCCGCTCGCCGATGATGTTCCGCTGGATCTCGTTGGTGCCGGCCCAGATCGACGACGCCTGGTAGTACAGCCACGAGCGCTGCCACTGCCCGTCACCGGGGTTGTGGGCCGCGCCCTTCCACAGCGGGGCGGCGTCGCCCACCACGTCCATGGCGACGTCGTGGAAGCGCTTGGACATCTCGCTCCAGTACAGCTTGAGAGCGCTCCCCTCGGGACCGGGGTCGAGACCTTTGGCGAGGCGGCTCACCGACCGGAGGTTGTGGAGCTGGAACAGCCGTATCTCCACGAACGACTGGGCCAGGCCCGCCCGGCGGCGGCGGTCGTCGAAGGCGCCGGACTTCTCGGCCAGCGACAGCAGCTCCTCGAGCAGCTGCATGTGGATGACCAGCTGGCGGGGATTGGTGCCGCGCTCGTGGGAGAGGGTGGAATTGGCGACCCGCCACCCCTCGTGCTCGGGGCCGATCAGTTGGTCGTCGGGCACGAACACGTCGGTCAGGAAGACCTCGTTGAACTCCGCCTCGCCGGTCAGCTGCACCAGGGGCCGGACCTCCACTCCCGGATGGTGCATGTCGACCACCAGGTACGAGATGCCCTTGTGCTTGGGTGCCTCGGGGTCGGTGCGGGCCAGGCACACGCCCCAGTCGGCGAACTGGGCGTAGCTGGTCCAGACCTTCTGACCGTTGACCAGCCACCCGCCGTCGGTGCGGGTGGCCCGGGTGCGCAGGCTCGCCAGATCGCTGCCGGCCTCCGGCTCGCTGAACAGCTGGCACCACAGGTCCTCGGCCGTGCGGATCCGCGACAGCCAGCGTGCCCGCTGCGCCTCGGTGCCATGGACCAGCAGGGTGGGGGCGGCCAGGTTGAGCCCGATCCTCCCGACCATCTCCGGTGCCCGGGCCCGAGCCAGCTCCTCCTGCACGATGAAGTGCTCGGCCGGCCCGGCGCCCCGCCCGCCGTACTCGGCCGGCCAGGCCACCCCGACCCAGCCGCCCTCGGCCAGCGCGGCCTGCCACCGGCGGAGGAAGCGGACCTCCTCGGCCAGGTCATCGAAGCGAGGGGGCAGGCCGTGGCCGTAGTCCCACGGGAGGTTCGTCATCAGCCAGGCGCGCACCTCGTCCCGGAAGCGCGCCTGCTCGGCGGTGGGTGTCAGGTCCATGGCGTCGTCACCCATGGAGCATGTCACCGCCCGCCCCGGCGACGCACCACCGCCCGCCCCGGCGACGCACCACCGGCAGCCCCGGCAGCCCCGGCAGCCCGGCGGACCCCGCGAGCCCACCAGGGCCTCCGCCCGGGGTGCCCCAACCGGCGCCCCGTACAATGCCGCCCGTGGACTTCGACCTTTCCGAAGACCAGGTGGCCCTGCAGGAGGCGGCCCGCGAGCTGCTCGACGACCGGGCCGGCCACGACCAGGTCCGGGCGCACCTGGCGTCCGGCGCGCCCTACGACGCGCAGCTGTGGCGGGCCATGGCCGAGCAGGGCTGGCTCGGGGTCGCCCTGCCCGAGTCGATGGGCGGCATCGGCATGGGCTGGGTCGAGGCGGCGCTGCTCCTCGAGGAGGTCGGACGGCACACCGCCCCGGTGCCGTTCCTGCCGAGCCTGCTGGCGATCGGCGTGCTGGCCGACCTCGAGGCGCCGGACGTCCCGCTGGTCCAGTCGCTGGCCGCCGGCGAGCGCATCGGGTGCGTGGCCCGGGTGAGGCGCCCGGACGACCTGGCGGTCGACGGGCCAGGCGTCGAGCGCCGGCTGTCGGGCCGCCTGGGCCCGGTGGAGGGGGCGGCCGTGGCCGACCTGGCGGTGGTGGCGGCGGACGACGCCGTCTACCTCGTCGACCTGTCCGAGATCGGGCGCCCGCCGGCCGAGCCGGCCATGGACGGGACCCGGGTCCTGTCGTGGCTGACGCTCGAGGGTGCGCCCGCACGGGTCCTGGGTGGCGCCGACCGGGCCACGGCCGTGCTCGACCGGGGAGCGGTGGGGGCGTCGGCCGAGATGCTCGGCGGTGCCGGCCGGGTCCTCGAGATGGCATCCGAGTACGCCAAGGAGCGAGTCCAGTTCGGCCAGCCGATCGGCAGCTTCCAGGCGGTCAAGCACCGGTGCGCCGACATGGTGGTCGACGTGGAGGGCATGCGCTCGGCCACCTGGTACGCCGCCTGGGCGCTCTCGGCCGGGGCACCGGATACCTCGATCGCCGCATCCACGGCCAAGGTCTGGTGCTCGGAGGCCGCCCGCCGGGTGATGGCCTCGGGCCTGCAGGTGCACGGCGGGATCGGCTTCACCTGGGAGCACGACCTGCATCTCTACATGAAGCGCTCCCAGTTCGACTGGTCGAACTTCGGCGACGCCGCCTACCACCGCGAGCGGCTGTCGGGCCTGCTGCGTGGGCGGATGGCAGAGGGGGTCGGCGTCTTCTAGACCTAGGGCTGGTCAGGTCGGTCGGAGCTCGACCAGCTCGGTCAGTGCCTCGAGCTGCTCGACGAGGTGGGGCGGCGAGTGGTGGACGAAGCGGAGCTGCAGGCCGGTGGCGCCGGCGGCGACCAGCCGTTCGAAGATCCGCCGGGCGCCCTCGGGGTCGCCCATGGGGTCGACCGGCCGCCCGGTCTGGAGCAGCACCTCGAACGGCGTCCGGCGAGCCGCCCACACTTCCGTCTGCTCAGCTCGGGCCACCATCTCGCCGACCTCCTCGGGGCGAAGTCCGAAGGGCATCCATCCGTCCCCCAGCTCCACCGCACGCCGCAGGGACCGGGCCGTGCGGCCGCCGATCCAGAACGGGACCTGCGTCGAGGTGGCGCAGGGGTCGACCTTCATCCCGGCGAAGCGGTAGTACGGCCCGTCGTACTCGGGCTCGGTGCGCCCCCACGCCGCGCGCAGGGCCCGCAGGGCGTCGTCGCCCCGGGGCCCGCGACCTTCGAAGGGGGCGCCGAGGAGATCGAACTCCTCCTGCAGCGAGCCCACCCCGAGCCCGAGGACGACCCGCCCGCCGCAGACCCGGTCGAGGGTGCCGTAACGCTTGGCGATCTCGAGAGGGTGGTGGTAGCCGAGGACGAGCACGTTGGTGGCGAAGCGGATCCGCTCGGTGACCGCCGCCAGGAAGCCGAAGGTGGCGAGCGGGTCCCAGTACCGCCCGCCCCGCACCGGGGCCTCGCCGGTCGGGACGACCACGTGCTCGCTGCACGTGAGGTGGGAGTACCCGAGCCGCTCGGCCGCCTTGGCGACGAGCGCCAGGTCGGCGATGGTCCCCTGCTCCTCCCAGGCGGCGTGGGCCCCGGGCAGGGTGGTCACCACCGGGGTGGTGAGCCCGACCAGCAACCGGCCGTCCGCTCCGACATCCTGGCCCGCCATCTCGCCCTCCTGTCTCGGTTCTTCGGCGGGGGCCGACGCTACCGCCGGCAGGCGCCTCCGAGACGACCGCCGGTAGTGTTCGGCATCCGATGAGCCTGCGTGCCACCTACCGTGCCCCCGGGGCGCCCGGCTACCGGGCGCCCGGTGGCGCCTGGGACGTGCCCGACCTCGACACCCTCTTCCGAGCCCGGCCGGTCCAGGGAGGGGCGGCGGTGGTCGACGGCGATCGTCGCGTCGATGGCGCCGGGCTCGAGCGGCTGGTGGCCGGCCTGGCCGGCGGCCTGCGGTCGGCCGGCGTGCGGCGGGGCGACGTGGTCGCCTGGCAGCTCCCGAACTGGCTCGAGGCGGTGGCACTGTTCCGGGCGTGCTGGCGGCTGGGCGCCGTCGCCGCACCGATCCACCACCAGGTGGGTGCCGGCGAGGTGGCCCACATGCTCGAGGTGCTCACCCCCCGGATGACCCTGGCCTCCTCCCCCTTGCCGCTGGCCGAGGTTCCCGGCACCGTCGGGGTGCGCGACGCCGACGGTCGCGACGCCGACGGCTTCGAGGCGCTGGCGTCGGGGGCGCCGGTGACGGGGGGCGCGGCCCGCCCGGCCGACTTGGCGACGGTCATCTTCACCTCGGGATCGACCGGCCGGCCGAAGGCGGTGCTGCACAGTCACCGGTCGCTCGCCTACAAGGCGACCACCATGACCGGGGTCCACGGGCTGTCGGGTGACGACGTCGTGCTGATGCCCTCGCCCCTGGCCCACGTCTCGGGGTTGCTCAACGCCGTGCTGGTGCCCGGCGCCGCCGGCATGCGGGCGGTGCTGATGGAGCGATGGGATCCCGAGCGGGGCCTGCGGCTGATGGCCGCAGAGGGAGTCAGCTTCATGATCGGCCCGCCGGCGATGTTCACCGCCGTCCTCGAGGTGCCGGGGTTCACCCCCGACCAGGTGGCCCGGATGCGGGTCGTCTCCACCGGGATGATGGGGGTCCGACCCGAGTTCATCGAGGCGGCGCACCTCGGGCTGGGTGCGATCGTCAAGCGCAGCTACGGCTCGACCGAGGCCCCGACCGTCTCCACCTGCACCAACCACGACCCCCTCGAACGCTGCCGGGACACCGACGGCCGGGCGGTCGGCCAGGCCGAGCTGCGGGTGGTCGACCCGGTGACCGGCCGCCGTCGCGCAGCCGGTCAGGTGGGCGAGGTGTGGGTGCGCGGCCCGGAGCTGTTCTGCGGGTACGCCGACCCGGCCGACACGGCGGCGTCGGTGGCGCGCGGGTGGTTCCGAACCGGGGACCTCGGCCGCTTGGACGCCGACGGTTGGCTCACCATCACCGGCCGTCTCAAGGAGCTGATCATCAGGGGGGGCGAGAACATCTCCTCGGCCGAGGTGGAGCAGGTGCTCGAGCGCCATCCCGGCGTCGCCCAGGCGGTGGTGGTCGGCAGCCCCGACGAGCGGCTGGGGGAACGGGTGGCCGCCTTCGTCGTGCCGCGCCGCGACGGCGGGGACCCGATCGACCTCGAGGAGTGCCGGCGGTGGTTCGCCGACCAGGGGATGGCCCGATTCAAGACTCCCGAGGTGGTGGTCACCCTCGACGAGCTCCCGCTGCTGGCCGCCGGCAAGCCGGACCGGGCACGGCTGCGCGCCCGGGCGGCCGACCTGGCCGGCGCCGGGACCGGTGTCCACGAGCGCGGGGTGGGGGAGGGCTGAGGTGGACCTGGCGCTGGGAGAGGCGGACCGGGCCTTCCAGGCCGAGCTCCACGACTGGCTGGCCGCCAACCTGACGTCGGTGCCGACCTTCTCCTCGCTCGAGGACGAGTTCGAGTGGGGGCGGCGCTGGCAGGCCCGCCTGGCCGAGGACCGGTGGATCGGGGTGCACTGGCCGACCGCCTACGGCGGGCGCGGCGCGTCGCCCACCCAGCTGGCCATCTACAACATGGAGTACGCCCGCTCGAGGGCGCCGCAGCCGGTCAACCGCAACGGCATCAACCACGTGGGCCCCACCCTGCTCGCCCACGGGACCGAGACCCAGAAGGCCCGGTGGCTGCCGCGCATCCTCGACGCCGAGGAGATCTGGTGCCAGCTGTTCAGCGAGCCCGGTGCCGGGTCGGACCTGGCATCGCTCACCACCCGCGCGCTGCGGGCCGACGACGGGTGGGTGCTGCAGGGCCAGAAAGTGTGGACGAGCTACGCGCAGTTCGCCCGATGGGGCATCGCCCTGGTGCGCACCGACCCCGATGCCCCCAAGCACCGGGGCCTCTCGTACCTGGTGGTCGACATGACCTCCCCGGGGATCGACATCCGCCCGCTCACCACCCTGACCGGCGAGTCGGAGTTCAACGAGGTCTTCCTCGACGAGGTGTTCGTGCCGGCCGACTGCCTGGTGGGAGGGCTCAATCAGGGCTGGGCGGTGGCCAACACCACCCTCGTCCACGAGCGGGGGACCTTCCCCTTCAAGGAGCAGGTGGTCCACGAGGTCTTCGTCGACCAGCTCTACCG
>DAHUYA010000174.1 GCA_027315445.1 Acidimicrobiaceae bacterium | reverse complement strand
GGCGGCACGGGCGGCACGGGCGGCACGGGCGGCAGCAATGCCGAGGAGAGCACGACGACTCAGGTGTACGTACGCGATCTGGTGGCGGGGACAACCGCCATCGCCAGCGTGAGCTCGACCGGTGTCGTGGGCGACGCCTCGAGCGCCGGCTCCTACGGTCCGACGATCTCGGACAACGGGCAACTGGTCACCTTCGAGTCCGACGCCACCAACCTCGTGGAAGGCGACACCAACGGGCAGGAGGACGCCTTCGTCCACGACATGCAGACCGGCACCACCACGCGGGTCAGTGTGAACGCCGACGGGAGCCAGGCGACGGTGAGCGACTACCCCCCCGAAGGCGTGACGACGCCGAGCGACTTCCCGCCGATCGCCGGCGGCAACCCGCAGATCAGCGGTGACGGCTCCACCGTGGCGTTCGAGTCCGACGCACCCCTCACCGGTGACGGCAACGGGGTGATGGACGAATTCACCTACACGATGGCGACCGGTGCCGTCGAGCGGGTCAGCGTGCCGGTCACGGGCGGCGCCGAGGCGACGGGCACCCGGACCGAGGGCGGCGGCTCAGCCGCCGGCCAGACCGTCCCCCAGGTCAACGGGGCTGACGCGTCGATCAGCACCGACGGTCGCTACGTGTCATTCACCTCGGATGGTGACCTCGCGGCCGACCGGCCGGCGCCCGAGGAGACCTCCGAGACGACCTACGAGCCCGCCATCTTCGTCCGGGTCCGAAACGTCCCGACCGTGACCGGTGTCTCCCCCGCCTCGGCGGGGACGGCCCGCCACGACCAGACGGTCACGATCATCGGGACCAACTTCACGCCCCCCTCGGCACCGGGTGACCTCACGGTGTCCCTCGGCGCCGGGGTCACGGTGGACTCGGTCACCTGGGTATCCGCCACCGAGTTGCAGGTGACGGTCGACATCGCCTGGAACGCCACCCTCGGCACCCGGGACGTGAGCATGCTCAACCCGGGGAACGACACCGGCAGCATGGCCGGAGCCTTCGCCCTCACCGCCCGGGGCACCGGTTACCGGATGGCCGCCGCCGACGGCGGGGTGTTCGACTTCGGCAACACGGCTCACCGTGGCTCGATGGGTGGCCAGCAACTCAACCAGCCGATCGTGGGCGTGGCCGAGACGAACACCGGTGACGGGTACTGGTTGGTGGCCTCCGACGGCGGGATCTTCGCCTTCGGGGACGCCGGCTACCGCGGCTCGATGGGCGGCCAGGCGCTCAACCGACCGATCGTCGGCATGGCGGCGATGCCCGACGGCCAGGGCTATTGGCTGGTGGCCTCCGACGGCGGGATCTTCGCCTTCGGGACGGCCGGCTACCGCGGCTCGATGGGCGGCCAGGCGCTCAACCGGCCGATCGTCGGCATGGCGGCGATGCCCACCGGCGGTGGGTACTGGCTGGTGGCCTCCGACGGCGGGATCTTCGCCTTCGGGACGGCCGACTACCGCGGCTCGATGGGCGGCCAGGCGCTCAACCGGCCGATCGTCGGCATGGCGGCGGACTGAGCCACCGGATGAGCCACCGGACCGACCGGCGGCCGGTCAACGCGGCCTGGGCAGACCGAGGCCGCGTTGGGCGATGATGTTGCGCTGGACCTCGCTGGTCCCACCGTAGGTGGTGGTGCCGAGGGCGAACCGGTAGGCGTACTCGGCGGCGCCACCGGCCAGCGCCGTAGGGTCGCCTTCGCTCCGCATCCCGTCCGGGCCGAGCATGTCGAGCAGGTCGGCCGACTGCCGGGTGATGGCTTCGGACGCGAAGAGCTTGGCCATCGATCCCTCGACGCCTGGCAGGGCGCCCGAGTCCTGCACCCAGCCGCTGCGGCGTGCCAGCAGGGTCGAGACCTCGTTCTCGGCGGCCGCCCGGCCGAGGCGGGCCCGAACCCGCGGGTCGGAGGCCGGCGGGGCCGATCCTCCCTCGGGGGTGGTGCAGGCCCACCGCTCGAGCGCGGCCAGCATCCGGCTCGACTCGCCCCCCTGGGCACCGGCCCGCTCGAGCGAGAGGCCGACCGCCATCACGTCCCAGCCACCGTCCACCTCGCCGATGCGCAGCCCGTCCTCCACCCGCACGTCGGTGTAGAAGGTGAGGTTGGTCCGCTCGCCCGAAAGCGTGCGGATGGGGCGGATCTCCACCCCGGGCTGGCGCAGGGGCACCAGGAAGGTCGTGAGGCCCTTGTGCTTGGGGGCGTCGGGATCGGTGCGGGTGAGCATGAAGGCGTAGTCGCCTTCCTGGGCGTTGGTGGTGAACATCTTCGACCCGTTGATCACCCATTCGTCGCCGTCGCGCACCGCCCGGGTCTGGGCGGCGACCACGACGGAGCCGCACTCGGGCTCGGTGAAGCCGAGGACGATGATGATCTCTCCCCGCAACGCCCGCGGGATCACCAGCTCCTTCTGGGCCGGCGTGCCGAGACGTCGGATGATGCCCGCGACGATCATGGTCGTGCCCACGCCGTAGGTGGGAGCACCGGCCTGGTGGAACTCCTCCTGCATGACCAGTCCCTCGACCACGCTGTAGCCCTGGCCGCCCAGCTCGACCGGCCAACCGGGCGCCACCCAGCCGCGCTCCGACAGCGCCCGGTGGAAGTCCCAGTCGTGATGCACCCCGGTCGTGTGCATCTTCTCCTTCACCTCGTCGGTGAGGTGCTGCTCGAGGAACTGGCGTGCCTGGCGCCGGACGTCCTCCGCCGCCTCCCCCAGCCGGAAGTCCACCTCAGCCCTCCTCCCCGCTCATGCCCAGCCGGCAGGCCTCGGCCCGGCCGAAGGCGACGTCCGGCTCCGCGTACTGGGCCGGCCACCCCTTGGCGCGCCGCCAGAACAGCTGGATGTCGTGCTCGAGCATGAACCCGTAACCGCCGTGATAGTGCAGGCTGCGGTAGGAGGCCTGGCGGGCGGCGTCGGTGCAGAACCCGAAGGCCAGCGCAGCCAGCTCCCGGAAGCGCCCCGGCTCCTCGGTCGCCGACCAGGCCGCCTCGCGCTCGAGCAACTGGGCCCCGTCGAGCGCGGTGGCGGCATCGGCCAGGCCGTGGGCCACCGCCTGGAACGAGCCGATCGGCACGCCGAAGGCGTGGCGATCCTTCGCGTACCCGACGCCGATCTCGAGGGCGCGTGCGCCCGGGCCGACCATGGCCGCGGCCATGAGCACCAGCCATTCGTCGAGCGCCCCCTCGAGGGCGTCCCGCACCACCGGACCCTCCGCCACCGGGCGGGAACCCTCCACGGGGACGTCGGACACCGGCAGGGAACCGAGGTTCGCCACCCTGATGCGCCCGAGTCCGGGTTCGAGGACGAGCAACCGCCCCCCGTCGACGAAGAGGATGGCGTCGGCCACCGCCCCGGCCGGCACCATCCGCAGGAGACCCGCACGCGGCGGGTGGAGGGCCAGGGTGACCAACCGCCCGCCGTCCATCGCTCCCTCCAGCAGCCCCGTGGCCTCGGGGGTGCCGACGCGGGCGAGGGTCCGGGCGGCCACCTGGGCCTCGAGCATCGGGGCCGAGCCGAGGTGGCGACCGTGTTGCTCGGCCACCAGCGCCAGGTCGAGCACGGTGGCGCCCCACCCGCCGGCGGCCTCGTCGACCGCCATCTCGACGGCTCCGTTCTCCCGCAGGCGCCGCCACAGGTCGGGGTCGTGGCCGAGAGGCTCGGCCGCCCGGACCCGCTCGGTGGAGGACTCCTTGTCGTAGAGGGCGGCGAAGGCATCGATGAGCTGCTGCTGTTCCTCGGAGGGGCTCAGGTCCAATGCCACGCTGCTCCTTCCCACCTGTTCCGGCCCACCTGTTCCGGCACCCTGGCGGCGGCTGCACCCTATCCCCCGGCTCCGAGACCGGTCCCGCCGGCGGGTACCATCGGACGCCTCCCGGTCCCGCCGATCGACGGCGGACGGGTCGGTCGAGACGGTGACGAGCAGTTTGGGGGCGGCGATGTCGCAGGTAGAGGGCATGCGGGTGCTGGTGGTCGGGGCGTCCTCGGGGATCGGCCGCGAGACCGCCCTGCAGCTGGCCAAGGCCGGGGCGCGGGTGGCCTTCGCCGCCCGCCGCGTGGACCGCCTCGAGGAGGCGGTGGAGGCGGCGGGCGAGCACTGCCTGGCCATCTCCTGCGACGTCCGGCGGGACGAGGACTGCGAGGCCGCGGTCGAAGGGGCGGCGGGGGCTTTCGGCGGCCTCGACGCCGTCGTCTACGCGAGCGGCCACTCCCCCCTCACCCGGAGCCACGAGGCCACCGGGGAGCTCTGGCGCAGCGTCATCGAGACCAACGTGGTGGGAGCGGCCATCGTCGCCCGCTACGCCATCCCGCACCTGCAGCGCACGAGTGGCCGGCTGATCTTCCTCGGGTCGAGCTCGGTCGGGCGGCCGTACCCGGGGCTGGTGCCCTACACCACCAGCAAGGCGGCGCTCCACGAGATGGCGAGGGGGTTGCGCAACGAGTACCCCTGGCTGCGGGTCACCACCTTCATCGTCGGTCCCACCATCACCGAGTTCGCCAACAGCTGGGACATGGACCTGGCGATCGAGATGCACGGTCGCTGGACGACCGAGGGCTACCCGGCCGGCGCCGCCCTCCCGGCGGAGGAGATGGCCGCCCAGGTGGTGGCCGTGCTCGCCAGCCCGGCCCGGGTGGAGGAGGTGCTGGTGATGCCGGACGTGCCGCCGCCGGGGGCCGAGGCGTCGACGCCCGAGGCGCCGTGGGAGGCCGAGGTTCCCTAGATCGCAGGCGCCTCGTTCCGGGGGCCACCGAGGACGGCACCGCCCCGGCCGGGGCGGCCGCGCCTCGAGGCGCCCACCCGGTCGCGGCAGTTACCATCGGGACGGCTGCACCACTCGGGGCCAGGGGAGGCAAGGCGATGTCCGACACCGTGCTGGACGAGGCGCCTGTCGAGTTCGACCCGTTCTCGGCCACCTACTTCGAGCACCCCTACGACCTGTACCGGCGGATGCGGGACGAGGCCCCTGTCTTCTACAGCGAGCGCTACGGGTTCTGGGCGCTCTTCCGCTACGAGGACGTCTGCGCGGCCCACAAGGACTGGAAGCACTTCTCGAGCAGCCACGGGGTCGACCTGTCGTCGCTGCGAACGGACCCCGAGCTCATCCGGATGTACCGCTCGATCATCATGATGGACCCCCCGGAGCACGACCGCCTGCGGGCACTGGTGAGCCGGGTGTTCACGCCCCGGGCGGTGCAGGCCCTCGAACCCATGGTGCGGGAGGTCATCACCGGCTTCCTCGACCGGTACGACGGCGCCGACGCCTTCGACGCGGTGGCCGACTTCTCGGCCCCGTTCCCGGTCGAGATCATCTCCCGGATGCTCGGCGTGCCCGAAGGGGAGCGCCAGCAGATACGCCTCTGGCTCGACGCCAGCCTCCACCGCGAGCCGGGGCAGATCGACCCGGGCCCCGAAGGGGTGCAGGCCGGGATCGACAGCGGGGTGTACTTCCTCGACCTGGTGTCCCAGAAGCGTCGCCAGCCGGCGGACGACATGATCAGCCGCCTCACACAGGTGGAGGTGGACCGCGGCGACGGGGTCGCCACCCGGCTCGACGACGCGGAGATCGCCGGGTTCGCCAGCCTGCTGGGCGGCGCGGGGGCCGAGACGGTGACCAAGCTGGTCGGCAACGCGGTCGTGCTCTTCCACCGCAATCCCGACCAGTGGCGCAAGGTGCTCGACGATCCGGCGAAGATCCCGGCCGCGGTCGAGGAGATCCTGCGCTACTGGCCGCCGTCGCAGTACCAGGGACGCTTCTCGCTGCAGGACGCGCCGGTGGGCGACGTCACCGTGCCGGCTGGCTACCCGGTGATCCTGGTCACCGGGTCGGCCACCCGGGACGAGCGCTTCTACGACCGCCCGGACGACTTCGAGATCGAGCGCCCGCCCAGCCTGGCCCTCGGCCTCGGCTACGGCATCCACAGCTGCCTCGGGGCGGCCCTCGCCCGGATGGAGAGCAGGATCGCCATCGAGGAGCTCGCCCGGCGCTGGCCCGGCTACCACGTCGAGGAGGACCGCTGCCGGCGGGTCCAGATGTCCAACGTGGCCGGCTACGCCAGCGTGCCGGTGGTCCGCGACTGACGATGGCCGTCTCGCTGGTGGCGCGGTACCGCCGCCCGTCTCAAACTCGATCTGCCCGATGCCCCGAAGCGGTACGTGCCGGGCCGAATTCGTGCCATCGGAGTGGAGCCGCTCCCTGTCGAGCGCACCCACGCCCTGGCGGTCGGTGAGCTGCCGCCCCTCCACCGGGATCGCTTCGACCGGATCCTGGTGGCGCAGGCCCGAGCACTGGGCCTGCGGATCGTCACCGCTGATGCGCAGATCGTGCGCTACCCGGTGGACACGCTGCCGGTCTGACTCCGACGAACGGGGCGGAGGCGCCCGACGCGCTCAGGCGGCCCTCGGCCCCCGGACGAGGCGCCCGGGGAGGGCACCGGTCGGCTCGCCGTGGCGGCGTGTGACCTCCCCCCCGACCACCGTGGCCACGTAGCCGCCGGCCTCCTGGCGGATCCGCCCACCACCGTCGGGGAGGTCGTGGACCATCTCCGGGGGCGCCAGCCCGAGGCGTCCCGGGTCGATCACGTTGAGGTCGGCCCGCCGTCCCGGCGCCACCACCCCCCGGTCCGAGAGGCCGACCGCGGCCGCCGTGTCGGCGGTCAGCCACTTGACCACCTCGTGCACCGGCATGGTCCCCCGTCCGGCGTCCGACCAGCGCTCGAGCATGTAGGTGGGGAGGCTGGCGTCGCAGATGAGACCGCAGTGGGCTCCGCCGTCGCCCAGGCCGAGGATGGTGGCGTCGCTCGCCAGCATGGCCTCCATCACCTCGGTGGTCCGGGCCGAGTAGTTCGCCACCGGCACGTACAGCACCCCGGTGCCGTCCCCGGCGGTCAGGTGGTCGTAGGCGTAGGCCGCCGGCTCGCACCCGGTCGCCTCGGCCAGGCCGGCGACGCTGGCACTCGGCCCCGGCTCGTAGGAGGCGGCACTCTCGAAGGGGAACATGGCCGAGAAGCTGGTGAGCAGGCGGCCGGCGGCGGGCAGGTGGCCCGGGAATTCGTCGAGGACGGCGCGCCGGCGCCCCGGACGGCGCAGCTCGGCCACCCGCTCGGGAAGGGCCAGGTGAGCGACCTCCTGGTAGGCGGTGGTCCCGATGAAGGGGTTCCGGCTGAAGTCGAGCCCCATCATCAGGCCGACCGGACGCCCGCACACCTGGCCGCGGATCGCCAGCCCCCCGGCCGCGGCCGACTCGATCCGGTCGAGCACCTGGCGCCACCGGTCGGGGGCGTGGTCGAACTGCAGGACGGTGACCGAGACGGGACGGCCGGAGGCCTCGGCCATCCGGCGCACGATGGCGAACTCGGTGTCCACGTCGTCGAAGTCCGAGATCAGCTGCAGCACCCCGGCGTCGGCCTCGGCCAAGCCGGCGGCGATGCCGGCCAGCTCGTCGCCGGCGGCGTGGTAGCTCGGGATCAGCGAGCCGTCGACCGCCTTGTGGTTGAGGCTGCGGGAGGTCGAGAACCCGAGCGCCCCCGCCTCGACCGCCTGGCGGGCCAGCGACCGCATGGCGGCCA
Source organism: Acidimicrobiaceae bacterium (assembly GCA_027315445.1). Classification (GTDB taxonomy): domain Bacteria; phylum Actinomycetota; class Acidimicrobiia; order Acidimicrobiales; family RAAP-2; genus DAHUYA01. Next base: position 4,305 of record DAHUYA010000174.1, on the reverse strand, counting down.
CGTCGTCCTCGCGGGCCGGCTCACGGGCGAGGGCGCGCTCGCCCATGGTGTAGAGCCGGAGCGGGGCATGGGCCAACTGGACGGCCACGTCCACGTCGAACTGGCGCTCGGCCAAGCGGTCGAGGAACTCGGGGAAGCTCACCCAGTCCCAGGGCAGTCCGGCCGCCATCACCGCTTCGGGGATGTCCTCCACTCCCTCCATCAACTGGACGAGCCGGCGGCGGTCCTCGGGTCGACAGGGGGCGAACCCCACCCCGCAGTTGCCGGTGACCACGGTGGTGACCCCGTGCTCGGACGACGGGCCGAACGAGGTCGCCCAGGTGGCCTGGCCGTCGTAGTGGGTGTGGAGGTCGACGAACCCGGGGGTGACCAGCAGACCGGCGGCGTCGATCTCCAGCGTCGCCTGCTCGGGCACCCGGCCGACCGCCACGATGCGGTCGCCGGCCACCCCGACGTCGGCCACCCGGCACGGCGCCCCCGTGCCATCGGCCAGCCTTCCGCCCCGGATCACCAGGTCAAGTGCCACGTCGCCTCCCCCGGCGGGGCCGCCCCTACGGGCGGGCCCCGTCCTCCATCATGGCCCAGGTCGGCGCAGCGGGGCGCCTCGGTGCGACGTGGGGCCCGGTGGCCGGCGGACCCGGGCGAGGTCCTCCACCCCTGTCGCCGGCATTACCTTTGCCACCGGCATCCGGGCACGAGGGCGGGGTGGGCCGACATGGGCGAGGTCCGGAGGAGAGGGATGAACCCGGCCGAGGCTGACATCGACCTCACCGCCAACGCCGAGCGGTTCACCGGGTTCGCCGACCTCTACGACGCGGTGCGGCCGACCCCGCCGGCCGAGCTGGCCGAGCTGCTCGCCCGCTACTGCGGCCGGGCCGCACCGGAGGTGGTCGACCTCGGGTCCGGCACCGGCCTCTCCACCCGGTGGGCGGGGGGCTGGGCCGCCTCGGTGATCGGGGTGGAGCCGAGCGACGACATGCGCCGGCTGGCCGAGGCGCAGGGGCCCGGCAACGGCCGGTTCGTGGCCGGCTACGCGCAGCGCACCGGGCTACCGGACGGCACGGCCGACGTGGTGCTGGCCGTGCAGGCCTTCCACTGGATGGACCCGGGGCCGACACTGGCCGAGGTCGCCCGGCTGCTGCGCCCGGGCGGGGTGTTCGCCGCGGTCGACTGCGACTGGCCGCCGACGGTGGGCTCGGCCGATCTCGAGGCGGCGTGGGCCGAGTGTCGTGCGGTGCTCAGGGTCTACGAGGCCCGGCTGGCCACCGCCGCCACGGACGAGGCCCTGCGGGCCGCGGTGACGGACGACGACCCGGCCCGGCGCGGCTACTCGGGCCGGGACGCCCACCGCGACCGGACGCTCGCCCGGGGCGTGCGCAGCTGGTCGAAGGACGGTCACCTCGAACGGATGGCCGCCTCCGGCCACTTCGCCTGGTGCCACGAGCTGGCCCTGCACCGGCAGGAGGAGGGCGACGCCCGGCGGTTCGTGGACCTGATGCGTAGCCAGGGCGACTACCAGTCACTGCGCCGGGCCGGGCTCGACGACGAGGTGCTCGGTGTCGCCGCGCTGGCCGCCGTCGCCGAGCGCAGCATCGGACCGCGCCCACGAGCCTTCTGGTTCACCTACCGGGTGCGCCTCGGCGTCATGCCCGACCTCCCTTGAGCCCTCCTCGTGCCATCAGCCCGCGGCCGGAGTCTCGAGGGTCAGCCGGGCAGGCGGTCACCGGGGAAGCTGCGCACCGGGTGCACTTCGTAGGTGAAGACGCCCGCCTGCACGCCGGGGTCCTCTTCCATCAACCGGGCCGTCTCCTCCACCGTGGCGTCGAAGACCGCGAAACCGGCCCAGCCGCTGCTGTCGGACACCGGGCAGACGATCGCCAGCACCCCGTGGGCCCGGAGGGCGAAATTGCGCCGTCCGTGCTCCCAGACGACGGCATCCGCACCCTCCTCGGCCCGCTTGGCCGTCGACTTCAGCAGCACGACGGTGTACTCCCGGGTCCGGGTGAGCATGTCGGCCATGAATTCGTCGGTGATCTCGGGCATCGCCCCTCCTCGTCGTCGCCCGACATTCTCGCCCGCCCGAACCCTGATCCCACGGCACCCGGAGTCGGCGACGCTCAGCCGGCCGGGCGCCCGAGGCGCAGGTCGCGGATGACCGGGCCGGCCATTGCCGCGGCGAAGCGGAAGGCGCCCGAGCTGTAGACGGTGCACCCGCCCACCACGCCGACCGCGTCCCCGCTCTCCCCGGGGCAGAAATGGACGCCGTCGGGCGAGCGCACGACGTCGTTGCGGACCCCGGCCACCAACGGCCCGGTGCACGGCTCGAAGTAGAGGCAGGGGAGGACGGCCGTGTAGGCACCCCCGCGACCCTCGACCGCCCGTCCGGCGTCGACGTAGGCGACGCCGCGGCCGGAGGCGGCCGCCAAGGCGGCGATGCGGCGGTTCAGCTGGTCGCGGTGCGGGTCCCGACGCACCCACTGGGCGCGGGTGACCGGCGTGCCCACCAGGTACACCCGAGCCCCCGCTGCCCGGAAGACCTTCACGGCCACCGCGAGGTCGGTGCAGGTGCGGGCGACGGCCGCGGCGGAGCCGGCGGTGCATCCGGCCATGCACCGGGTGAAGGTGTTGCCCACGAACTCGAGGACCACTGCCTGGGGGTGCTCGCCCGCGGCCCGGCGCATGGTGGGCAGCCAGTCGCAGACGTTGGTCCCGCCGAAGGTGTGCTCGGTCACCGTCGCCCGACCGCCCGCCTCGACGATCCAGGCGAAATAGGGGGCCGCCTGGAAGGCCAGCGAGTCCCCGAAGAGCACCACCCGTGCCCGCCCCTGCGCCGCCGCCCCCGCCGCCCCCGCCGCCGCCGCCGACGACGACGACGACGACGACGCCGCCGTCTGCGGCACGGCCGAGAGGACGAGCGAGGAGAGGGCGAGCCCCACCGCCGGAATCGACCGACACCACCGTGCGCCCCGGGGACGGCCGGGGCGTGCGACTTCGCTCGCCTCCACAAGGCGCATCATCGGGTGGTCGGCCCGCGCGCCCTAGAGGCGAAGGTCACCGGCCGATCACCCCATCGTGGGCGCGACCCCCCCGATCGGTCCGGACCGGATCGATCGAGGGGATCAGAGCACGAGCTCGGCCAGGCGGTCCATGGCGCGGAGCCAGTCGTCGAGCTCGCGCCGCCAGGGCGCGCTCACCACGTGCTGTATCCCGGCCGCCGCGAAGGCCGCCCGCTCCTCGACGATGCGACCGGGATCCATCCCGAGCGGGTCCCAGCCGGTGCGCAGCGAGATCGGCCAGGTCTCGTCGGGCTGGTCGCGCCGCAGGCGGGCCACGATCGGGGCGGCCTCCTCCGGCGCCAGCCCGACCGCCTGGTAGCCGTCGCCCCGCCCGGTGGCCCTGCGGTAGGCCACCTCGCTCCGACCACCCACCCAGATCGGGATGGGCCGGGCCGGCTTGGGCAGCACCCGGATGTCGTCGAAGGAGGTGTAGCGGCCGTGGAAGCTCACCGGGTCCTGCGTCCAGACGGCCCGGAAGAGGTCGATCGCCTCGTCGAGGCGACGGCCCCGGGTTGCGAAGTCGCGCCCGAGGGCCGCGTACTCGGGCGCCGACCACCCGGCACCCACCCCGATGGTCAGCCGTCCCGAGGACAGGACGTCGAGGCTGGCCAGGCTGTTGGCCAGCTCGAGCGGGTTGTGCATCGGGACCACCAGCACGCTGGTGCCCAGCCCGATGCGGCTCGTGACCGCGGCCGCCCACGACAGGGTGACCAGCGGGTCGAAGAGGTACGGCGAGGGGTAGTCCTGGGCGGCCGGGTGGACCACGTGGTCGCTCACCCACAGGTCGGCGAAACCCAGCTCCTCGGCGTGGCGGGCGGCCCGCAGGATGGCCTCTGACCCGGCCACCCGCCCGTACTGGGGCAGGTGGACCCCGACCCGCAGCATGGCGACCTCCCCCACTAGGCGACCTCCCCCACTAGACGACCTCCCCCACTAGACGACCGGCCCGCTAGATGACCCGGCTGGCGTGGCCCGCCCAGTAGCGGTCGCGCAGCGGGCCCTTGTACAGCTTGCCGTTGTCGAGCCGCGGCAGCTGGCGTTCGAAGTCGACGCTGCGGGGCCACTTGTAGCCGGCCAGGCGCCCCTCGCACCAGGCGAGCAGCGAGGCGGCCAACCCGTCGCCGGCGTCCTCCCAGCGCACCGGCTGCACCACCGCCTTCACCTGCTCGCCCATCTCGTCGTCTGGCACGCCGAACACCGCTGCGTCGAGCACGTCGGGGTGGGCCACCAGGACGTCCTCGATCTCCTG
>DAHUYA010000158.1 GCA_027315445.1 Acidimicrobiaceae bacterium | reverse complement strand
TGAGGGGCCGGCCGCCGGCGGGCGGGCGTCCCGGACGCGGACCACCGCCATGTCCGGCACCGAGGGCCGACCGACCACGGTGCTGTTGGCGGAGGACGAGGAGTCGTTCGTGGAGGCACTCGAGGTGGGCCTGGGGAAGGAGGGGTTCCGCGTCGCAGTGGCCCGCGACGGCAACGAGGCCCTGCAGCTCTTCGATCAGGTCGAACCCGACCTGGTCCTCCTCGACCTGATGCTGCCCAAGTTGTCGGGCATCGACGTCTGTCAGGCCATCCGGGCCCGCTCCAACGTCCCCATCATCATGGTCACCGCCAAGGGGACCGAGATCGACACCGTTGTCGCCCTCGAGGTGGGCGCCGACGACTACGTGACCAAGCCCTACCGCCTGCGCGAGCTGGTGGCCCGGATGCGGGCCGTGATGCGCAGGTCGCCCGGAAACCTCGAGGCGCCGGCCGGCGTCGAACGAACGGAGGGCGACGAGGCAGCCCTCGAGGCGGCCGACGTGCGGGTCGACCTGGCGCAACGGCGGGTGTTCGTCCGGGGGGAGGAGGTCACGCTCCGGCGCAAGGAGTTCGACCTCCTGCGGCTGCTCGTCGAGAACGCCGGGCGCGTGCTCACCCGGGACGTGCTGATCGACAGGATCTGGGGGTCCGACTACGTGGGCGACACCAAGACCCTCGACGTGCACATCAAGCGACTTCGCTCCCGGGTGGAGGCCGATCCCTCCAAGCCGGCCCTGATCACCACCGTCCGGGGCGTCGGCTACCGATTCGAGGCCACTCCGGGCTCCCCCGGCCGGTCGTCCCGCTGACACCCGGGGGCCGGCGGCCCGGCGGCGGGCGGCCCAGGGGAGCTCCGGGCCTCGCCGGAGCGGTCGGAGCCGGAGCGGTCGGTCAGCCGACGGGGGGCGTGATACGCAGGTCGCCGCCGAGGTACGGCGCAAGGCAGTCGGGCAGGAGCACCGATCCGTCCGGCTGCCGCCCGGTCTCCACCAGGGCCGCCCAGACCCGCGGCCAGGCCAGGCCCGAACCGTTGAGGGTGTGGGCCAGCAGCGGAGCGCCGCCGCCGTCCGGCCGGTAGCGCACGTTGGCCCGGCGGGCCTGGTAATCGCGGAACCAGCTGACCGAGGACACCTCGAGCCAGCGGTCGCAGCCCGGGGAGTAGACCTCGAGGTCGAAGGTGCGGGCCGAGGAGGCGCCGAGATCGCCGGCGCACAGATCGAGCACCCGGTAGGGCAGGCGCAGATCCTGCAGGACGCCCTCGGCCCTGGCCAGGATGTCGGCGTGCACCGAGGGGGCCTGGGCCTCGGTGGCGTAGGCGAACAGCTCGACCTTCTCGAATTCGTGGACCCGGAGCAGCCCCCGGGTGTCGCGACCGGCGGCCCCCGCCTCCCGCCGGAAGCAGGAGGTCACCGCGGTGCAGCGCAGCGGGAGCTCCTCCTCGGCCAGGATCTCCCCACGACGCAACGAGGTGAGGGGGACCTCGGCCGTGGGGATGGCCCACAGGTCGTCCCGCTCGACGTGGTAGGCATCGTCGCCGAATTTCGGCAGGTGCCCGGTCGAGGTCATCGTCTCGGTCAGCACCAGGGTGGGTGGCCGGATCTCGAGGTAGGCGTCGGTGTGGCGGTCGCGGGCCAGGGAGGTGAGCGCCCGCACCAGCCGGGCGCCGCGACCGGCGTAGAGGGGGAACATCGAGCCGGCCAGGCGGGCGCCCCGGGCCATGTCGAGGATCCCGAGCCGCTCCCCTACCTCCCAGTGCGGGACCCGCTGGTGGTCGGCCGGCTCGGGCTGGGAGGCGCCGGTCTCCATCCCCGGCCACCAACGCCGCAGTTCCACGTTGTCCTCGGGTCCGGCGCCGTCGGGCGCGTCCTCCGACGGCAGGTTCGGCAGTTCGAGCAGGGTCTGGCGGAGAGCCTCGGCCACCCGGTCGGCCTCCGCCCCGACCGCCCGCTCCTCGTCACCCAGCCGCCGGCTCTCCTCGGCCAGCTCGGCCGCCCGCCCCCCCTCCCCTGCCTTCCGGGCCTGGCCCACCTGGCGGGACAGGGCCTTCACCTGAGCCCGCAGCACCTCGCGATCGGCCAGGCGCTTGCGGTGCTCCACGTCGAGCTCGGCCACCCGGTCGACGTCCTCGGGCGCCACCCCGCGCCGGCCGAGCGACGCCTTCACCCGGCTGAGGTCGTCACGCACCTGGCGGATGTCGATCATTTCGCCGCCAAAGGTAGCGTGGCCACCTGATGCCGGTTCCCGACGCCGTGATCTGCCGCGACCTCGTCGTCCGGTACGGCGCCCTGACCGCGGTCGACGGGCTGTCCTTCCAAGTGGAGCCCGGTGAGGTCCTGGCCCTCCTCGGACCGAACGGGGCCGGCAAGACCTCGACGGTGGAGAGCCTCGAGGGGTACCGCCGCCCGGCGGCGGGCTCGGTCCGGGTGCTCGGCCTCGACCCGCTGGCCGACCACCGGGCGCTGGTCCCCCGGGTCGGGGTGATGCTCCAGCGCGGCGGGGTCTACCCGATGCTCGGTCCCCGCCGGGTGCTGCACCTCTTCGCCTCCTACTACCAGCACCCCGAGGATCCCGAGGCCCTGCTCGAGCAGCTGTCCCTCCGGGCGGCGGCCAGCACCCCATGGCGACACCTCTCGGGCGGCGAGCAACAGCGGTTGTCCCTCGCCCTCGCCCTCGTGGGACGACCGGAGGTGGTCTTCCTCGACGAGCCGACCGCGGGGGTGGACCCCGAGGGGCGGCTGGCCATCCGCCAGGTGGTGGCCGACCTGGCGGCCCAGGACGTGGCGGTGCTGCTGACCACCCACGAGCTGACCGAAGCCGAGAAGATGGCCGACCGGGTGGTCATCGTGGTCGGCGGCCGGGCGGCGGCGGCCGGCCGGGTCGACGGATCGGGGCCGGACACCCTCGGGGCGGCCGGCCTGAGCTTCGGCGCCCCTCCGGGGCTCGACACCGACGGCCTGGGCGAAGTGCTGGGGACGGCGGTGACAGAGGGGCCCCCAGGGCGTTACCGGGTGGCCGGGCAGGCCACACCGGAGCGGACCGCCGCGCTCACGAGCTGGCTGGCCGAGCGGCACCTGGCGCTGACCGATCTGCGGACCGGCCGCTCGCTCGAGGACGCCTACCTCTCGGTGGTCGGCGCCGAGGAGGCCGGCCGGTGACCGCCTTCGCCGCCCAGGTGCGCGCCGAGACCTCCATGACCCTGCGGCGGGGGGAGACCCTGCTGCTCACCGTCGGCATCCCGGTCGTCTTCCTGGTCTTCTTCTCCACCGTCCACGTGGTCCCCACCCAGACCCCGCACCCGGTCAGCTTCTTCGTGCCCGGGATCCTGGCCCTGGCCGTCATGTCGACCGCCATGGTGTCCCTGGGCATCGCCACCGGGTTCGAGCGGGGTTACGGGGTGCTGAAGCGGCTGGGGTCGACCCCACTCGGCCGCGGGCGGCTGGTCGGCGCCAAGATCGCCACCATCCTCGTGGTGGAGGTGGTGCAGGCGGCGGTGCTGGTGCCCGTGGGCGTCGGCCTCGGCTGGCACCCGGCAGGGAGCACGGGCGCCGGGGCGGCGGGCGGCCAGGCCCTGGCGATCGCCCTGCTGGCCACTGCGGCCTTCGGCGGCATCGGGCTCACCATGGCCGGCCGGCTCCGGGCCGAGCTCAACCTGGCGGCCGCCAACGGCCTCTACCTGGTGCTCCTCCTGCTGGGCGGGATGGTCGTGCCGCTGGCCAAGCTGCCGGGCTGGTTGGCCGACCTGGCCCGGATCCTGCCGGCGGCCGCCCTCTCCGACGGTCTCCACGCCGCTCTGGGCTCGGGTACGGCGGTGCCGGTCCACGCCTGGGTGGTGCTGGCGGTGTGGGCGGTGGCGGCCCCCGTCGCCGCCGTCGTCACCTTCCGCTGGGAGTGACCGCCCGAGAGTCGTGTGACGCACCGTCGGGACCGGCGGAAGACCGCCGGGCGGCGGGTCAACCGTTGGCGAGCAGGCGGTGCTCCCAGCTGAGCAGGGCGTCGGTGCTCAACGGTCCTTCCTTGACGCCGGCGATCGTCCCGTCGCCGTTCACGAAGACGGCATCGGGATCGCCCACGAAGTCGTAGCGGTCGATCACCGCGTACTGGGTGTCGGCGGCGACCGGGAAGGTCACCCCGCTGCTCCTCACGAAGTCGATGGCGTTGGGCTCCGGGTCGGCCGTGTCCACCCCGATGAGCGCAACCCTCGCCAGAGGGCTGCGAGCCGACTGCTGATGACGGTACGCGCGGGCCAGGGCCGGGAGCTCGGCGTGGCAGGGGGCGCACCAGCTGGCGAAGAACAGCACCACCGCCGGGCGTCCGCGCCCACCGCCGTCGGCCGGCAAGCCCACTCTTCCCCCCCCCGACAGCCTCGGCAGCGAGAAGGCGGGCGCCGCCCCGCCGACCTGAAGCTGCCCGCCCTTCGGTGACGATCCGAAGCTGGTGAAGAGTCCGACCCCCAGGGCGACGGCCAGCACCACCCCGACCAGCAGGAACACCGGGCGAGGGCGGCGGCCGGGAGGCACCGGGTTCGCCGGAAGCCCCGGCGGGGCGGAGGTCGGGTCGGTGATGGCGGGCGGCTCGGTCACCGGCCTGTACGGCCGGGCCGCCGGCGAGTGATCACGAACGAAGCCTACGGCGACCACCCCCGGGCGACCAGGCGCCCTCCGCGAGCGCGGGCAAGGGCAGGGGCACGGCGACGAACCCGGCGACGAACAGGAGGTCCTCCGGGCGCCGAACGGGGCGACGGCCCCCTTGTACGCTGGCCAGAGTGCCAGGGCCGAATCCGTCCGTGCCGCGGGTGTCCGCCGCCCCCACCACGACCCGCACCCCGGGCCCCATGCCGGGCGACGGTCCCTTCCGACGCCTGCCCACCGTGTCGGCCCGCACGTTCTGCCGCCTGAGCGTCACCTCACTGGTGATGATGGTCCTGATCGTCGTCACCGGGGCCGCGGTCCGGCTCACCGGCTCGGGGCTCGGGTGCCCGGACTGGCCGACCTGCTACCGGACCAGGCTGACCGCCCAGCTGTCCTTCCACCCGATGGTGGAGTTCAGCAACCGGATGGTCACCGTCGTCCTGACGATCATCGTCGCCGCCACGGTGCTGGGCGCCCTCCGGCGCCGGCCATGGCGCCGAGACCTCGTATGGCTGTCGGCCGGTCTCGTCGCAGGGGTGGTCGGACAGGCGGTGCTGGGCGGGATCGTCGTCTACACCAAGCTCAACCCCTACCTGGTGGCCATCCACTTCCTCCTCAGCATGGCCCTGGTGGTGGTGGCCATTCTGCTGGTGCACCGCGCCCGGCGCGACTACTCCCCCGGGTCGGGGCGCCCTCTGGTCGACCGGACGCTTCGGCGGCTCGCCTGGGGCGTGGTGGGGCTGCTCGGCGTGGTGCTGACGGCGGGTTCCTTCACCACCGGCACCGGGCCCCACGCCGGATCCTCCCAGGGCCAGCTGGTGGCCAAGCGCATCCCGATGAGCTTGCGCGACATGGCGGAGCTGCACTCGAGCCTGGCGCTGTTGCTGGTCGGGGTCACGCTCTCCCTGGTGGTGGCGCTCCACGCCCTCGACGTGCCCGAGCGGGTCCGGCGGGCCGGACGGATCCTGGTGATCACCATGTTCGCCCAGGTTGCCGTCGGCTACACCCAGTACTTCACCCACCTGCCGGCTGCCTTGGTCGAGGTGCACGTGCTCGGTGCGACGGTCCTGGTGGTAGGTGCCATGCAGTTCGTGCTGTCGATGGTGCACCGCTCGGCCGACCCGGCGCTCGACGAGGAAGCCATGCCCCTCGCCGACCCCGCCGTGGCTCACCAGCCCTCGGGGCTCGTTGCCGCCGATGGCGACCAACCTGCCGTGAGCCGGTCGGCGGACGGGGTGACTGTGCCGAGCTGAGGCGCCGGCGGCGCAGTCGGGCCTGACGGTCCACTGTCGTGGCGGACGTCGCCCTTCCGCACCTCGCCCTCCGACCTGCCTGGTAGGGTCCGCGTCGGCCCAGGTCAGTCGCGATTCGACCTCGGCCTTCTGCCCCCATCGTCTAGCGGCCCAGGACGCCGCCCTTTCAAGGCGGTAACACGGGTTCGAATCCCGTTGGGGGTGCTCAGCATCTTCCCTGGTCACGGCTCCGAACGACCCTCGTGGGCGGCGCCGGCCGGCCCGAATCGACCCGTTCGTGCGCGATCCGTGCGCGATTGCGAGGATGCGCCATGCCGTGGCGTGGAGACGTTCGACGTCGTCAACACCGGCTCGTGTGACAGACGTCAAGCGACGATCGGCACCGGCACCCGGGTTGTCCTGCGGAGGCCAATGCGACCGGAACATCCATTACCTGGGCCTCGCCTCCTTCAAGACCGTGAGCGCGGGGAGCGCATACCAGCGGTGGCCTCATCCAGGACCGTTTGGCGATCGAGTCATCGCCCAACCGGGACGA
>DAHUYA010000112.1 GCA_027315445.1 Acidimicrobiaceae bacterium | reverse complement strand
GTGTGCGCCGGCTGCTGAGGACCTTGGGGTCCCTGGTCGTGATGGGCGCGGTCGCCGGGTCCGTGATCGCCCTGGTGGACAGCCCCGGCGGGGCGCCCCACGACCGCACACTGGGCGGCGTCTCGCACGGTCGTCCTCCGGATCGCCGCGGGGACCGACCGGGCACCACCACCACGACCACCGTGCCACCACCGATCCGGGGACTGGCCGTCACCTCGACGCAGCTGCCGCTGGTCGACACCTCGCGGCCGCTGGTGGAGGACGGCCAGACGCTGGCGCCGGATCGCAACCTGCCGACCACCGTCTGGATGCCGACGGCGGCCGGCCGCTTCCCGCTGGTGGTGTTCGCCGCCGGCTATGGCCTCGGCCCTCCCGCCTACGCCAGGTTCTGCGCCCAGCTGGCCTCGGCCGGCTACGTGGTGGCGGCGCCGTCCTTCCCGCTCGAAGACCCGGCCCAGGGCCACCCCCTCGACCGGGCCGACCTTCCCAACGAGGCCGGCGACGTGTCCTTCGTCATCACCTCGCTCGAGAACGGCGCCTTCGCCAGCCGGCTCGAGCCGGGGAAGGTCGCGGTCGTGGGGCACTCCGACGGTGCCGACGTCGCCCTGATGGTCGGCTACCAGCAGGGACTGGTCGACCAGCGGGTCTCCGCGGTGGTGGCCGACGCCCCCGACCCGATGGCCGGCCCGATCGCCCCGTCCTCCCGACCCCTGCTCCTCATGCAGGGCTCGGCCGACCCGGTGGTCCCCTACAGCTCGAGCCAGACGGTGTTCGAGCAGCTCGGCCAGGTCGCGGTCCCGGTCTGGTACGTGACCCTGCTCGGCGCCGGCCATCTCTCGCCGATCCAGGGCGGCACCCAATGGACGCCCGTGCTCGACCAGGACGTGGCCGACTTCCTCGACGCCACGGTGGCCGGTCGCGGGCCGGGGCCGGCCGCCCTGGCCGGGGAGCTCTCGAGCTCGGCGCTCGAGCAGCTGCGGACCTCCCCCTGACGACCTCGCTGACACGGCCGGCCGGGTAGGCGGCCGGCGCGGGCCGGCGACCCCGGACTAGAACGGCGCCATGAACCTCGACCTGCACGTTTCGCGCTTCGACTGGGCCGGTTCGCCCTCGGGGATCGGCCCCGGAGTCCGAGACCTCGCCCGGCGGGCGGAGGCCATCGGCGTCCGGACGCTCTCCTTCATGGACCACTACTTCCAGATGGACTGGATGGCGCCGGCCGAGGATCCGATGCTCGAGGGCTACACCGCACTTGGGTTCGTGGCCGGCTGCACCGACACACTGCGGCTCCGCCTGCTGGTGACCGGAGTCACCTACCGGCACCCCGGCCTCCTCGCCAAGTCGGTCGCCACCCTCGACGTCCTGTCGGGCGGCCGAGCCGAGCTCGGCATCGGCGCCGCCTGGTACGAGCGGGAGCACCTGGGCCTCGGGGTGCCGTTCCCCTCGACCGCCGAGCGGTTCGAACGGCTCGAGGAGGCGCTCGAGATCTGCCTGCAGATGTGGGGCGGCGACGACGGCCCGTTCACCGGGAAGCACTACCGGCTCGAGGAGACCCTGTGCCGACCCGAGCCGGTCAGCAACCCCCGGCCGAGGATCCTCATCGGCGGCGGGGGGGAACGCAAGACCCTGCGGCTGGTCGCCCGCTACGCCGACGCCTGCAACTTCTTCGGCGGCCCCGCAGAGGTCGCCCACAAGCTGGACGTGCTCCGCGCCCACTGCGACGAGGTCGGCCGCGACCCGAACGAGATCGAGGTCACCGTCCTCGGAGGGCGCGAGCCGGGCGCCGGTCCCGACGAGATCCTGGGGCTGGCCGGGGAGCTGGCGGCAGTCGGTGTCTCCACCCTGGTCACCGGCGCGGTCGGCGACCGCCCGGCCGACTGGCTCGAGTCGACGTTCGGGCCGATCATGGACGACCTGCGTCGACTGCGCCCGGCACCACTCTGACCCCGCCGGCGTGGGCCGCCACGCCCGTTCGCCGGTCGGGCCGGCGCCTCCCTTCCGGCTACCGGTGGGAGGGCGAGGACGGGGCGCCCGGCACCTCGAAGGCCGCCTGGTCGACGTAGCACCACCACCAGTCCTCGCCCGGCTCGTAGGAGCGCATCACCGGGTGGGAGGTCGACTCGAAATGGGCGGTCGCGTGGTGCCCCGGGGAGCTGTCGCAGCAGCCGACATGGCCGCACCCGAGGCAGAGTCGGAGATGGACCCAGCGGGCTCCCGACGACAGGCACTCCTCGCACCCCTCGGGCGTCCGGGGGACGGGCGCGGGATCGAGCCCCTCGAGGTGCGAGCACGGTACGGTCATGCCACCTCCCTGCCCGACGGGTGGCCCGCCGGACCGCCTCCGACGGCCGCGAGCCGAAGCACTGCTAACCGATGGGGGCGCCGGTGCCGGCGTGCACCCGCAGTCCGTCGCACACCACCGCCAACATCCTCGCGCGGCAGGCCTCGTCGGCGCCCTGGGACTCCATCGCCACGCAGGTGCCGGCCACGAGCCCGAAGAGCTCTTCGGGCGAGACGTCGGCCCGCACCGCACCTGCCTCCTGGGCCCGCCGCAGGAGGACGCCCGCCGCCACCCGCAGCTCATCGGCGATGGCTGCCACCTCCTGCAGGTCGACACCGGCCGCGGCCAGCGTGGTCGCCAGATCGTGCTTGCGGGCGGCGTGGGCCGCCACGCCCTCGACGAACGAGAAGAACGCACCGCCGGGGTCGGTGGACCCGGCCAGGGCCCGGGCCTCGGCCAGCAGCTGCTCGAGCCGGGTGACGATCACCGCCGCCAGCAGCGCCTCCTTGGTCGGGAAGTGCCGGTAGAGGGTGCCGATCCCCACCCCGGCCCGCCGGGCCACGTCGTCGACCGGCACGTCGACCCCCCGCTCGGCCAGCTCGGCCTCGGCCGCCTCGAGGATCCGCGCCCGGTTGCGTTGGGCGTCCGCCCGCAGCGGGCGCGCCCCGCGGGCCTCGCCGGGCGCCGTCCCGTCGGAAGCCGTCCCGGCGGAAGCTGTCCCGGCGGAAGCCGTCGCGTCACTCACGTTGACAAACGGAACCATCGCTCCGTATAGTGTCCAGACGTAACCGGAACCACGACTCCGATTGTACCGCTCCCCCCGGAAGGACGTCGATGACCGACACGCTCACCCCATCGGTCGGGTCCCTCGCCGACCCCGTAGGCCCGGCGGACCCCGGCCGATTCCGCGCCCTGGCCGTTATCGCCGTGGCGCAACTGATGATCGTGCTCGACGCCTCGGTGGTCATCGTGGCCCTCCCGTCGGCCCAGCACACCCTGCACATCTCCGTGGCCAATCGGCAGTGGGTGATGACCGCCTACACCCTGGCGTTCGGCAGCCTGCTGCTGCTGGGCGGCCGCATCGCCGACTACCTCGGGCGCAAGCGCATGTTCCTGATCGGCCTCGCGGGCTTCGCCGTGGCCTCGGCCCTGGGTGGACTGGCGCAGGACCAGACGATGCTCTTCGCCGCCCGGGCGCTCCAGGGCTCCTTCGCCGCCGTGATGGCGCCCTCCGCCCTGTCGATCCTGACCGTCACCTTCGTCGAACCCCGCGAACGGGCACGGGCCTTCGGCGTCTACGGGGCGGTGGCCGGGGGCGGGGCGGCCGTCGGCTTGGTGCTCGGCGGCGTCCTGACCGAGTTCGCCTCCTGGCGGTGGACCCTGCTCATCAACGTGCCGATCGCCGCGGTGGCCGCCCTGGTGGCGACCCGTGTGGTGCGCGAGAGCCGGGGCCCGTCCCGCGCCCGTTACGACGTGCCGGGCGCCCTCGCGGTGACCGGCGCCCTCTTCCTCTTCGTCTACGGCTTCACCACCGCCTCGGCCAGCGGCTGGGGCTCGCCCGAGACCCTGGCGCTGCTGGCCTCGGGCGGGGCCACCCTGATCGGCTTCGTGGTGATCGAGCTGCGCAGTGCCCATCCGCTCCTGCCCCTGCGGGTAGTGCTCGACCGAACCCGGGGCGGCGCCTTCCTGAGCTCGCTGCTCGTCGGGGCGGCCATGCTCGGCACTTTCCTCTTCCTCACCTACTTCTTCCAGCTGACGATGCACTACTCGGCGCTCACCACCGGCTTCGCCTTCCTGCCCTTCTCGGGAGGGATCATCACCGGGGCCTCGCTGGCCAGCCGGTTGCTGCCCCGCACCGGCCCCCGAGCGCTGATGACCGGCGGGATGCTGCTCGCCACCGGCGGCCTGTCCTGGTTCACCCAGCTCGGGGTGCACAGCGGCTACGCCCCGCACGTCCTGCCGGCCGAGCTGCTGGTCAGCCTCGGGATGGGCCTCACCTTCGTGCCGATGTCGAGCACCGCCCTCGTCGGCGTCGACCACTCCGCCGCCGGGGTGGCGAGCGCCCTGGTGAACGCCACCCAGCAGGTGGGGGGCTCGCTGGGGACCGCCCTCCTCAACACGGTGGCAGCCACCGCCGCCACCAGCTACGCCCTGGCCCACCTCCGCCAGCCGGACGTGGTAGCGGTTGCGTCGGTCCACGGGTACACCACCGCCTTCTCGGTGAGCGCCGCGCTGCTGGCGCTGGCGGCCACGGTGGCCGTCACCCTGGTGCGGACCCCGCCGACGCCGTCGACGGCCGGGGGCGGCGGGCCGCTCCCGGAGCTGGCCGACCTCACCCCGGCGGGTTGACGGTCCGTCCCCCTCCGGGAGAGGGGCCGAGGGGGCACACGCCCGGCCGTCAACCGGCGCCGTAGTTGAACATCCAGCGGATGCCGAACCGGTCGAGGCAGGACCCCCAGTAGCCCCAGGGGACGTCCTGCATGCCGGACCCCTCGCTGCTGCCGTCCGAGAGTGCGGCGTACAGGCGGTCTGCCTCCTCGCGGGAGTCGAGCTCGAGGTTGATGGTCACGTTGTTGCCGACCCGGACCCGGTGGCCCAACGACTCGAGCATGTCGGTCGCCATCAACACGTGCCCGGCCAGGATGGGCAGCTCTGCGTGCATCACCTTCTGCCGCTCCTCGTCGGACAGCGCAGGGCCGTCCGGGTTCGCCGGCATGTCGGCGAAGCGCACGATCGGCGGCACCGGCTCGGTGCCGAAAACCTCGCCGTAGAAGGCGAACGCCTTCTCGCTCGAGCCGTCGAAGTTCAGGTAGGTGCTCACTCTCGCCATTGCGGGTCCTCCTTCGCTCGGTCCACTCTCGTCCCATCCTGCCGCGCCCGACGCCGTTGAAGACGTGGGCCGGCCCGGTGGCTCATCGGTCGGCCCGAGCTCAGCCGGCGGGCGTCAGCCCGTAGAGCGCCCTGGCGTTCTCCCCGAGCACCAGGCGGCGCTCCTCGTCATCGAGCGGCTCGATGGTCCGCCGGAGCTCGTCGAGCGCCCCGGGGAACGTCGAGTCGGCGTGGGGGTAGTCCGAGCCCCAGATCACGCGATCGATGCCGACGTGCGGGGCCAAGGCGGCCAGCGGCTCCTCGTCGATCTCGAAGCTGACCCAGCACTGGCGGGCGAAGTACTCGCTGGGGAGCAGCGAAAGCCTCGGGGCGTAGCGGTGGTACGCCGGCACCTGGTGGTCGAGCCGGGCCAGCCAGTACGGCGCCCAGCCCCCGCCGGCTTCGAGGAAGGCCACCCGCAAGGAGGGATGCCGCTCGAGCACGCCCAGGCCGATCAGCTGGGCGCAGGCCAGCATCTGCTCGAAGGTGTGGGACACGGCGTGCATCACGAACACGTTGGTCGGCCGGCGGTCCGACCCGAGGGATGGGATGGCGAGCT
This sequence comes from Acidimicrobiaceae bacterium, assembly GCA_027315445.1. Lineage (GTDB taxonomy): Bacteria > Actinomycetota > Acidimicrobiia > Acidimicrobiales > RAAP-2 > DAHUYA01. The sequence goes on along the minus strand of DAHUYA010000112.1, from coordinate 1,568 downwards.
GGTAGCCCTCGTGGACGGCGACCGCCACCCCGAGCTCCTCGGCCGCCTCCCAGAACGGCTCGTTCGCCGGGTCGACCAGCACCCGCCCGCAGCACGGATTGGGGCGCACGAAGGCCGAGACGAAGCCGAGCTCGTGGCGGGCCCGGCGGAGCTCGGCCACGGCCGCCGCCGGGTCCTGCAGGGGCACCATGGCGGCGCCGTGCAGCCGGGCCGGGGCGGCCGAGCAGAACCCGGCGAGCCAGTCGTTGTAGGCCCGTGCCACGGCCACGGCCGCCACCGGGTCGGTGAGCGCCCAGAAGCCGAGGCCGACGGTCGGGTACAGCACCACCTCGTCGATGCCCTCGCTGTCCAGGTCGGCCAGGCGGGCCGCCGGGTCGAAGGCGCCGGGACGCGCCGCTTCCAACGGGACGGGCCCTACAGGCGCCCCGACGTCGGTCCCGGGCGTCCCCATCTGGCCCAGGCGGCCGACGAACACCTCGTGGCCGCCGACCGTCACGTGGTCGAGGCCGCCCTCCCCGGTGGTGATGACCGGGCGGTGCTCGTCGGGCAGGTGGGCGAAGGCGGATCGCGGCTCGAGCACGTGGCCGTCGCCGTCCACCACCCGCCCCGCCGTCACCGGCCGGCTCCCCTCACCCGCCGCCCTCCCCCGACCATCCGGACCTCCCACCTCGTGGCTCAGGTACCCGCGCTCGCCGGCTCGACGTCGGCGGCCGGCGGCCGGGGCGCTTCCCCCCATCCCTCTGTATCATTGACACAACAGGCGAGCGGGCGCCACGGAGCCCCCACCGGGCGCCGCCGGAGGGAGGGGTGGCCATGACCACGTTGCTCGAGACCCGGATGCAGGAGACCAACGGCCGCAAGGCGCTGTTCGACCGGCCGGTCGCCCCAGCCCTCCCGCTGCTCACCCCGCAGCAGGAGTTCGTCCTGCTCGCCCGTTGCCTCTTCGCCGAGGGGTTCGACGACCACCTGGCCGGGCACATCACCTACCGTCAGCCCGACGGCACCTTCCTGGTCAACCCGTTCGGCCTCACCTGGGACGAGATCCGCCCCGGCGACGTCGCCCGGATGGACGGCGAGGGCGGCCAGCTCGACGGGCCGTGGCCGATCACCCCGGCCATCACGCTCCACGTGGAGCTGCACAGGGCCCGCCACGACGTCGGGGTGGCCGTGCACAACCATTGCCGGTGGAGCACGCTGTGGGCCGACCTGGGCGAGGCGCCCCCCATCTACGACCAGACGGGCGCCTTCTACGGCGGCGAGGTGGCCGTCTACGACGAGTACAACGGCCCGGTCGACGACGCGCGCAACGCCCGGGCGGCGGTCGAGGCGATGGGCGACGCCAACATCGCCCTGCTCGCCAACCACGGGGTGTTCGTGCTGGCGAGCAGCATCGAGCAGGCCTACCTCCGGGCCATGTCCTTCGAGTGGCGCTGCCGCCAGGCCTGGTTCCTCCGGGCCGCCGGGGGTGGCATCCCCATGGACCCCCAGGTGGCGGCCAACTACGGCGCCTACTCGCTCACCAGCGGCTTCCCGACCATGTTCGAGGCCATGGCGCGGCGCGAGCTCCG
>DAHUYA010000190.1 GCA_027315445.1 Acidimicrobiaceae bacterium | reverse complement strand
TGGCCTAGCGCAGACCTGCCTGTAAAGACCAGTTCCCTGTTCAGGGGCCTGCAACCCGGATGCGGGTGACGCCCGCCACCCGGGCTCACCCAGGAACCGAAGGGCTCTTCGGGTCCTCTCGCCTAACTTGGAGGCCACCTCGGCACCACCGTCTGGCACCTGACGGCCATTCCCGAGCGGACGGCGGGGGTCGGGGGGTCAAGCCAGCGGCAGCAGCTCGGTCCGCCCCTCGAGGTCGGCGACGAGCACGGTCCTGGCCTCCTCCCCGAGGGTCGCCTCGGCCTCGTACGCCGGGTGGCGGGCGGCGAGCCGCGCCGGGCCGGACCGGAAGGCCGCCACCTGGGCCTCCTCGAAGCGGAAGCGCAGGTAGTGGACGGCCGGGGTGACCGACTCCCGGGTCAGCGCCTCGGCATGGGTGGCCTCGGGCTCGCTGGGCACCCGATCGGCGGGCTCACCGCCGGTGCCCGCCCCGAGCTCGATGGCGAGCGCCCGCTCGATGCCCACCAAGCCGGGCAGCCAGTGTCGGAGGTCGGCCTCCGTGGTCAGCTCGATGAAGAGGGTGGCCGACAGCTCGCCGGGACGGGGGAGCAGCCGGTTGTACACCTCGAGCTCGTCCGCTATCCCCTCGTCGGTGGCGATGCGCTCCACCCTGGCCATCTCCTGCACCTGGAACCGCACCGTGTCGAGGGACTCGAACAGCACGGTCATGATGGGCCCGAGTGCCACCCGGCGGCGCCGCTTGAGGGCCATGACCTGCTGCCGGTACTCCTCCCGGACCCGCTCGTAGGCGCGCAGGTCGACAATGTCGGCCAGCGTGAGCTCGGATCGGGCGGCCGGCGGGGGGTCCGGACCGTCGGGCGGCGTCATCGTCGGCTCCTCTCGTTGGGGCGCTCCGTGCGCCCGGACGTGCGCCCGGACGTGCGCCGCGGCGAGGGCCGCCGGCACCGGCCGGATGCCCAGCGCGCCGACCGGTCGCCGGCCCGGCGGTCAGGAGATCGACTCGAGGCCCTTGCCGAACCGTCCGGCGTGGGACTTCTCGGCCCGCGCCAGGGTCTCGAGCCACTCGGCGATCTCCTCGAAGCCCTCGTCGCGGGCGGTCTTGGCGAATCCGGGGTACATCTCTGTGTACTCGTACGTCTCGCCCTCGATCGCCGACTTGAGGTTGTTCTCGGTCGAGCCGACCGGCACCCCGGTGACCGGGTCCCCCACCTCGCGCAGGAAGTCGAAGTGCCCGAAGGCGTGGCCCGTCTCCCCCTCGGCCACCGACCGGAAGAGGGCGGCCACGTCCGGGTAGCCCTCGACGTCCGCCTTCTGGGCGAAGTAGAGGTACCGGCGGTTCGCCTGGCTCTCGCCGGCAAACGCCGTCTTCAGGTTCTCTTCGGTCTTCGATCCCTTCAACTGGGCCATTCTTCCTCCTCGTTGCTGCTGGTTGTCGTGCTGCTGGTTGTAGTGCTGCTGGTTGTCTCGGTGGGTGTCGGGGTGGGTGTCGGCGCCCGGTCCTGCTACCGGTCGGGCGACCGGGCCTCCCGACCGTCGGGCCCGTCGCCGGGCGCCGGGAGCGACGCCCTGCACCGCCCACACAGGCCGCGGAAGACGACCTCGGCGCTGTGGACCTCGTAGCCTTGCACCTCCCCCGGAGGCACCGAGAGCCGGCCGATCTCGACCGTGACGTCCCGCACCTTCCCGCACGACGTGCACACCAGGTGCTGGTGGGGGACGTCGACGTTGGGATCGAAGCGCAGGGCCCCGGTCCCGAGGTCGAGGGCGGCCACCTCGCCCAGCTCGGTCAGCTCGTTGAGGGTCTGGTACACGGTCTTGAGAGAGATGGTGGGCATCTCCTCGCGCACCTGCTCGTACACCGCCTCGGCGGACGGGTGGGTGACGTCGCCCTGCAGGGCACCGAAGATCCGCTGCCGCTGGGGGGTCATCTTCCGGCCCTGGGCCCGGAACAGCTCGGTCAGCTCCTCGGTGGTCCGCATCCGTCGCCACCGTACCAGAAGGTGCCAATCGTTGTTCGTTGACATCCGTTGTCAAAAAGGGGCGAACGGCGGGTCGGACCCGCCACCCTCGTGTGGCAGGCTGACCACGTGAGCGACGACGCCGCCCGCACCGCCGGCGCCGGCGGATTCCGGCGGGACGAGGCGCTCGCCCGGCTGGCCACCGAGCACTTCGACGTGCTGGTCGTCGGGGGCGGCATCACCGGCGCTGGGGTGGCGCTCGACGCCGCCAGCCGGGGGCTCCGCACGGCCCTGGTGGAGCGGGGCGACTTCGCCTCGGGAACCTCGTCCAAGTCGACGAAGATGGTCCACGGAGGCATCCGCTACCTGCAGCAACGCGAATTCCGCCTGGTCCACGAGAACCTGGCTGAGCGTCAGCGGCTGCTCGACAACGCCCCGCACCTCGTCAGCCCACTGCCCTTCCTCATCCCCTTGTTCGGGCGCAACGGGGTGGTGGCCAAGGCGGTTGCCCGCTCCTACTCGACCGCGCTGTGGCTCTACGACCTCACCGGGGGCTTCCGCATCGGCTCCCGGCACCGCCGGGTCAGTCGCCAGGAGGTGCTGGCCCACCTCCCCACCCTCGACACCGGCCGCCTGGTGGCGGGGTTCCTCTACTTCGACGCCCGGGCCGACGACGCGCGCCTCACCCTGGCGATCGTGCGCTCGGCCGTGCTCGACCATGGTGCGGTCGCCGCCAACTACGCACCGGTGGTGGCCCTGATCGAGGAGGCGGGCCGCGTACGGGGTGCCCGCCTCCGCCCGGTGACCCCCGAGGGCCGGGAGGGGGGCGAGATCGAGGTCCGGGCGTCGGTGGTGGTCAACGCCACCGGCGTCTGGGCGGACGAGGTGCGCGCCCTCGAGGAGGGCGGTGGCCGTCCGACCCTCCGGCCGGCCAAGGGTGTCCACGTCACCGTGCCGGCAGACCGACTCCCCTGCGACATCGCCTCGGTGATCCCCGTCCCCCGAGACCGTCGCTCGATCTTCGTGGTGCCCTGGCCCGAGGTGGAGATGGCCTACGTCGGCACCACCGACACCGACTACCGGGGCCCCCTCGACGACCCGGGCTGCGAGCCCGAGGACGTCGACTACTTGCTGGCCGCGGTCAACGCCGTCACCACCTCGGCGCTCACCCGGCGCGACGTCACGGGAGTGTGGGCCGGTCTCCGGCCGCTGCTCGCGCCGACCGGTGGGCACCACCTGTCGGAGCGGACGGCGGACCTTTCACGCCGCCACACCGTGGTGACCACGCCGAACGGCATGGTCACGGTCACCGGCGGCAAGCTCACCACCTACCGCAAGATGGCCCAGGACACCCTGGCGCAGGTCGTGCCGCTCCTGCCCGATCCCCCCCCGGGGGCACGTCGTTGCCGGACCCGGCGGCTGGCCCTGCGCGGAACCCCGGGCCCGGGGGACGGCCCCGCGGCTCTCCGTTCGGCCGACCCGGCCAAAGCCGCCCACCTGTACGCCCGCTACGGGACCGAGGCGGCCGACGTCCTGGCGCTGGCCGAGGGGCGTCCGGACCTCCTCGAGCCGGCGATCGCCGGTCTGCCCGACCTGGGGGCGGAGCTGGTCCACGCCGTCCGTGCGGAGATGGCCTGCGGCCTCGAGGACGTCCTCGCCCGGCGCACCCGGGCCATCCTGCAGGATGCCAGGGCGGCCGCCGCCGCAGCCCCGTCGGTCGCCCGCCTGCTGGCACCCGAACTGGGCTGGTCCGCCGAGGAGGCGGCCCGCGAGGCGGCCCGGGTCGCGGCCGGCGTCCGGGGCGAGCTGGCCCGGGCCGGCCTTCCCGAGCCAGACCGGGCGCCGGTGGGCGGCGGGCACCAGTGAGCCCGGGAACCCCCACGACCCCGACCCCGATCGACGCGCCGGCCGCGGAGGTCACCGACCGGCTGGCCGGCCACAGGGTCCCGGTGCCCGACCGCCTGCTCGAGCAGCTGGCGGCGACGGGGGCATCCGTCCGCCACGACGACGAGGCCCGGGCCGACGCCGGCCGGGACTGGTGGCCGCTCGCCATCGCGTGGGCCGCCCACGGCCAGGCGGCGTCCCGTCCGGCCGTGGTGGTCCGTCCGACCGAGGCCGCCCAGGTGGCCGAGGTGCTGGCCCGGTGCTCGGCGGCCGTCGTCCCGGTGACGCCGATGGCCGGGCGCAGCGGCGTGTGCGGCGGCGCCGTTCCCCTCTACGGCGGGGTCGCCCTCGACCTGACCGGGCTGGCGGGGCCGGCGGTGGTGGACCGGGACTCGCTGTTGGCCGACGTCCCGGCGGGGGTCTTCGGACCCGATCTCGAGGCGGCGCTCCGGGCCGAGGGCGAGGGCTTCACCCTCGGCCACTGGCCCCAGTCGATGGACCTCTCGACGGTCGGCGGCTGGCTGGCCTGCCGCAGCGCCGGCCAGTACTCGACTCGCTACGGCAAGATCGAGGACATGGTGGTCGGCCTCGAGGTGGCCCTGGCCGACGGCCGGCTGGTGCGGACGGAGGGAGCCGGGCCCCGGGCCGCGACCGGGCCCAACCTGACCCAGCTGTTCGTGGGCAGCGAGGGGACCCTGGGCGTGGTCACCTCGGCCAGGCTCCGGGTGCACCCGGTCCCTTCGGCCGAGGCCCGCGCCGCCTGGGGCTTCGGGTCCTTCGCCGCGGGGCTCGAGGCCTGCCGGCGGGTCCTGCGCCGGGGCGCCACCCCGGCCGTCCTCCGCCTCTACGACGAAGTCGAGTCGCAACGGAACTTCGAGCACCCGGGCACCTGCGTGCTGATCGTGCTCGACGAGGGCGATCCGGCGCTGGTGGCGGCCACTCGGTCGGTGACCGAGGAGGAGTGCGCCGCCGCCGACCGCCTCGACGAGGCCCTGGTCGGGCGCTGGCTCGAGCACCGCAACGACGTCACCGCCCTCGCGCCGCTCTGGCAGGGCGGGGTGGTGGTGGACACGGTGGAGGTGGCCGCCCGGTGGTCGGTGCTGGCGGCGCTGGCCGCCGACGTCCTGGGGGCGCTGCGGTCGGTGCCGGGCACCCTGGTCGCCTCGGTCCACCAGTCCCACGCCTACACCGACGGCGCCTGCCTGTACTTCACGTTCGCCGGGCGGGAGCCCGGGGACGAGCAGCCCGACGGCCCGACCGGGGGTCTCGGCTGGCAGGAGGACTACTACCGCCGGGCCTGGGAGGTGGCCATTACCCGGACGCTCGGGCACGGGGCGGCCATCAGCCACCACCACGGGATCGGGGTGAACCGCGCCCGCTTCCTCCCCGACGCCCTGGGCGGCGGCTTCGGGGTGCTGGCCACCCTGAAGGCGGCCCTCGACCCTGCCGGCGTCCTCAACCCGGGGAAGCTCGGGCTGCCCTCCCCCTTCGGCGAGGTGCCGTGGCCGAGAGCGCAGCCCCGTCGACCGGCCCGGGCGCCGGCAGCCTGCTGGTGGTCGACGTGGGCACCTCGGCCGTCCGGGCCGCCGTCGTCCGGCCCGACGCCACGGTGGACCACGCCCAGCACCTCGAGCTCCTCCCCGACTCCCCGGCACCCGGGCTGGTCGAGCTCGACGCCGGCCGCCTGGCCGAGTCCGTCCGGCGGGTCGCCGAGGCCGTCCTCTCGGCCGGCGGCCCGGTGGCCGGCGTGGGGATCGCCAACCAACGCGCCACCACCGTGGTGTGGGACCGGCGCACCGGCGTGCCGGTGGCCCCGGCCATCGGGTGGCAGGACCTGCGGACCGTCGGGACATGCCTGGCCCTGCAGGCCGACGGGATCCGCCTCGCCCCGAACGCCTCGGCCACCAAGCTCGCAGCCATCCTCGACGAGGTCGACCCGGACCGGCGGCGGGCGGCCGACGAGCTGTGCTTCGGGACCGTCGACACCTGGGTCGCCTGGACCCTGGCAGGCGGGCCCGGTCCCGGCCTGCACGTCACCGACGCCACCAACGCCGGGGTCACCGGGCTGGTCCGGCCGGACCTGAGCGGATGGGACGACCGGGTGCTCGAGGCCCTGCGGATCCCCCGGTCGATGCTGCCCCGGATCGTCGACTCCTCGGGCGAGCTCGGGCGGGCGGAGGCGCTGGCGGGGTCGCCCCCGATCTGCGGCATGGCCGGGGACCAGCAGGCCTCGCTGATCGGTCAGGGCTGTGTGCGGGCCGGGATGGCCAAGGCCACGTTCGGCACCGGCGGCATGCTCGACCTCTGCACCGGCACCGACCGCCGGGCGGGCAGCGGCATGGGGCCGGCCGGCACGATCCCGATCGCCGCCTGGCGCCGGTCCGGGGTGCTGGCCTGGGGGGTGGAGGCGGTCATGCTGTCGGCCGGCACCTGCGTGGAGTGGCTCCGCGACGACCTGGGCATCCTGCCCGACGCCGCCGCCTCGGCCGAGGTGGCCGCGGCATGCGACGACACCGGGGACGTCTGGTTCGTGCCGGCGCTCCTCGGGCTGGGGACCCCGGTCTGGGACTTCGGCGCACGGGGCACCCTCCTCGGGCTGACCCGGGGCACCGGTCGACCGGCCCTGGTCCGGGCGGTGCTCGAGGGCGTCGCCCACCGCGGGGCCGACCTCCTCGAGGCGGCAGAGGCCGACACCGGCCTACAGGTGGGCGCCCTGCGGGTGGACGGCGGCATGACCGCCAACCCGGTCTTCGTGCAGTGCCTGGCCGACGCGGTCGGCCACCCGATCGAGATCGCCCCGGTCCTCGAGGCCACCACCCTGGGCGCCGGCTTCCTGGCCGGCATGGCCGTGGGCACCTGGTCCGGCGAGGACGATGTCGCGGCCGCGTACACCTCCCGCGCTACCGTCGAGCCCAGTCGGCCGGCGTCCGAGCGCGCCGGGCGGCGGGAGCGCTGGCTGGCCGCCCGCCAGCGGGCGGAGGGCACGATCCCCGAGCTGTCGGGGATCACCTTCTAGTTCCGAGGGGCCAGGGGAGCCATGACGACACTGCAGAGCACCTCGCCGGGACCCGAGCGACCGGCCCCCATCACCGGGAACCAGGCCGCCCGGGCACTGGCCGAGGCGGTGCAGACCGCTCGGGCCCTTCACGCCAACCTGCAGCGGGTGGTGCTCGGCTCGCCCACGGCCATCCTGGTGGCGGTGGTGGCCGCCCTCTCCAG
>DAHUYA010000099.1 GCA_027315445.1 Acidimicrobiaceae bacterium | reverse complement strand
CGCCGATCTGCCAGCCGGCGTTCCACGGGGACAACGGCGGGGCCACCGCGCCGGGCGTCACCGCCAAGACGATCACCGTGACCTACCGCGAGGCGATCACCGGCCCGGTGGCCGCGGCCATCGGCAGCATCGGGGCGAGCCTGGTCGGGTCCAACGCCCAGACGCTGGCCGCCATGCGGGCCTACATCTCGATCTTCAACCGCTCCTTCGAGCTCTACGGCCGGCACGTGGTGCTGAAGCCGTTCCTCGCCCACGGCGACTTCATCACCGAGGAGTCCGGGGGCGGCCAGGCCCAGGCGCAACAGGACGCCGACACCGCCAAGTCACTCGGCGCCTTCGCCGACGTGTCACTGCTGGCCTCCACCATCCCCTACGCCCAGGCGCTGGCCCAGCAGCACGTGATCACCGTCGGCGCCCCGTACGTGTCGACCGCCTTCCTCGAGCAGAACGCCCCGTACGTCTACATGCCCGGCCCCGACTGCAACAAGCTGACGACGGTCAGCGACACCATCATCGGGCGGTCCCTGGCGCACATGCCGGCCGTCTTCGCCGGCAGCCCGGCCCTCCGGCACCGCCAGCGGGTCATCGGCGTGGTGGCCCCGGACAACCCGATCTACAACGCATGCGACGGCAACAGCGCACAGCTGCTCGCCCAGCGGTTCGGTGTCCACGTCGCCACCTTCATCCGCTACCCGTTCTCGATCGCCGGTGACGCCCAGGACGCGGCGAACATGGTCGCCCAGTTGAAGGCCAAGGGGGTCACCACCGTGTTCTGCGGATGCGACCCCGAGACCCCGATCTACATGACCAAGGCGGCCAACCAGCAGGACTACCACCCCGAGTGGATCAGCCTCAACATCGCCGACCCCTACAACCGGCTCCCGGACCAGGCGCAGTGGAGCCACGACATCGCCGGCGGGCAGGTGTTGCTGGCCGAGGGTGACCAGGAGGCCTACCGCGTCCTGCGCATGGCCGACCCCACCGGGCCGGTCGTCGCCTCCTACGCCTCCATCTACGAGCCGCTGCTGCTGCTGTTCGACGCCCTGCAGGCGGCCGGCCCCGACCTGACGCCCTCCACCTTCGAGCACGGCTTCTGGTCCCTGCCCCCGTCGCTGCCCGGCGGCATGTACGGCCAGTGGAAGTTCGGGCCAGGCACCTTCGACCCCTCGGCCAGCTTCCAGGTGGAGTGGTGGGACCCGCACGCCGTCAGCCCGGCCGACGGCAAGCTCGGCGCCTACCGCCCGTGCAACGGCGGCAAGGAGTACGCCGACGTCGGCCAGCCAGCCCTGCCGGCCGGCCGGCAACTGCAGTGCTTCGACCGGGGCGGCCCGTGAGCGGGTGGGCCGGGCGGGCCCGGGCGTCGCGGGCCGCCTGGCTCCGGGGGGCCGCCGCCTGGTCGGCCATGGGAGGACTGCCCCGGCGGCGCGCCCGGGCCGCCGCCTGGGCCATCGGGTTCGGGTCGGCCTGGCTGGTGGCGCGGGCGGCGATGCCCTCGGGGCTGCCGCCGGGCATCGTGCTGCAAGGGGTGGTGCTCGGCGGGCTCTCGTCGCTGGCCGCCATGGGGCTGGTCCTCCTCTACCGGGCCGTCCGGGTGGTGAACTTCGCACAGGTGGCGGTGGGCGGCCTCGGCGCCTCGCTGGCCGTCGCGCTGGCCGAGGGCCCCCACTGGCCCTACGGCGCCTGCGTCGCCTGCGGGGTCGGGTTCAGCCTTGTGGCCGGCGGCCTGACCGAGGCCCTCCTGCACTGGCGCTTCGACCGGGCGCCGAGGCTGGTGGTGGTCGTGGTCACCATCGGGCTGTTGCAGGTGTTCGGGGCGGTGCAGCTGGCGATCCCCGGCCTGGTCGGCTCGCCGTCCTCGGTCAACACGCCGCTGCAGTTCCCGCTGTCGATCGACTTCTCGCTCGACCCGCTCGCCTTCACCGGCAGCGACGTCGCGGCGCTGGTGGCCGTGCCGGTGCTGGCCCTGGCGCTGTGGTGGTTCCTGTGGCGGACCGACACCGGACGGATCGTGCGGGGGGCAGCCGACGCCCGCGACCACGCCCTGCTGCTCGGGCTCCCGCTGCGCCGGAGCTCGAGGTCGGTGTGGATGGTCGCGGCCGGCCTGTCGGCGGTGGGCGCGGTCCTCAGCGTCCCCATCCTGCAGGTCGTGCCGGGCACCGCCTCCTCGCCGGTCGACCTGCTGGCGCCGCTGGCCGCCGCCGTGCTCGCCCGCTTCACGTCGCTACCGGCCGCCGTGGGGTGGTCGGTGGTCATCGGGGTGGTGCAGCAGTCGGTCTTCTGGTCGTTCCACACCGCCACCTACGCCGACGTCACCGTCTTCGTGCTGATCGGGGTCGGCCTCGCCCTGCAGCGCCGGGCAGCCGCCGGTGACGATCTCGGGACGCGGTTCGGCGACTGGGCGGCGGTCAACGACGTCCGGCGGATCCCCCGCCGGCTGGCCGCCCTGCCGGAGGTGCGCCTCACCCGGACCCTGGGCCTCGCCGCCCTCGCCGCGGTGGGGGTGGCCCTCCCCTTCTGGCTCAGCGCCGCCCAGACCGGCCCCATGGCGGTGGCCGCCATCTACGCCGTGATCGCGGTGTCCCTGGTGGTGCTCACCGGGTGGTCGGGACAGGTCAGCCTGGGGCAGTTCGCCTTCGCCGGGATGGGGGCGCTCAGCACCGGAGCCCTCCTCACCCACGCCCACGCCGACCTCTTCGTGGCCCTCGGGGTGTCGGCGGCGGCCGGCGCCGTGGCGGCCGTCCTCATCGGGCTGCCGGCCATGCGGCTCTCGGGCGTGCAGCTGACGGTCATCACCCTGGCGTTCGCCGTGGTGGTCAGCGAATGGCTCCTCTCGCCCGAGTACTTCCCGGCCCTCAACCCCCTCGAGCTGGGGCGGCCCACCCTGTTCGGCAAGCTCTCGCTCTCCTCGCCGGTCACCTTCTACGAGCTGTGCCTGGGCGCCCTGGTGGTCTCCCTCCTGCTCGCCCGCAACCTGCGGCGGAGCCGGGCCGGCCGCGCCCTGCTGGCCGTCCGCGACAGCCCCGAGGACGCGGCCGCCTTCGGGGTGGTGCCCTGGCGCCAGCGGCTCACCGCCTTCGCCTTCGCCGGGGCGCTGGCCGGGATGGCCGGGGGTCTCTACGTGGTGGCGGTGGGCGGGACCGGCTTCGGGGGGATCGACCCGACCCTGTCGGTGACCGTCTTCTCCATGGCGGTGGTGGGAGGGCTGGGGTCCCTCACCGGCGCCCTGCTCGGCGCGGCCTACATCTGGTCGGTGGTGACCTTCCTCCCGGCCGGGTGGTCGCTGCTGGCCAGCGGGGCCGGGCTGGTGTTGCTGCTGGCCTTCGTCCCCGAGGGCCTGGCGGGCCTGCTGTTCCGCCTCCGCGACGCCGGGCTGCGGTGGCAGGCGGCCCGCCGGGGCATCGAGACCACCTGGGGGCATCCACCGGGTCCGGCGGCGGTCGAACCGTCCGAGCCGCCCGAGCCGTCCCCCACGGCCACGGCGGCGGTCGAACCGAGCGAGCCGCCCGAGCCGTCCCCAACGGCCACGGCGGCGGCGGCCGCCGCGCCGGCAGGCCGCGAGGTGCGCCCGCTGCTAGCGGTCGGCGCCCTCGACGTCGCCTTCGGCTCCCAACGCGCCCTGCGGGGAGCCTCGATCGAGGTGGGTGCCGGCCAGGCGGTGGCCCTGGTCGGCACCAACGGCGCCGGCAAGTCGACCCTGCTGCGGACGGTGGCCGGGCTGGTGCGACCCCGGGGCGGGACCGTCGCCTGGGACGGCGAGGACATCGCCGGCTGGGACCCGGGCCGACGGGTGGCCGCCGGCATCGCCACCGTGCTCGGCGGGCGCGGCATCTTCCCCTCCCTCACGGTGGAGGAGAACCTGCGGCTGGCCGGCTGGACCCTGCGACGCCGCCGTCGCGACCCGGCGGCCCTGGCCGAGGCCGAGGCCGAGGTGGACGCGCTCTTCCCGGTGCTCGGGCACCGGCGGCGGGTGCTGGCCGGGGATCTCTCGGGCGGCGAGCGCCAGATGCTCGCCCTCGGCCAGGCCCTCCTCTGCCGCCCCCGGCTCCTGCTGGTCGACGAGCTGTCCCTCGGCCTGGCCCCCACCGTGGTCGCCACACTGGCCTCGACGTTGCGGACGCTGCGCGACCGCGGCATCTCGATGGTGCTGGTCGACCAGTCGGTCCGCGTGGCCGCCACGGTCTGCCCCACGGCCGTCTTCCTCGAACGGGGCCGCGTCCGGTTCTGCGGGCCGGTCGAGGAGCTGGCCGGCCGCGACGACCTGCTCCGCCCGGTCTTCCTCGGCGACGGGGACCGACCGGGCGCCGGGGTCGAGACGGACACCCGGACCCCGGACGCCCCCGACCTGGCCAGCGCCCCCGACCTGGCCAGCGCCCCGACCTGGCGAGCGCCCCCGCCCTGGCCACCGCGGTGGTGAGCAAGCGCTTCGGCGGGGTGGCGGCCCTGACCGAGGTGAGCCTCGGGGTGGGCGGGGGCGAGATCGTCGGGCTGATCGGGCCGAACGGGGCCGGCAAGACCACCCTCTTCGACGTCTGCTCGGGGATCGAGCGACCCGAGCACGGGACGGTCGACCTGCTCGGGGAGGACGTGACCCGCTGGCCCCCGGCCCGTCGGGCCGTGCTCGGTCTCGGCCGGATGTTCCAGGACACCTGGCTGTTCCCGTCCATGACGGTCGAGGAGGTGGTGGCCGTCGCCCGCGACCGGCACCTCGCGGTGCGCGACGCCCTGCTCGGGATCCTCTGGACCCACCACGCCGCGGCCTCCGAACGCCGGAGCGCAGACGAGGTGGCCGCGCTCCTCGAGCAGCTGTCGCTGTCGGAGGTGGCCGAGGTCCCGATCTCGGCCCTCTCCACCGGTCTGCGCCGATTGGTCGCCCTGGCCTGCGCCCTGGCCTTCGAGCCGCGGGTGCTGCTCCTCGACGAGCCCTCGTCCGGCCTGGCCGAGAGCGAGGCCCGGCGCCTGGTCCCGCTCCTCCACGACCTGCGGCGGCGGACCGGCGCCTCCTTCGTGGTGATCGACCACGACATGCCGCTGATCCGAGCGTTGGCCGACCGCCTCGCCTACCTCGACGCCGGCACCCTGCGCCGGCAAGGCCCGACCGACCAGGTCCTGACCGACCCCGAGGTCCTCGCCGCCTACGTGGGGGCCGGCGAGCGGTGACCGGCGGGCCGTACCGGTTGCGGTCAGCCGGTGGGGTCGGCGGCGATGGCCACGATGGGGGCGTTGAGCGGCTTGCCGCCCATCGAGCCGAGGAACGGGGCGCCGAAGGCGAAGATGCCGCCGTCGGAGGCCACCTCCCAGTAGCCGCCGGTCACGGGGTCGGCGGCGATGGCCACGATGGGGGCGTTGAGCGGCTTGCCGCCCATCGAGCCGAGGAACGGGGCGCCGAAGGCGAAGATGCCGCCGTCGGAGGCCACCTCCCAGTAGCCCGGCGGCGCCGGCGTCGCGCTCACCTCGGAGGACGGTGGTGAGGCGCCGGTCCCGTTGACCGCCTCCACGGTGAAGTAGTACGCCGAGCCGTTGGTGAGCCCGCTCACCGTGCAGCTGGTCGAGCTGGTGGTGCAGGCCGGAGCACCTGTGTAGCTCTCGGCTCCGGCGCTGGTGGCGTCGAAGACCTCGTAGGAGGTGGCGTTCGCCACGCTGCTCCACGACAGCGTCACCTGTCCGTCGCCGGCGGTGGCCACCACCCCGGTGGGAGCGGCGGGGGGCGGGTTGGTCACATCGGTCAGGACCACCGACGTCGACGAGTAGGTGATCTGCAGCAGGCGGCCCCCGGCGCCGATGGTCGCGCCGTTGGCCAGCGGAGTGCCCGCCGGGTCGTCGAGGACCCCGCCGAGCGACGCGCCGGACCCGGTCGCCTGTACAACGGTGAAGGACGTCGCGTAGGGGGCGGCGTAGGAGTCGGTCACGTCGAGGGTGGCGCCGTCGAGGCAGATCGTGTGGGAGCCGCTGGCGTCGTTGCAACTCGTGGTCGTGGTCGCGCTGTCGGTGAGCTGGCTGTAGTCCGCGCCGGGGTTCGGGCCGGCGATGTCCAGGCTGAACGTGCCGCCCGAGTCGGCGGGCGTGGCCAGGTCGAGCGGGGCGGTGGCGTGCAGGACGCCGGGCGAGGGCGCGGTCGACCCCGGCATCACGTCGCCGCCATCGCTGTCGATCCCGGCGACCGTGCCGGTGCCGTCGAGGGTGCCGCCCGGGGGCCCCGACTCCGGCTCGACGATCCCCCCGCTGACCGTCCCCGAAGTGGTCACGTCCAGCACGCCGCCGTAGACGTGGGGCGGGCTGGCCGCGCCGTCGGTCCCGGCGATCTCCACCGTGCCGGTCTGCGCGCCCGGGTTGACCTCGAGGTTCGACGTGGCGGCGCCCCCGCTCATCGCACCGGTGAGCTCGAGGGTGTCCCCCGAGGCGGCGACCAGCTCGGGGAAGGTGGACGTGGGCGACAGGACCACCCCGCCGCCCCAGGCGTTGATGTTGGCCCCGTTGACCTCGTTGGCGCACGGCGCCGACACGTCGACGTCCTCGAGGGTGCCGGCGAGGTCGGTGATGTCCACCCCGGCGGGGACGGCGATGCAGGTGTTGTAACTGCTGCGGCTCAGGTCGAGGGCGGCGCCGGAGGCCACCGTCACCCCGGCGGTGGTGCTGCCCGCCGACCCGTCACCCAGCGCCCCCGAGACGTTGAGCTGCAGGATGCCGCTCACCACGTCGACCGCGGAGGTGAAGGTGTTGCCCGAGGCGATGTCGCCCATGAGCACCTCGCCGCTGGAGCCGCCGGCGATGTCGAGCGTGTTGCTCGCCGTGCCGCCGGCCACCCCGCCGAAGCCGTCGTCGGCGGGACCCTCTAGGGCGAGCACCAGACCCCCGCCGGTGTTCTCGACCGTTTCGGAGCTGCTCGACGTGGAGGGAAGGGTGAGCGTTGCCCCGTCGAGGAAGGTGAACGGCCCGGCGTTGTCGAGGGTGGAGCCGGCCTCGAGGACGACGCTGTTGCGGACGCTCTGGGCGCCACTCGACTGGTCGAGCTCGAGGGTCGCCCCGCCGGCCACGGTGATGGTGTCGGGCGTCGAGGGGCTGAAGGAGGGGGTGCCGGCGGCGTCGGGGCAGACGAGGTCGAGGGTCCCGCTCGCCACGTCGGTCCCCCCGCTGTAGGTGCTGGGGGTGCAGGCCCCGCCGCTGCGCGGGTCGAGCACCACTGTGCCGGGGGTGCCGACGTTGCCGGCCTGCAGGGAGTCGCCGGCGGACGCCCCCGAGACCACGCCGCTCAGGGTCAGGGCGTTGGTCGGGCCCGACCGGTCGTCGGAGACCACGGTGCCGGTGCTCGCCAGGGTCACGTTCCCCGCGAGGGTCACGCCGCCGGGGGGGGTGATGCTGGCGAGCTCGAGGGCGCCGGTGGTGCCGACGGGGACGCCCGAACCGCTCAGGGACAGGGACACGGTGGAGGGCACCGTGGCCACCGCCCCGTCGATGTTGACGAGCTGCAGGGCGGTCCCCGAGTCCACCGTGATCGTCGAGGGGACGCTCGACGAGCCGAGGGCGGTGGTCGTACCGGCGCTGGTGTTGGTGCTGTTGACCTGCGCCTTTAGGTAGCCGTCGGCCACGGTCATGCCCCCGGTGAGCCCGCTCTGGTCACCGGTGAGCACCACCGACCCGGCATTGACCGGGTCGCCGATGGTGAGGTGGTTGGTGCTGCTCACGTTGCCGGTGACGGTGAGGGTGCCCCCGAGCTCCGCCGACGCGGTGATCTCGACCGGCGCGTCGACGGTCGGGGTGCCGCCGGTGGCGATGATGCCGCCGGCACCGATCGGCAGGACGGTGTTGGTCCCGCCGAGCTGCACGTCCCACGGGCTGCCGCTGGCGGGGTTGGCGAAGGTGACGGAGTAGAAGGCGTTGCCCGCAGCGAGCACGATGTCGTCCTGGGTTCTGCCGCCGGAGGTGCCCGAGACGTCGGGGAAGACGACCGCGTCGTCGTTGGCGGGCACCGTGCCCGCCCCGGCCGAGCAGCCGCCGGCCGTGCCGCCCGCGGTGGCCGCCCAGTTGGTCGACGTCGACCAGAGGTCGGAGGACGAACCCGCGTTGGCCCCCACCCAGTAGCAGGTGGCTGCCGCCGCCGCCGATGCCGGCTGGGCCTGCAGCACACCGAAGAGCCCGCCACCGGTCCCACCCAGCAGGACGATGCTCGTCGCAGCGGCGAGGATCCCGTGTCGCCGGCCGGCGCCGCGCCTCGCTCCACGCCCACCAATGCCCATCGCGTCCCCCTCGGTCGCGCTGTTCTGGCAAACACGTGCTGCTATTCACGATGGTACGCCGTGCCGGCCCGGATGTCACCGGTCCGGGGCCAGATCCTCTACCGCTCGAAGTCCCGGATGAACAGGGCGCACACCAGACCGGCCACCGCCACCCCCGCCCCGACCCAGAACGCCCAGTGGAACGAGTCGAGCAGCCCGGCCAGGTGGGCCGACCCGGCGGCGCCGGCCCCGCGCCGGGCGAGCGTCTCCTGCACGGTGATCACCACCTGGATGCCGGCCACCTCCCCCACCTGCGCCGACAGCTGCTGGGCGGCGCTCATCACCCCGAGCTCGCCCACGGCCACCTCGTTGGCCTGGGTGGAGGAGGTGGCGGGCGAGGCCACGCCCATGCCGAGCCCCGACAGCACCAGCGCGGCGACCACCACCAGCAGCGAGCCGCCCGGTCCGAGGAGGGCGAAGAGGACCATCGACAGCACGATGGCCGCCGCCCCGGCCGCCGCGCTGGCCCGCTCCCCGACCCGGGCCGCCATGTACCCGGCCACCGGGGCGCTGAGGGAGAACACCAGCGGCCGGGCCACCGACACCAGGCCCACCTGGGTCTCGGAGTAGCGGTAGACCTGCTCCATGAGGAGCGGGAAGAGGAAGAAGCCGCCGAAGTAGGCGAAGTTCCCGAAGGCCCGGGTCCCCATGGGGAGCACGAAGTTGCGCCGTCGGAAGTAGGCGATCGGGACGAGGGGGCTCGGGTGGTGCCGCTCCCGTTGGACGAACACCGCCAGCGCGCCCAGCCCGGTCACCCCGGGCACCAGCACGGCCGGGGAGAGCCAGCCGGTGACCGGTCCGAGGCTGAGGGCCAGCATCACCCCGATCACCGAGCCCGACAGGCTCCAGCTGCCGAGCCAGTCGATCCGGCGGTCGGCGCCCGTCGTGGCCGGCGTGCCCCCGGTCTCGGTCGTCGCCGGCGTGCCCCCGGTCTCGGTCGTCGGCTCGTGGGGCGGGAGCATCAGGGCCACCACCACCAGCGCCAGGGCGATCAGCCCCAGCTGGCCCCAGAAGAGGGCCCGCCAACCGAAGTACTGGATGACCGGCGCGCCGGCGGTGACCCCGATCACCGGGCCGCCCGCCCCCACCATCGACCACCAGCCCATCGCCTTCACCCGTTCGGCCGGGGGGAACATGCGCAGGATCAGCGCCATCGAGGCGGTGCCGGTGGCCGCCCCCTGCACCCCGTCGAGGCACCGGGCGGCGACCAGCACCAGGGTGTCCGGCGCGGTGGCGGTGAGCACCGCCGCCACCGTCGCCCCGGCCAGGCCCCACAGGTAGAGGCGGCGGTGGCCGAAGAGGTCGCCCACCCGGCCGAACAGCGGGGCGGCCAACCCGAAGGCCAGCAGGGGGCCGGTCGAGACCCAGGTGAGCACCGAGACGTGGGTGTGCAGCTGGCGGGCCACCGTGGGCAGGGCGACCACGAAGACCGTGAAGGTGCAATTGAGGGCGAACAGCCCGGCCAGCAGGGCGGCCAGCACCCACCACGGGTAGCGCCGGCTGGCCCGGGCCCGACCGTGCACCCGCCGCTGCAGCATGACCGGCCACGGCAGCTCGACCGTGGCCTCCGCCCCGATGGCGCCGAGGGCCGCCGCGCCGGGGTCGGCCGCCGGGTCGAGGACGATCGACGGGTCGTCTTGGGGCGGGAGCCCGGGGGCCCCCCGGGCCGGCCGCCCCGGGCCGCTCAACCCCCGAGCAGGCGGGGCATCTCGGACTCGAGCTCGGCCACCGTCCACTTGGACTGCCGCTCGAGGGTGTCGGTCATGGTCCAGTTCTGGAAGGTCCGGATGGTCCCGCCCTGCACGAAGAAGACCCGCCCCGTGGCCGGGCAGTCGGCGGTCGCCAGGTAGGCGACCAACGGCGAGATGTTCGCCGGGTCCCACACGTCGAACATCCCCTCACCCGGCTTCTTGACGATGTCGGCCAGGCCGGCCGTCGACTCGGTCATGCGCGTGCGGGCGGCCGGCGAGATGGCGTTGACCCGGACCCCGTAACGGCCGAGCTCCTTGGCCGCGATGACCGTGAAGGCCCCGATCCCGGCCTTGGCGGCGCCGTAGTTGGCCTGGCCCGGGTTGCCGAGGAGGCCCGAGGTGGAGCTGGTGTTGATCACCGAGGCCTTCACCTCGTCGCCGGCCTTGCTCTTCTCGCGCCAGTAGGTGATGGCGTGGCGGGTCGGGACGAAGTGGCCCTTCAGGTGGACGTGGATGACGCTGTCCCAGTCCTCCTCGGTCATGTTGACCAGCATCCGGTCGCGCAGGATCCCGGCGTTGTTCACCAGCACGTCGAGGGCGCCGAAGTGCTCCACGGCCGCCGCGACGAGCTGCCGGCCGCCCTCCCAGTCGGCCACGTCTTCGTGGATGGCCAGCGCCTCGCCGCCGCGCTCGGCGATCTCGGCCACCACCTTCTCGGCGGCCGACCGGTCGTCACCCGACCCGTCGACGGCACCCCCGAGGTCGTTCACCACCACCTTGGCCCCCTCGGCGGCGAACAGCAGCGCGTGCTCGCGCCCGATCCCCCGCCCCGCCCCGGTGATGATCGCAACCCGTCCCTCGAGTGCACCCATGCGCTCCATCGCCCCCTCGGTCGCCCGGCTCCGGTCGACCAAGGGTAGCGGGGGCGGCCCGGTCGGCACGAAGCCGACCTCACATCGCCGGTGCAATCATCGCCGGGCGCGGCGCTCCCGGGCTCCCGGCGAACGGTCAGCGGCCCCCGAAGCGGTTGAACCACCAGTTGGGATTGCGGGCGTGGGCGTGGAAGTGGTCGGGGATCTGGCGCATCACCGAGTCGAGCGACCAGCCCTCGGGGCCGAATCGCCGGTCGGCCACCGCGGCCAGCGCGGCGCGCATGTGCTCGACCTCGCCGGGAGGCGGCTGGCTGCCGTGGGACCTCCACACCACCATCGGGACGCCGCAGACCTCGCAGTCCGCCACCCAGCACACCTCGTCCTCGTGGTGCCAGGGGGTGAGGCGGGCCGCCTCGCAGAGGTCGCAACCCTCGACCGGGGCGCTCACGGTGCGGCCACCGGGGTGCTCACATCGTGTAGAGGGTCACGGCGGTGCCCAGCGGCTCGGTCGAGCCGGGGGCCGGCACCTGGGCGAACACCGTGCCCCCCGGCGGCCCGTAGAACTGGGAGACCGAGAACCCGGCGCTCCGCAGGGCGTTCACCGCCTCGTTGACCGTGTCGCCGGTGACGTCGGGCACCGGCGCGGTCGGGGGACCGATCGAGACATCGACCGTCACCGTCGAGCCGAACGGAGCCGGCTGGCCGGCCGGGGGCACGGTGGAGATCACCCCGCCGGCCGCCACGCTGGTGCTGGTCTGGCTGCTCTCGTTGGGGTTGAGCCCGAGCTGCTTGAGGGCCTGGGCGGCCGAGGGGTAGGAGTAGTTGGCGAGGTTGGGCATGGTGACCGGGGCGTGGCCCTTGGAGATCGCCACCAGGATGGTCGCCCCGTAGGGGGCGGAGGTCGGGTCGAGCTTGCCGGCATAGGACCAGTTGAGGACCTGGCCGGCCGGCACCGTGTCGTTGTAGGCGGTGAGCTGCGGGCAGGCCGACTGGAGGTGGGCCACCCCGAGCACCCGGGCCACGCCGGTGCAGTCGAGGCCGCTCAGGCCGGGCACGACGACCAGCGGGGGGCCCTCCGAGGGGACGACCCGGACGGTGCTGCCCTCCTTGAGCGAGGTCCCGGAACCCGGGGATTGGCTCACCACCTTTCCCGCGGGCACGACGATCGAGTGCTGGGCCGCGGCCACCGTCAGGTGGAAGTGGTCCTTGGACACGGCCAAGCGCGCCGCGGCCAACGTCTGGCCGTCGAGGGAGGGCACGGGGTGGCTCGGGGTGAACACCTTCTCCTTCCAGGCGACCACCGCCCCGGCGGCCAGGACCACCGCGACGAGCAGCACGACCGCCAGCCGCCGCGGCCACCGGCGCCGGCGCCGGATACGGACGGCCGGCCGGGACGGCGCGCCGCCCTCGACCGCCTCGACGTCGAACACCCCGGCGGCGCCGACCATGGCCGTGGCCGAGGGGTCGAAAGCACCCGGGACGGCCCCGGTCCCCGTCGTGTCGGCCGGCACCTGGTCACCGTCGGGACCGACGGTGAAGGGTGCGGTGACGTCGGCGCCGTCCACCTGCAGGGGCAGGGACGCCGGCGGCGGGAGGGAGGCGCCGAGCGCCTCGAGCCGGGCCGCCGTCTCGGCGGCGTCGAACCGGTCCTCCACCTCGGGGGAGGCCGCCTTCAGAAGCACCCCGTCGAGGGCGCCCAGTGCGGGGTGCTGGGGCAGGGTGGCCCCCACCCGGGCCATCAGGGTGGCCACGGTGGTGTCGGCGGCGAAGGGCACCTCGCCGGTCAGGCACTCGTAGAGCACCAGGGCAAGCGAGTAGACGTCCGAGCGCCCGTCCACCGGGTGGGCCTGGGCCTGCTCGGGCGAGGCGTAGCGGGCGGTGCCCACCATGGCCCCGGCCGGCTCGGTCCACGCGGCCTCGGCCAGGGCCCGGGCGACGCCGAAGTCGGCGATGCGGACCCGACTCTCCTCGTCGAACAGCAGGTTGGCCGGCTTGATGTCGCGATGCACCAGGCCGCGGGCGTGGGCGTAGGCCAGGCCCTGGGCCACCTGGGCGCCCAGGTGAGCGGCCTGGGACGGGCTCAGGCGGAAGCCGCGGTCGAGCATGTCCCGCAGGCTGCCCCCGTGGAGGTACTCGAGCACCAGGTAGGTGCAGTCGGTGTCCTCGCCCCAGTCGAACACCCGCAGCACATGGGGATGGTTGAGCGAGGCCGCCGAGCGGGCCTCGGCCCGGAAGCGCTTCAGGAAGCCCTCGTCGGCGGCCAACGCCGGTTGCAGGACCTTGACGGCGACGCGCCGCTGCAAGGACACGTCCTCCGCCAGGAAGACGTGCGCCGAGGCGCCGGAGCCGAGAGCGGACACCAGCCGGTACCGGTTCCCGAGGACCCGGCCGATGGAATCAGAGATGAGAGGCATCGATGCGGCTCCCAGGCTACCGACGTTCCCCCGAGCCCAGGTGGACAGTCGTCCCAGCGTAATCCCTATTCGCGCCCTGACCTGCCGTGCGGGCCCCGGGGCGGCGACGCCGGGGTCAGCCCCCGGGGAGCTCGCCGCTCTCGAGCAGCTCGGCGAACGCCTCGGCCGGCACGATCGGGATGCCCAGCGCCTCCGCCTTGTTGGACTTGGCGGCCCCGGGGGCCTCGCCCACCACCACGGCGAAGGTCTTCTTGGAGACGCTGCCGGGCGTCTTGCCGCCCCGGGACAGGATCGCCTCCTCCGCCTCCTCCCTGGTGAAGCCGGGCACCGTGCCGGTGACCACCACCGACTTGCCGGCCAGGGTCTGCGGCGGCCCACCCCCGGCCAGCACCCCGGCCGGGGGGACCCCGGCCACCCCCCCGCCCGGCGCGGCACCCCCGCCCCCCGCGCCGGCCCCGGGGGGCGGGAACCGCACCCCCGGCTCGGTGGTGGTGACCCCGGCCGCGGCCAGCCGGTCGAGGACGGTCTCGTTGGCCGGGTTGTGGAGGAACTCGACCACGCTGTCGGCGATCACCCCGCCCACCCCCTCGACCGCGGCCAGCGAGCCGGCATCGGCCGCCGCCAGCGCCTGCAGGCTGCCGAAGGACCGGGCCAGGGCCCGGGCCCCGGTCGGGCCGACGTGGCGGATCCCGAGGGCGACCAGCAGCCGGCTGAGCGGCCGTGACTTGGAGTGCTCGATCGCCGCCAGGAGGTTGGCGGTGGACAAGGCGGCGAAGCCCTCGAGCCCCTCGAACCGGTCGGGGGTCAGCGCGTAGAGGTCGGCCGGGTCGGCGATCAGGCCCTCGTGGACGAACTGGACCACCCGCCGCTCCCCCAGCCCCTCGATGTCCATCCCCGAGCGCGAGGCGAAGTGGACGACCCGCTGCCCCCGCTGGGAGGGGCAGTCGATGTTGGTGCAGTAGGTGTCGCTCTCGCCCTCCAGCCGGGTGAGCGGCCCGCCGCACGAGGGGCAGGCGGTCGGGAAGTGCCACACCGGCGGCCGTCGGCGCGCTGCGTGGGGCCCGGTCGTGACCGGGCCGAGCACCTCGGGGATCACGTCGCCGGCCTTGCGCACCACCACCAGGTCGCCCGGGCGCACGTCCTTCGCCTTCACCTGGTCCTCGTTGTGGAGGGTGGCCAGGCCGACCGTGGAGCCGCCGACGAACACCGGCTCGAGCACGGCGAAGGGGGTGGCCCGGCCGGTCCGGCCGATCGAGACCTCGATGTGGCGCAGGCGGGTGGTGCGCTCCTCGGGCGGGAACTTGAAGGCGATCGCCCAGCGCGGCGCCCGCGAGGTGGCGCCGAGGCGGTCGTGGAGGGCCAGGTCGTCCACCTTCACCACCACCCCGTCCACCTCGTAGGGGAGGTCGTGGCGGTGCTCGGCCACCTCACGGCAGCGGGCGAAGGCGGCGGAGATCCCCCGGACCCGCCGGATGTCGGGGCTCACCGGCAGCCCGGCCCGGCCGAGCAGGGCCAGCACCTCGGTCTGGCCGGCCGGGGGCCAGCGACCGGGCCCCGCGCCGGCCCGGCGGGCGCCGGCGGCGTCCTCGGGGGGCAGGCCGTCGATCTCCCCGAGCTGGTAGGCCCAGAACGAGAGCGGGCGGGTGGCGGTGACCGCCGGGTCCTTCTGGCGCAGCGAGCCGGCGGCCGAGTTGCGGGGATTGGCGAAGGTCTTGGTGCCGGCCGCCTCCTGGCGGGCGTTGAGGGCGGCGAAGTCGGCCGTCGGCATGTAGATCTCGCCCCGCACCTCGAGGTGGTGCGGATAGGGGCCGGACGTCGGGTCGAGGACCGCCGGCACGGCGCGCACCGTGGCCACGTTGGCGGTCACGTCCTCGCCGGTGACCCCGTCGCCCCGGGTGGCCGCCTGGGTGAAGCGGCCGTCGACGTAGGTGAGCGACATCGCCACCCCGTCGACCTTGGGCTCGCAGCAGAAGTCGAGCCGGTCCACGTCGACGTCGGGGAGCTGGCGGCGCAGCCGCTCGCCCCAGGCGGTCAGCTCCTCCTCCGTGAAGGCGTTGTCGAGGCTCATCATCGGGACCCGGTGACGGACCTCGGCGAAGAGGCCGGCCGGGGCGGCCCCGACGCTCTGGGTGGGCGACTCGGGGAGCGCCAGCGCCGGGTGGTCGACCTCGATCTGGCGCAGCTCTCGGACCAGGTCGTCGTACTCGGCGTCGGTGACCTCGGGCGAGTCGAGGACGTAGTAGCGCTGGTTGTGGTAGGTGATGAACTCCCGCAGCTCGGCCGCCCGGGCGGCCACCTCCTCGTCGGCGGTCTCGGCCATGCCGGCCGATCAGGCGGTGACCCCGGCGCCGGCCACGGCGTCGGGGTCGTCGGCGTGGTAGAGGGCCACCGTCTGGCCGGGGGCGACCGGCCGCTGGGGCTGCTCGAAGCGGATCGCCGGCCCTCTGCCCACGGTGCAGCCGACCGGCCGGGCGTGGGCGCTCACCTGGGCGAGCGCCCGGGCGCCGGGCGGGAGTGGGTCGCCCACCCAGCGCAGCGTCCCCGCGGCCAGGGCCACGGTGCCGGTCATGGCCTGGTCGAGCCCGCCGACCGTCACCCGCCGGCCCGGCACGTCCACCGACACCACGTAACGGCGGCGCCCGTCGTCGCCGTGGCCCATGCCCCGGCGCTGGCCGACCGTCACCAGCTCGACCGCCGGCACCGTCCCCACCGGACCGCCGTCGAGGTCGACCACCTCGGCCGGGTGGAGCGCGAGGCGGCGGCCGAGGAACCCCTCGCGCCCCTCGGCCGCCCGGATGAAGCACACGTCCTGGCTGTCGGGCTTGCCGGCGGTGCGCAGGCCCAGGTGGGCGGCGTGGGCCCGCACCGATGCCTTGGTGCGGTCGCCGACCGGCAGGACCAGCCGGGCCAGCTGGTCCTGTCCCAGCATCGACAGCACGTAGGACTGGTCCTTGCCGGTGTCGGCTCCCCGGCGGAGCCGGCGGCGGCCGGGCCGCTCCGGGTCGGGGACGATCCGGGCGTGGTGCCCGGTGGCCAGGGCGTCGAACCCGAGGCGGCGGGCCCGCTCGAGCAGCCGGTCGAACTTGATGTGGCGGTTGCACTCGATGCAGGGGTTGGGGGTCCGGCCCCGGGCGTGCTCGGCCACGTAGGGGGCCACCACCGAGGCCTCGAAGTCCTCCGACATGTTGAAGACGTGGTGGGAGATGCCGAGCTGCTGGGCCACCCGGCGGGCGTCCTCCACGTCGGCCACCGAGCAGCAGCCCGAGTCGGACGGGCCGCCCCAGAGCTTGAGGGTGGCGCCGACCACGTCGTGGCCCTGCTCGACCAGCAGGGCGGCGGCGACCGAGGAGTCCACCCCGCCGGACATGGCCACCAGCACCCGCACGACGTGCAGTCTGTCAGCCGGCCGCGACGCTCAGTGACGGAGCCGGTCGACCGCAGCGGGGACGGCAGCCAGCGCCCGCTCGATCTCCGCCTCCGTGGTCGCCCGGCCCAGGCTGAAGCGGAGCGCCCCCCGGGCCGCCCCGCCGTCGATCCCCATGGCGGCCAGGACGTGGCTCGGCTCGAGCGCCCCGCTGGCGCAGGAGGAGCCGGCCGAGACGCAGATCCCCTCGGCGTCGAGCAGCACCAGCAGCTCCTCGCGGTCGGCGCCCGGGACCAGCACGTGGCAGTGGCCGGGCAGGGCCCGCACCCCCGGCACGGTCACCACCAGACCGTCGACGGCGGCGACCAGGCCGGTGGCCAGCCGGTCGCGCAGGGCCCCCACCCTGGCCCCCTCGGCCTCGCGGTCGACGCCCGCCAGCCGGAGTGCCGTGGCCAACCCGACCGCCCCGGCCACGTTCTGGGTGCCGCTGCGGCGATCACGCTCCTGCCCGCCCCCGAGCAGCAGCGGACGGAGCCGGGTCCCGCCGCGGGCCACCAGGGCGCCGACACCCTTGGGGCCGCCGAGCTTGTGGGCGCTGACCGACACGAGGTCGCAGCCGGCGGCCGCCGTCGACAGGTCGAGCCAGGCAGCCGCCTGCACCGCATCGGTGTGGACCACCGCCCGCGGGGCCCGCCGGCGGGCGGCCGCCACCACCTCGGCCAGCGGTTGGACCGTGCCCACCTCGTTGTTGGCCAGCATGACCGAGACCAGGGCGACGGTCGGCTCGAGCAGCCCCTCGAGCGCCTGCAGGTCGATTGTTCCGTCGGGCAGGACCGGCGCCTCCCGCAGCCCCACCGGCGCCCCCCCGGCGCCGAACCAGCCCTTGGCGGCCGCCCGGGCGGGCTCGCGCACCGCCGGGTGCTCGACCGCGCTGCAGACCGCGTCCACCTGCACACCAGCCTCGGCCGCGGCCGCCAGGGTGCCCAGCACCGCCAGGTTGTCCGCCTCGGTGCCCCCGCCGGTGAACACCACCTCGCCGGGGTCGCAGCCCATCGACTCGGCCACCGACTCCCGTGCCTCCTCGAGGGCGAGCCGGGCCGCGGCGGCGGCCCGGTGGCCGCCGGAGGGGTTGCCGAAGCGGCCGGCGGCGAACGGCGCCATCGCCTCGGCCACCTCGGGCCGCACCGGGGTGGTGGCCGCGTGGTCGAGGTAGCAGAGGTCGGGCATCGACGCGGTCACGCCACCCAGACCGCCTTGGCGTTGCAGAACTCCTTGATGCCGAGCTCGGAGAGCTCGCGCCCGTAGCCGGACCGCTTGATCCCGCCGAAGGGAAGCTCGGGGGTGGAGGCGACCATGGCGTTGACGAACACCTGGCCGGCGTCGATCTCGTCGACCAGCCGCCGCTGCTCGGACTGGTCGCCGGTCCAGACGCTGGCCCCCAGCCCGTAGGGGGTGTCATTGGCCAGGCGGACCACCTCGCGCAGGTCGGCCGCCGGCCACACCAGGGCAACCGGGCCGAAGACCTCCTCGCGGGCGACCCGCATGTCGCCGGTGATGCCCGTCAGCACGGTCGGCGGGTAGTAGAAGCCGGGGCCCCCGGGCCGCTCGCCCCCGCAGGTCACCGTGGCGCCCTTCGAGCGGGCGTCCTCCACCTGGGCGTCCACCTCGTCCTGCTGGGCCCGCGAGTTGAGCGGACCCAGGTCGGTGGCCGGGTCCATCGGGTCGCCCACGCGCAGCGCGGCCATCTGGTCGGTGAACCTCTCGAGGAACCGGTCGAAGACCGGCGCCTCGACGATGAACCGCTTGGCGGCGATGCACGACTGCCCGGCGTTCTGGGTCCTGGCCCGCACCCCGACCGAGACCGCCCTGTCGAGGTCGGCCTTGGCGGTCACCACGAAGGGGTCGGAGCCGCCCAGCTCGAGGACGCACTTCTTGAGGGCGTCGCCGGCGGCCGCGGCCACCGAGGCGCCGGCCCGCTCGCTGCCGGTGAGGGTGACCGCGACGATCCGCTCGTCGGCGATGATCTTGGCCACCTCGCCCGAGGACACGAGCAGGGTGGTGAAGCACCCCTCGGGGAACCCGGCCCGGCGGAACAGGTCCCCGAGGTAGAGGGCGGTCCGGGGGACGTTGGAGGCGTGCTTGAGCAGCCCGACGTTGCCGGCCATCAGGGCGGGGGCGGCGAACCGCACGACCTGCCACAGCGGGAAGTTCCACGGCATGACGGCCAGCACGGGGCCGAGCGGCTGGTAGCGAACGAAACTGCGCCCGGCCGCCGACTCGATCGGCTGGTCGGCCAGCAGCGTCTCGGCGTGATCGGCGAAGAAGCGCATGGCCAGTGCGCACTTGGACACCTCGCCCTTGGCCTGGGCGAAGGTCTTTCCCATCTCGGTGGTGACGGTGCGGGCGACGTCGGGCTGCTCGGCGTCGAGCAGGTCGGCGGCTCCGCGCATCAGGCGGGCCCGGTCGGCGAAGGAGGTGCGCCGGTGCTCGGCGAAGGCGGCGGCCGCCCGGGCGAGCCGCTGCTCCACCTCCTCGGGGGTGTGGCCGTCGAAGGTCTCCACGACCTCGCCGGTGGCCGGGTTGACGGTCGTGAAGCTCATAGGGCTGTTCTACCCCGGGGCGAGGCCCAGGTGGACCGCCACCTGCCGGCGGAGGAGCTTGCCGGTCACGGTGTGGGGCAGCTCTGTCGCCCGCACGTACTGCTTGGGGCGCTTGTAGGGGGCCAGACGGGCGGCCGCGGCCGACCGCAGCGCCGGCTCGTCGAGGTCGCCGGCGCACACCACCGCCGCGCACACCCGCTGTCCCCAGGCCGGGTCGGGCAGCCCGAACACCGCCGTCTCGCGAACCCCGGGGACCTCGGCCAGCACCGCCTCCACCTCGGCCGGGTAGACGTTGACCCCGCCGGGTCCGACCACGCTCTTCGGCCTGTCATGCTGACCGGATGGCCGACCAGCACCGAGCGGTCACCGCCGACCTCGAGGCCGCCCGACACCGGGTGGCCGGCGCCCGCCGGGTGGTGGTCCTCACCGGGGCCGGCATCTCGACCGACTCGGGGATCCCCGACTTCCGGGGCCCCAACGGGGTCTGGACCCGCAACCCCGAGGCCGAGCGACTGGCCACCCTCGACGCCTACCTGTCGGATCCCGAGGTGCGCCGGCGGGCCTGGCGGAACCGCCTCGAGTCGCCGACCTGGCAGGCCCACCCGAACGACGGGCATCGGGCCCTGGTCGACCTCGAGCGGCAGGGCAAGCTCCACCTGCTCGTCACCCAGAACATCGCCGGGCTCCACCAGCAGGCCGGCAACTCCCCCGACCGGGTGGTCGAGATCCACGGGACGATGCGCCAGGTCGTCTGCATGCGCTGCACGGTGCGGACCGACGCCCAACCGGTGCTCGACCGGGTCCGGGCGGGCGAGGCGGACCCGGCCTGCGAAGCCGAGGTCGGCGACCGGCGATGCGGCGGCATCCTGAAGTCGGCCACCATCAGCTTCGGCCAGCAACTGGTGGCCGGGGACCTCGGGCGGGCCGAGGCGGCCGCCCGCGCCTGCGATCTCCTGCTGGCCGTGGGCAGCACGCTGTCGGTCTTCCCGGCCGCCGGTCTGGTGCCGCTGGCCGCGTCGGCCGGGGCGGTGGTCGTGATCGTCAACGCCGGACCGACCGGCTACGACGAGCTGGCCGACGCGGTGGTCCACGGCTCGATCAGCGAGGTGCTGCCGGCACTCGTGGGCACCGCCTGAACCGACCGCCGGACCGGGCCGGCACCGGTGCGCCGGCCCGCTCGAGCCGGCGCCACCGACGTCAGCCGGCGGTGTCGGGTCCGGAGCCGGAGCAGGCCGTCCCGCCCGAGGGGGGCTCCACCAGCACGCCGTCGACCATCCCGAGCTCGGCCCGCAGCCAGGCCACGTCGAGCGGTCGCTCGCCGCCGAAGGCCACCAGGTCGGCGTCGTACTCGAATTGGCGGAGGAGCGCCTCGAGCAGGATTCTCTTGTCGGGCTCCCTGGCCGCCCCCCTCGGAGTGGCGCCGTCGAGGGCGGGCAGCGACTCGTCGAGCCAATGGGCCCGCCAGGTCGCCTCGGTCTCGGGATCCCCTCCACGCCCACCGCGGGGCCGACCGCCCACGTGGGGGAGGTCGAGCGAGGGATCCATGAGGAGCGTCACCTGAGGGTCGTCGCCGGCGCCGGCCGCCCTGAGTGCGCTCGTCACCACCTCGAGACGCCGACGCGAGTTCACCTCCACGCGTACCCGGCCCGGCTCGAAGTGGACGGTGCCCCGGAGCCAGCGTCGCGGGCCGGGCGGCTCGTCGACCGGTTCCCAGCCGCGCTTGGCGGCCTCGGCCCGGAACTGGGCGAGCGAGGTCGCCGCCTCGGCGGTCGTCATCTCACGTCCCTGCCAGCGGAGGGGCGGGGCGACCCCGCCCTCCTCGGGTTCCTCCTCGTCGTCCCCCTCGAAGTCCGGATCGAGGAGCAGGCGCCGCCGGACGGCCACGGGGTCGGGCGCCTCGAAGAGGGCTCGGAGGATCTCGATCGGATCGCCGTCGGTGTTGGTCATGACCGGCGACCGGCGCCGTTCCCCCTCGACCATGGCAACCAGCTGGGGCAACGAAGCGCCGAGGACCTTGGCGGTCAGC
>DAHUYA010000185.1 GCA_027315445.1 Acidimicrobiaceae bacterium | reverse complement strand
ACCGCAGGTCGCGGCGGCCGGGGGACCGGCGAGCTAGGACGCCGGCGCCGGCACGAGCCGCCGCCCGGACAGCCGCGGCCTGGCGATGGCGACGCAGTTGGGGTGCGCCCCCGAGACCCATGCGTCGATCGCCACCCGCCGAAGCTCGGTCGAGCGCGGGTCGATGGCGTCGGTGATGTCCTCGGCGTGGCCCACCGCCTCCACGACCCAGCCGGTGCGATCCCGGGTGTCGAGCTGGTCGACTTCGAACGCGACGGGATGGAACGAGGCGTGGGCCAGCTTGAGGCCGGGTCCCGTGCGGATGACGATCGCCCCGTCGAGCACGCCGTAGTTCACCGTGAAGATCTGCGGCCCCTGCTCGGTCGAGACGGCCAGCCGCCCGACGGTCGACTGCTCGAGCAGCGACAGGCATCCCGCCTCGTCGATCTCCACCAGTGCACGGGCCGGTGCCGCGCCGGCGCTCCCCTCGGCCGCGCCCGCCTTCCCTTCGTGGTCGAGGGGCACCGCCTCCTCGTGCATGCCGTCGCGCTCCATGCCCCTACCATGCTCCCCGGGACCTCCGCTGGCTAGGGTCCTTGGGCCCCGCGGGGAGGATCCACGCATCCGCGCCGAGGTGGCAGGACCTTGGACCCTGGCGCCCGACGGCGGCAGCGGGGGAAGGTGGTCGGAGGAGGCGAACGCATGTCCATCTGGCTGGTGACACCGGGGTGCCGGCGCCGCTGCTGATCCTCGCCGGACCGGTGGGTGAGCACGGCCACCCCTCGCCCCCCGGGCACCCCGAGCGGCCCGGCCGGGTCGGCGCCGTGATGGCCGGGGTGGCGGATCTGCATCTCGGGCGGGAGCTGGTGATGGTGCCGGCGCCGCTCGCCACCGTCGAGGAGCTGGGCCGGGTGCACGCTCCGGGCTACCTGACCGAGCTCGAGGGGTTCTGTCGGGGCGGTGGCGGCAACATCGACCCCGACACCTACGCGACCGGGGACTCCTGGACCACCGCCGCCCGGGCCGCCGGCGCCGGGCTGGCGGCCGTAACGTTGCTCGGGGAGAAGGGGGAAGGGGTGGGCCTCGTCGTGGCCCGCCCGCCCGGCCACCATGCGGAGCGTGACCGGGCCATGGGCTTCTGTCTGCTGAACAACGTGGCCGTCGCCGCCGGCGCCCTGCGTGCGGCCGGCGAGCGGGTGCTCATCGTCGACTGGGACCTCCACCACGGCAACGGCACACAGTCGATCTTCTGGGACGACCCCGGTGTCCTGTACGTCTCGACCCACCAGTGGCCGCTGTTCCCGGGGACGGGCAGCGCCCTCGAGGTGGGATCCGATCGAGCGCTCGGCACGACCCTCAACATCCCGCTGCCCGCCGGGGCCACCGGCGACGTCCTCCGGACTGCGCTCGAGGAGGTGGCCGGGCCGGTGGTCGAGCGGTTCGCCCCCGACTGGGTGCTGGTGTCGTGCGGCTTCGACGCCCATCGAGCCGACCCCCTGGGCGACCTGGCGCTCTCGAGCGGTGACTTCGCCCGGTTGGCGGCGGTGGTGCGCCAGTTCGCCCCGCGCGACGGCCGGATGGTGCTGTTCCTCGAGGGTGGCTACGACCTGCGGGCGATGCGGACGTCGACCGCCGCCACCCTGGGCGCCCTGCTGGGCGGCTCGTGGGGCACCGAGGAGGAGACCTTCGGGGGGCCCGGGCTCGAAGACGTCCGCTTGGCCGGCAAGGTCCACGAGCGCGTCGTCCGCCGCCAGGGAGAGGGCGGTTCGCCGCCCGTGGCCGACGTCAGCTGGTAGGGCGCATCCCACCGCCGACGAACCGACCTTCGAGCCGGGAGCGGATGGACCCCTCGACCGCCGTGATGTGGTTCCGCCGGGACCTGCGCCTGGGCGACCACCCGGCGCTCACCGGCGCGCTCGCCGCCCACCGCAGGGTGGTCCCGCTCTTCGTGTGGGATCCGGCACTGGTCTCGAGCGCCGGCGCCCCCCGGCTGGCCTTCCTCGCACGGTGCCTGGCCGGCCTCGACCGTTCCCTCGGTGGCCGTCTGGTCGTCCGGGGTGGTGACCCCGTCCGCGTGGTGGCCGAGGTGGCCTCGGCCGTGGGGGCGACCGAGGTCTGGTGCACCGAGGACTTCGGTCCCTACGGGCGCCGCCGCGACGCGGCCGTGGCACGGGCCCTGTCCCTACGGGCGCCGCCGATCTCGCTGCGGCCGGTCGGCTCGCCCTACGCGGTGGCTCCCGGTGCGTTACATACCCGGAGCGGCAGTCCCTACCAGGTGTTCACCGCCTACCGACGGGCCTGGGAGGCGCAGGGGTGGGGCGCCCCGCTCCCGGTTCCCAGGCTCGCCAGGGTGAGCCCGGCGGGGCTTGCCGCCGCCGGGCCGCCCGGCGAGATCCCAACCCCGCCGACGGTCGGGGCCAGGCTCCCCGAGGGCGGCGAGCAGGCCGCCCACCGGCGTCTCGACGCCTTCCTGGCCGACGCGCTGGCGTCCTACGGGCGGTGTCGGGACCGGCCGGACCTCGACGGCACGTCGCGGCTCTCGCCCTTCCTCAGGTTCGGCTGCCTGCACCCCCGCCAGCTGTTGGCCCGGCTCGACCACGAGGACCCCGCCCACCGGCGGTTCGCCGCCGAGCTCTGCTGGCGGGACTTCTACGCCGACGTGCTGTTCCAGCGCCCAGACTCGGCCTGGCACCCGTACCGTCGCCAGCTGGCCGGACTGGCCTGCGACGAGGGACCGGACGCCGACCGGCGGTTCGAGGCCTGGACCGAGGGCCGGACCGGGTTCCCCGTGGTCGACGCCGGCATGCGTCAGCTCCGGGGCGACGCCTGGGTCCACAACCGGGTCCGCATGATCGCGGCCAGCTTCCTGGTGAAGGACCTGCACCTGGCGTGGCAGCGGGGGGCACGGTGGTTCATGGCCCACCTGGTGGACGGCGACCTCGCCTCCAACCAGCACGGCTGGCAGTGGGTGGCCGGAACGGGCACCGACGCCAGCCCCTACCACCGCATCTTCAACCCGGTCGCCCAGGGGAAGCGGTTCGACCCCGACGGCGCCTACGTCCGCCGGTGGGTGCCCGAGCTCGGGTCGCTCCGGGGTGCGGCCGTCCACGAGCCGTGGGCGTCGCCGGGGGTCGTCGTCGGCCAGGGAGGCGACTACCCGGCCCCCATCGTCGACCATCTCGTCGAACGCCGTGAGGCGCTCGCCCGGTACGCGGCGGTCCGGGAGGTCGCCGCCCTGCCGGCGGGGAGGTCTTTTGGGACGTTGGTCCCTGGTCCGGCGCGGATCCGGCGAGAACGATGAGCCCATGTCGGCGGGTCGGTGGGGTCGAGGGCGCACCGGTGAGTGAACCTGCCGCCCTGCAGCTCCTCGGGCTCGACGAGATCCGCTGGCTGATGGTGAGGCGGAGTGACGGGCACCTCGCCCTGACCGAGGGGGCGCTCCCCGTCCTCGTCCCGGTCGTCTACCGGCTCGAGGACGACGAGCTCACCGTGTGGGCCGGGCCCGGGCTCTCGCCCAGGGTGCCCGACCGCCATGAGGTGGTCGCCTTCCAGACCGGCTCCTCCGACCCACGGACCACCTGGGCGTGGAGTGTGCTGGTGCAGGGTCGTGCCCATCCGCTGCCGCCCGGCCTCGACCCCCCGAGTGGTCCGGCCCCCGAACGCTGGGGCGGCTGGCCGCCCAGCGGCGTGTTCCAAGTGCACATGGACCTGGTGTCCGGCTGGATGGTGGGCGACGCCGACCCCGGTCCCGACGGCGACCCCGGCCCTGGCACCGACTGAGCAGGCGGCGCCACGGTCACGATGATGGCATGCTGCCCGGAGCGATGACCGGGACCGACGTCTCCGACGTGGTGCTGTCCGACGGGTCGACGGCGGTCATCCGCCCGCTCGAGCCGTCGGACGCCGAGGACGTGCACCGGTTCCACGCCCGGCTCTCCCCCGACACGGTTCGACTGCGCTACTTCGGGGCCCACCCGAGGCTGTCCGAGGGCGAGGTGGAGCGCCTCGTCCACAACGACGCCGAGCATCTCGGCATCGTCGCCGAGCGGGACTCGACCATGATCGGGGTCGCCCAGTACGACCGGCCGCCGGGCAGCGAGGAGGCGGAGGTCGCCTTCGTGGTGGACGACACCCACCAGGGGCTCGGGATCGGCACCCTGATGCTCGAGCACCTGGCGAGCCACGGCCGGCGCAACGGCGTCAAGCGATTCGTGGCGGACACCCTCTTCGACAACCGCCGGATGCT
Organism: Acidimicrobiaceae bacterium; assembly: GCA_027315445.1. Lineage (GTDB taxonomy): Bacteria > Actinomycetota > Acidimicrobiia > Acidimicrobiales > RAAP-2 > DAHUYA01. Next base: position 11,255 of record DAHUYA010000185.1, on the reverse strand, counting down.
CGGAGTGTTCTACGACGCCGGTTTCATCGCCCGCTCCACGATCGAGGACGGGCTGGTCCATCTGGTGATGGACATCGCCCCGACCTCCGAGGCACTGGCCGCCCTCTACGAACGTGACCGGCGGGCGGTGGTGCGCTCGATCGGGCGGCTGCTGCGCCCCGGCTCGGTGGCGGTGCTCGGCGCATCCCGCCGGCCCGGCACCATCGGCCACGAGCTGGTCCGCAACCTGGTGAACGGCGGCTTCCAGGGGCCGGTGTACCCGGTCAACCCGAACGCCGACCACGTGGCGAGCCTGCCGTGCTGGCCGGGCATCGGGGCGATCCCCGGACCGGTCGACCTGGCGGTGGTGGCGGTGCCGGCGGCGGACGTGCTCGGAGTGGTGGAGGAGTGCGGGCGCAAGGGGGTCCGCGGGCTGGTGGTCGTCTCGTCCGGCTTCGCCGAGATCGGTGCACGCGGGGCCGACACCGAGCAGCAGATCGCCCGGACCGCCCACGCCCACGGGATGCGGCTGGTCGGGCCCAACTGCTTCGGGCTCCTCAACACCGACCCGGCGGTCGCGCTGAACGCCACCTTCGCCCGCGACACGCCGACCCGTGGCCGCCTCGGGTTCGCCTCGCAGTCCGGAGGGCTCGGCATCGCCATCCTGGCCGAGGCCCGCCGGCGGACCATCGGGCTGTCCTCGTTCGTCTCCATGGGCAACAAGGCCGACGTGAGCGGCAACGACCTGCTCGTCTGGTGGGACCAGGACGACGCCACCGGGGTGGTGCTCCTGTACCTCGAGTCCTTCGGCAATCCCCGCAAGTTCGGCCGGCTGGCCCGCCACGTCGGCCGATCGAAGCCGATCGTGACCGTGAAGAGCGGACGGTCGATGGCGGGGCGCAAGGCCGCCTCGTCCCACACCGCCGCCCTGGCCGGGTCGGACGAGGCGGTGGCCGCCCTGTGCCGGCAGGCGGGGGTGGTCCGGGTCGACACGATCGAGGAGCTCTTCGACGTGGCAGAGGTGCTCGACGGCCAGCCCCTGGCGGCCGGGCGGCGGGTGGGGGTGCTCACCAACGCCGGGGGGCCCGGCGTCCTGGCGGCCGATGCCTGCGTGGCCAACGGCCTCGAGGTGCCGGAGCTGTCGGCCGAGGTGCAGTCCAGGTTGCGCTCGATCGCGCCGGTCGCCGGCGCGACGGCCAATCCGGTGGACATGGGCGCCGGGGCCTCGCCCCCCGCCTACCGGGCGTCGATGGAGGTGCTGCTCGATTGCGGCGAGGTCGACGCGGTGGTGGTGATCTGCACCCCGCCGCTGGTGACCGACGTCGACGCCGTCGCGGCGGCGATCGCCGCCGCGGTGGACGAGGCCTACGAGGAGGGACGACGTCGGCCGGTGGTGGCCAGCCTGCTCGGGACCGAGCACGGCCGCGCCGCCCTCCACGCCTCGCGCCGGCCGGTCCCGAGCTTCACCTACCCCGAGACGGCGGTGCGAGCCCTGACCCACGCCGTCGGCTACGCCGAGTGGCGGCACCGGCCCGAAGGGGTGGTGCCGCCACTCGATCGTGTCGATCCCAACGAGGCCCGGCGCCGCCTTCCGGACAGCGCGGAGACCGGTGGCTGGGTCACGGGTGCTGCCGCCATGGCGGTGCTCGACGCCTACGGCATCCCCACCCTTCGGACGGTGGAGGTGCACGACGGCACCGGAGCCGCGAGAGCTGCGGCCGACCTCGGTGGGCGGGTGGCGGTGAAGGTGCTCGGGGACCGCATCGTCCACAAGAGTGACCAGGGCGGCGTCCGCCTCGGCCTGACGCCCGAGCAGGCCGCCACCGTCTTCGGCGAGATGGAGGCCTCCTTCGGTGCCGACATGTCCGGGGCGGTGGTGCAGCCGATGGCCGCCACCGAGGAGGGGGTGGAGGTGCTGGTGGGGGCCGTGCAGGACCCCCTGTTCGGGCCGCACGTCGTCTTCGGGCTCGGCGGCACGACGGTCGAGATCCTCAATGACCACACCAGCGGCCTGGCGCCGCTCACCGACCTCGACGCCGAGGCCATGGTCGACGGGCTCCGTGGCGCCCGGCTGCTCGGCGAGTTCCGGGGACGTGCGGCGGTCGACCGGGCCGCGCTCACCGACGTGCTCCATCGGGTCGGCCGGCTGGTCGAGGACCTTCCCGAGATCGCCGAGCTCGACTGCAACCCCGTGCTGACGACGCCCCAGGGGGCCGTGGTGGTCGACGCGCGGCTGCGGGTCGGTCCGGGCGCCGTCCGGGCGATCGACGATTCGAGGGACCTGCGGTAGCGGAGGGCCCGCTCAGCCGTCGCGGTGCCGGGAGGCGAGGCGGGTGGCGTACACGGCCGCCTCGGTGCGCCGGGAGAACCCCATCTTGGCGAGGAGGTTGGAGACGTAGTTCTTCACCGTCTTTTCGGCCAGGAACATCTCCTCGCCGATCTGACGGTTCGTCTTGCCCTCGGCGATCAGGTGGAGGATCCGGCGTTCCTGCGCGGTGAGGCGCCGGAGCTTCTCGTCCTCCTGGTTGCCCCGGAGCCGGTCGACGACCGAGGCGGTCAGCGCCGGGTCGATGAGCGATTCTCCCGCCGCCACCCGCCGAACCGCCGCCAACAGGTCGGCGCCCTTGATCTGCTTGAGCACGTAGCCGCTGGCGCCGGCCAGGATGGCCGAGAAGAGTGCGTTGTCGTCGGCGAACGAGGTCAGCATCAGGCACCGCAGCTCCGGCGCGGCGGCCCGTAGGTCGCGGCAGGCCTCGATCCCGCTGCCGTCCGGGAGGCGGACGTCGAGGACCGCCACGTCCGGCTTGGTGGGCGGCACCCGACTGAGGGTCTCCTCGACGGTGGCGGCCTCCCCGACCACCTCGAACTCCTCGTCGGTCTCGAACAGCTCTCGCAGGCCCCGTCGGACGCTCTCGTGGTCGTCGAGGAGGAACACCCGGATGGTCATCGCGCACCTCCCTCCCGCTCGATGTGACCAGGGTAGTTGCCCCCGCGGGGGCCCGGGCGCGCCACCGGCACGCCCGCACCCGGCGTCACCGGCGGGTGCGGTGATCGGGGCCGACGCTCAGCGGTCGCGCCGCTCGACCAGGGTGACCCGGCGGCTGTCCACGTCGTAGAGGAGCCCGGCCACGGTCCGCAGGGGCAGGTAGTCGGTGCCCACCAGCCGCTCGACGTCCCGGCGGAGGGCACCCCAGTGGTCGTCGATGGCGAGGAAGTCGAGGGGCGCACCGGTGCGCCGGCGGAGCTCCTCGTCGGTGACCCCGAACAGGCCGCACCCGGTGTGGGCCAGCACCAGGACGGTGTCCACCGCCATCAGGTGGGTGGACAGCGCCAGGCTGCGCAGCACGTCTTCGGTCACCCGGGCACCGGCGTTTCGCAGCAGGTGGGCCTGGCCGAGGCGCAGGCCGAAGATCGCCAGCGGGTCGATGCGCACGTCCATGCAGGTGAGGATGGCCAGGCGCTCGGTCGGTGGCACGGTCGTCGGCAGGGGGACGCCGGCCTCGGCGTGCCGCCGGCTGGCTTCGAGGAGCTGGTCGAGGTCGGCCACACCCCTGACCTACCGTCACCGGTGCCAGACTGCAACTCGGGCCCGCCCGCCGGTCCCCTCGAGGACCAACCCATTGCAGCCACCATGGTGAGCACGCGCCGATGAGAACAACGTGATCCTCCACTCGAGCATCGACCCGCACGGGCCCGAGTTCGCCGCCAACCGGCAGGCCCAGCTCGAGTTGCTGGCGGCGCACGAGGCACAGGTGGCGCTCGCGTGCGAGGGCGGTGGGGCCGCCTACCGCGAGCGGCATCGAAGGCGCGGGCGGCTGCTGACGCGGGAGCGGATCGAGCTGCTGGTCGACCGGGACACCGCCTTCCTCGAGCTCTCGCCGCTGGCCGCCTGGGGCACGGACTTCCACGTCGGCGGCTCGGTGGTGACCGGCATCGGCGTGGTCTCGGAGGTGGAGTGCGTGCTGATCGCCCACGACCCCACGGTGCGCGGGGGCGCCATGAACCCCTACAGCCTCCGGAAGATCCTCCGTGCCCTGGAGATCGCGCGCTGCAACCGCCTGCCGGTGGTCAACCTGGTGGAGTCGGGAGGCGCCGACCTGCCGACCCAGGCCGACCTGTTCGTTCCGGCCGGGCAGATCTTCCGCGACCTGACCCAGCTCTCCGCGCTCGGCATCCCGACCGTCGCGCTGGTGTTCGGCAACTCGACCGCCGGCGGTGCCTACGTGCCGGGGATGTGCGACTACGCCGTGCTGGTCGATCGTGCGGCCAAGGTGTTCCTGGGCGGTCCGCCACTGGTCAAGATGGCCACCGGCGAGGACGCCGACGACGAGGAGCTGGGCGGGGCCGCCATGCACTCGAGGGTGTCCGGGTTGTCGGACTACTTCGCCCTCGACGAGCCGGACTGCATCAGGATCGGCCGTCAGGTGGTGGAGTCCCTCAACTGGCGCAAGCTGGGGCCGGGGCCCCGCACGGCCGACCCCGAGGCCCCGCGCTACGACCCCGAGGAGCTCCTCGGGGTCGTGTCGGCTGATCTGCGGGTGCCCTTCGACCCCCGGGAGGTCCTGGCCCGGGTGGTCGACGGCTCGGCGTTCGACGAGTACAAGCCCGAGTGGGGTTCGAGCCTCGTGACCGGGTTCGCCAGCATCCACGGCTACCCGGTGGGCGTGCTCGCCAACGCCCGGGGCGTCCTGTTCAACGAGGAGGGCAAGAAGGGGGCCGAGTTCATCCTGCTGGCGAACCAGGTCGACACCCCGCTGGTCTTCCTGCACAACACCACCGGCTACATGGTGGGCCGGCAGTACGAGCAGGCCGGGATGGTGAAGGACGGCGCCAAGATGATCAATGCCGTGGCCAACTCCTCGGTCCCGCACCTCAGCGTGATCATGGGTGCCTCCTACGGGGCCGGGAACTACGGGATGTGCGGGCGCGCCTACGACCCGAGGTTCCTCTTCACCTGGCCGGGGGCCAAGGTGGCGGTGATGGGCCCCCAGCAGCTGGCCGGGGTGCTCTCCATCGTGGCCCGGCAGTCGGCCGAGGCGGCCGGCCGCCCCTTCGACGAGGCGGCCGACGCCGAGGGGCGGTCCCGGGTGGAGGCGCAGATCGAGCGTGAGTCGCACGCCTTCTTCATGACCGGCCGGCTCTACGACGACGGCATCATCGACCCCCGCCACACCAGGACCGTCCTCGGCATCGCCCTGTCGGCGGTGGACGGCGCACCGGTGGCCGGACGCCGTGGCTTCGGCGTCTTCCGGATGTGAGCGGCGCCGGCGGGCGTGCCGTCACGCCCATCACCAAGCTGCTGGTCGCCAATCGCGGCGAGATCGCCCGGCGGGTCGTGCACACCGCCCGGCGGCTCTCCATCCCCACCGTCGCCGTCCACTCGGACGCCGACGCCGGGGCGCCCCACGTCCGCGAGGCGGACGAGGCCGTGCGGCTCCCCGGGGTGTCGGCGGCCGAGACCTACCTCGACATCGACCGGATGCTCGGGGCGGCACTGGCCACCGGGGCGACCGCCGTCCACCCCGGCTACGGCTTCCTGTCCGAGAACGCCGCCTTCGCCCGCGCCTGTGAGGACGCCGGTCTCGTCTTCATCGGCCCGCCCTCTGCCGCCATCGAGGCGATGGCCTCCAAGGTGGCGGCCAAGCAGCGGATGGCGGCCGCCGGGGTGCCGGTGCTCGAGTCGGCCGAGGTCGACTCGGCCGAGGAGGTGGCGACGGCCGGCCGGCGGCTCGGGTGGCCGCTGCTGGTGAAGGCGGCCTTCGGCGGGGGCGGGCGGGGCATGCGGGTGGTGGCCTCCGCCGCCGAGGCGGCGGCCGCCTTCGAGGCGGCCCGAGGTGAGGCGGTGTCGGCATTCGGCGACGGCACCCTGTTCGTCGAACGGTTCGTGGTGTCGCCGCGTCACGTGGAGGTGCAGGTGTTCGGCGACCACCACGGCACCGTCGTGCACCTCTTCGAGCGTGAATGTTCGATTCAGCGCCGTTACCAGAAGATCATCGAGGAGTGCCCCTCGCCGGCGGTCGACGAGTCGCTGCGCGAGGCGCTGGGCAAGGCGGCCGTGGCCGCCGCCGCCGCCATCGGCTACGTCGGGGCGGGCACGGTCGAGTTCGTCCTCGACCGGGACGGGCAGTTCTTCTTCCTCGAGGTCAACACCAGGTTGCAGGTGGAGCACCCGGTGACCGAGGCGGTCACCGGGCTCGACCTGGTGGCGTTGCAGCTGGCGGTCGCGGCCGGCGAGCCCCTGCCCCCCGAGGCGCGCACCGCCGAGCTTCGGGGGCACGCCATCGAGGCCAGGCTCTACGCCGAGGACGTGGCGGCCGGCTTCCTGCCGGTGAGCGGCACCGTCGAGCGCTTCGAGGTGCCCGCTGGGCTCGACCTCCGGGTGGACCGGGGCGTCGAGGCCGGCTCGGTGGTGAGCACGTACTACGACGCGATGCTGGCCAAGGTGATCGCCAGGGCGCCGACCCGGGCGCTGGCCGCCCGGCGCTTGTCGGACGCCCTCCGGCGGGCCCGGCTGCACGGGGTCACGACCAATCGCGACCTGCTCGTCGGGGTGCTCGAGCACCCCGAGTTCCTCGAGGGGCGGACGGACACCGGCTTCCTCGATCGTCACGACCCGGCCGCCCTCTCCCACCGACCCGCCGCCGGGGTGCGCCGGCTCCACGCGGCAGCCGCCGTGCTGGCGGCGTCGGCCGCCCGACTCGGGTCGAGGACGGTGCAGCCGGCGGTCCCGCCGGGGTGGCGCAACGTGGGTGAGGGGTGGCAGTCCACCGTGCTCGCCGACACCGACGGCCCGATCGAGGTGGCCCACCGCTACGCCGGGCCGGGCCGGGCGGGGACGGCGGGCGAGGGTTTCGCAGGGCCCGCGACCGCGGCTCCGGTCGAGGTCACGGTCGAAGTCACGGTCGAGGGGGAGCGCCTGGTGGGGCGTGTGCCCGCCGCCACCCCCGACGAGGTCGTGCTCGAGCGTGACGGCGTCGCCCATCGGGTGGTGGTCGCCTGGTACGGGTCGGAGGCCTGGGTGGACGGCCCCCTCGGCGCCTCCCGGTTCACCGAGGTGCCGCGCTTCGCCGAGCCCGGGCCGGCGGTGGCCGCCGGGTCGCTCCTCGCACCGATGCCCGGGTCCGTCGCCCGGGTCCTGGCCGCTCCGGGCGATCGGGTGTCCGAGGGCCAGGTGCTGGTGGTGCTCGAGGCGATGAAGATGGAGCACTCGGTGCGCAGCCCCCGGGCCGGCACGCTCGACCAGGTGCTGGTCTCGCCGGGCGCCCAGGTGGAGGCCGGGGCCGTGCTGGCGGTGGTCGGGGCGGCGTCGGGCGGGGGACCGGATGGGGACGGGGAGGCGGAATGAGCACGACCGCGGTCCGCTACGAGGTCCGAGACGGCGTCGCCTGGCTCACCATCGACCGCCCCGAAGCCGCCAACGCCCTGAGCGCGGCGGTACGCGAGGGCCTCTGGGAGGGGACCCACCGCTTCAACGTCGACCGCTCGGCGTCGGTGCTGGTGCTGACCGGGTCGGGCGACCGGGCCTTCTGCGCCGGGGCCGACCTGAAGGAGATGGCGTCGAGTGGCCTCGAGATCCCGCCCCCGGACTTCCTGCCCCATTTCGGGCGGAACGTCGAGGTGGAGAAGCCGACCATCGCCGCGGTCAACGGCGTGGCCTACGCCGGCGGCTTCCTGCTCGCCCAGATGTGCGACCTGTGCATCGCCGTCGAAGGAGCCCGCTTCGCCATCACCGAGCCGAAGGTGGGGAGGGGTGCCCCGTGGGCGGCGCCCCTGCCGTGGCTCGTGCCCCCGAGGATCGCGCTCGAGCTCCTGCTGACCGCCGAGCCGTTGAGTGCCCTGCGGGCCCACGAGGTGGGGCTGGTGAACGAGGTGGTGCCGGCGGAGCGTCTGCGGATGCGGGTGCAGGAGGTGGCTCTCCGGATCGCCGGCAACGCCCCGTTGTCGGTGCGGGCGGGCAAGCGCATGGTCTACGCCGCCGCCCGGGCCGTCCGCGACGCCGTCTTCGACGAGGCGGAGGAGATCTGGGCGCCCGTCTACCGCAGCCGGGACGCCCAGGAGGGACCGCGGGCCTTCACCGAGAAGCGCCCGCCCCGCTGGGAGGGACGCTGAGGAACGGCCCGGGCGGGGAGGGCGCGCCCGGACCGGCTGGTCGCCGCACCCTGGCGGGCGGAACGGCGTCGAAGCGGCGGCGTGCCCGGGTGCTGCTGGGAGCACTCGTGGTGACGGCCGGCGCGGCAGTCGGTCCGTGGGTTCCCGCTGCCGCCGCCACGCGCTCGGGGACCGCCGGCCCGAGAACCGCCGCGGTGTGGCTCTGCCGACCCGGGGCGGTCGGCGACCCCTGCGCCACCAGCCTGGCCACCACGGTCGTGCCGGCGACCGGTGCCGCCTCGGTCCGGCATCCCGAGGCGGCCGGTTCGAGCCGCTTCGACTGCTTCTACGTCTACCCGACGGTCAGCGGGCAGAGGGCCACCAACGCCGACCTCCGGGTGCAGCCCGCCGAGATCGACGCAGCCGAGTCCCAGGCGGCGCCCTTCTCGCAGGTGTGCCGGGTCTGGGCGCCCATGTACCGGCAGGTCACCTTGGCCGGGCTGTCGCGCTACCCCGATCTCGACGTGCCGGCCGGCCCCACGGCGATCGCCTACGACAGCCTCCGGAGCGCCTTCGAGGACTACCTGGCCCACGACAACGGCGGCCGACCGATCGTGTTCCTCGGGCACTCGCAGGGGGCGGCCCTTCTCATCCTGCTCCTCCGCCAGCTCGTGGTGCACCACCCGACGCTCCTGCACCGCCTCGTCGTGGCGGTGCTCCTCGGCGGCAACGTGACCGTGCCGACCGGCCGGCTGGTCGGCGGCAGCTTCGCCGACATCCCGCTCTGCCATACCGGCGGCCAGGACGGCTGCGTCGTGGCGTACTCGAGCTTCCTCCAGATGCCGCCGTCCGACGCGCTCTTCGGCCGCCCGGGGCAGGGGGCGTCGCTTCCGACCGGGCAGACCCGACACACGGGCGTGCAGGTGGCCTGCGTCAACCCGGCCGGGCTGTCGGGCGGGGCCGGCGCGCTCGACCCGATGTTCCCCTCCCTGGGGTCCGTGCGCACCCCCTGGGTCTCCTACCCCGGGCTCTACACCGCGCGGTGCCGGCACCGGGACGGCGCATCCTGGTTGCAGGTGTCGACGGTGCCGGGCGCCGTCCACGGCCGTCCGACGGTGGGCGACGTCGACGGCCCCCAGTGGGGTCTCCACGTCTACGACGTGAACCTGGCGATGGGGAACCTGGTGGGCGACGTCCGGGCGGCCGAGGCCCGCTGGCGGAGGTGACCGCCGGTGCCCGCCCGCAGGTGCCCGCCCGTGCCCGCCAGCCGGTGCCCGCCCGCCGGTGCGGTGCCCGCCCGCCGGTGCCCGCCGGTGCCCGCCGGTGAGCAGTTGTATGATGCTGCCGCTGCTTTGCCGGACGGTTTTTCGGAATCCGGGCGAAGTGATGACGTTCCGTCTTGCCTGAGCAGGAGGTACGGGGTATGTCGAGGACTGTAGAGCGCCGTCCTGTGCGCCAGACGGACGAGATCGACCGGGCGATCCTGTCGGCGCTCGTCCAGGACGGCCGGATGTCGGTGAACGAGCTGGCGGGTCGCATCGGTGTGTCCCGGGCCACCGCGTACGCCCGGGTGGAGCGGTTGCGCGCCGACGGGGTGTTGAAGGGCTTCCGGGCGGAGGTCGACCCGGCGGCGCTCGGCTTCGCCATCACCGCCATGATCCTGATGAACGTCGACCAGAGCGACTGGGCGGGGGTTCGCGAGGCGTTGGTGCACCTTCCGGGTTTCGAGTACATGGCGGTGACCTCGGGGGGGTTCGACTTCGTGGTGGTCGTCCGGGTGCACGACGTGTCGTCGCTGCGCGACGTGGTGTTGCACCGCCTCCATCGCATCCCGGCCGTCAAGAGCACCCAGACGGTGTTCGTGCTCGACGAGGAGCGGCAGCCCGTCGGCATGTCCTGAGGGGCGGAAGGGTGGCGTCTTCGCACCGCCGTCTCCGGGCGGGCGCCCGCTGGTCATCGGGTCCTCCACGTTGCCCCGTGGGCCCCCGGTGGAGGATGCTCTCCCGGGGCGCCCCGACGGGAGGCGCCGCGATGGACGTGGCCTCCCGGCGAGGGGCGCCGCGATGGACGTGGCGCCGCGGAGTACGGCAGCCTGAGTAGGACGTGAGGAGAACGGAGGAGCGGCCATGCCGATCGCCGTAGGGGACCGCATCCCCGACGTGCAGCTGATGACCATGAGCGGCGCCCGGCCCACGCCGGTCCGCAGCGGCGAGGTGCTGGGAGGGGGCAAGGTGGTCCTCTTCGCCGTGCCCGGCGCCTTCACCCCGACCTGTTCGGACTACCACCTTCCGGGGTTCGTGCTCCGGGCGGACGACCTGAGGGCCAAGGGGGTCGACACCATCGCCTGCGTGTCGGTGAACGACCCCTTCGTCATGGACGCCTGGGGCGACGACCGAGGTGTGGGCGACGACATCCTGATGCTGGCCGACGGCAACGGTGAGTTCACCGAAGCGATGGGACTGCAGATGGACGGGAGCTCCTTCGGGTTGGGGACCCGCTCCCAGCGGTACGCGGCTGTGATCGAGGACGGGGTCGTGACCTCGCTCAGCGTGGAGTCCGGGCCCGGTCTCGACGTCAGCTCGGCCGAGGCGGTGCTGGCCAACCTGTGACCGACGGCGGTCGGGCCGGGCTGCCTCTATCGTCGGGCGGATGGCGGGCGCCCGACTCGGTTTCGACCCGATCGAGGAGGCTCGGCGCCAGTGGTCGGCTCGGTGGCCGGCGGCCGCAGCGCAGATGGCGGCCGCCACGGCCTTGATGCGGGCCCAGCAGATCGTCCTGCGCACGGTGGACGACGCACTTCGGCCCTTCGGGTTGACGTTCGCCCGCTACGAGGTGCTCGCCCTGCTCTCCTTCACCCGCCACGGGGAGCTCCCGCTCGGGAAGATGGGGCCCCGTCTCATGATCCATCCCACGAGCGTCACCAACGCGGTGGACCGGCTCGAGGCACAGGGTCTGGTCGAGCGGGTCCCGCACCCGACCGATCGTCGTACCACGCTCGCCCGGATCACCGACCGGGGTCGGTCCGTGGTGGAGGAGGCGACGACGGCGGTCAACGCCTCCCGATTCGGCCTCGGGTCACTCGGCGGCGGGCAGCTCGGCCAGTTGAGCGACGTGCTGCGGGTCCTCCGACTCTCGGCTGGCGACTTCGACGACGGGACGACCCGAACGGCCAGTTCCCTGGTCGAAGG
>DAHUYA010000054.1 GCA_027315445.1 Acidimicrobiaceae bacterium | reverse complement strand
CCTCGTGGTGGCGGCCGACGTCGCCCGCTTCGGGCTGCCCGAGGTGCGCCGGGGGCTCTTCGCCTCCGGGGGCGGCACCTTGCTCTCGAGCCGGATCCCGCTGGCCCGGGCCCTCGAGGTCGGGATGACCGGCGAGCTCTTCGGGGCGCAGCAGGCCGCCGAGTGGGGCCTGGTCAACCGGGTGGTCCCCCTGGAGGAGCTGCGGCCGGCCGCCCTCGAGCTGGCCGGGGCGGTGGCGGCGAACGGCCCCCTGGCGGTGCAGACCACCAAGCGGCTGATGCGCCGGGCGGCGGTGGACCCGGCCGCGCCCGGCTGGGCCACCCCCGACGAGATGACCGCGGTCTTCCAGAGCGAGGACGCCCGCGAAGGAGCCCTGGCCTTCGTCGAGAAGCGCCCTCCGAAGTTCACCGGCCGTTGAGACCGGACCGTCCGCCGACGGCGGCCCACCGATGAGCGGGCCGACCACCCTCACCTTCGAGGGCTTCGAGGGCCTGCGCTTGGTGGGCGACGTGCGCGGCGAGCCGGACGACTGGCCCGTTCTGTTCCTCCACGGCGGGGGCCAGACGCGCCATGCCTGGGGGCGCACCGCCGAGGTGGTGGCCGGGCACGGCTGGCGGACGGTGACCCTCGACCTGCGCGGTCACGGTGACAGCCAGTGGGCGCCCGACGGCGATTACTCCTTCACCTCATTCTGCGCCGACTGCGTGGCGGTCTGCGACCAGCTCGGCCGCCCCCCGGTGATCGTCGGCGCCTCCCTCGGCGGGGTGTCGGCCATGCTGGCCGAGGGCACGAGCGACCGGACGGTGTCGAGCGGACTGGTGCTGGTCGACATCACCCCCAAGGCCGACGACCGCGGCATCCAGCGGATCAAGGAGTTCATGCAGTCGGGGATGGTCGGCTTCGCCAGCCTCGAGGAGGCGGCGGCCGCCATCGCCGCGTACACACCGAACCGCCGGCGGTCGACGAACCCCGAGGGCCTCAAGAAGGTGCTGCGGGAGCGGGACGGCCGCTGGTTCTGGCACTGGGACCCGCGGTTCATCGACCGCGGGCGCACCGAGGTCCTGCCCGACCGGCTGGCCGGGCTGATCGACGTGGCGGTCGAGAACATCGGTGTCCCCACCCTGCTGGTGCGCGGGTCGCTGAGCGACGTGGTGACCAAGGCGAGCGTCGACGACTTCCTCTCCCGCATGCCCGACGCGTCCGTGGTGGAGGTGGAGGGCGCGGCCCACATGATCGCCGGCGACCGCAACGACGCCTTTTCCGAGGCCGTGGTCCAGTTCCTCGAGCAACGGATCCGCCCGAGCCTGCCCTGAGGCGGGCGACTCGACCTCAACCGGTCGATCGCTCGTGCCGGAAGCTCGACGAGAAGAGGTAGGCGCAGGCCAGGCTCCGGTGCGGGCGCCACTGCTCGGCGAGGGCCAGCACCTCCGCCTCGCTCGGCAGGTGGTCGAGCCGGTAGGCGCCTCGGATCGCCTTGCGGAGCGCCAGGTCGCCGGGGAGGACGACATCGGCCCGGTCGAGGGCGACGATCAGGAAGCCGTGGGCGGTCCACCGCCCGATGCCGGAGATGGCGGTCAGTGCCTCCTCCACCTGCCCGTCGTCCATGGCGGCCAGGGAGCGGTCGCTCAACGTGCCGTCGACGAACCGAGCGGCCACCGTCCGGAGGGTCTCCACCTTGCGGGCCGACAGCCCGGCTGCACGGACGACCTCCGACGGCGATGCCAGCAGCTCGGCCGGCGAGGGCAGGTGGCCTCCGAAGGTTGCCTGCAGGCGGTCGAGGATGCGCCGGGTGGCGGCGACCGACAGCTGCTGGCCGGCGACCTGGAACACCAGGGCGCCGAAGGCGTCGAGCACTGGCAGGTCGGCCAGCCAGGCCCGTGGCCGGAAGCCCGGATCGGCATCGATGAGGGCCGCCAGCACCGGGTCGGCCGCTCGGAGGTGGGCGACCGCCTCCGGGTCGGCCGGGGCGGACCGCCGGCCGTCGTCGCCCCCCGCTCGCTCGCCGCCGCCACCTCGACCGTTCGCCTCTCCCAGCATCAGGGTCATGCAGATGCTGTGCGGATTGTCGGTGTACTCGCCGAACGGCGGGCAGCGGCGGAAGCCCCGCCCGACATAGAGGGAGCGGGCGGGACCGAAGGCGTCAGTGGTGCCGGTCTCGAGGCTGACCCGGCGGTAGCCGCGGCGCTCGGCCTCGGCCAGCAGGTGGTCGAGCATCGCACGCCCGACCCCTCGGCCGCGGGCAGAACGGTCGGTGTGCATGGACTTGACCTCGCCGTGCGACGGGTCGACTTGCCGAAGGGCGCCGATGCCGAGCAACCGGCCGTTGCGCCGGGCGGCGAACACGGTGATGACGGACGCCCACAGGGCGTCGGCGCCCAGGGCGTGCACGTGGCCGGGCGGCGTCACGGCATGGGCGAAGGCCAGGTGGGCGGACAGCAACCGCTGCACGTCCGACCGGTCCGGGTCCGTCGGTCCAATCTCGAGGTCCATGCACCTTCCTCCGACGCCACGGTAGGTCCGGTGCCGAAGCGATCTGCGCCGAGGTTGCCCCGGGACCTTCGTCACCGACCCGGGGCACATGCGGCACGGACCAACGGCCCTACTCCCGCGCGTCCCCGCCGGTCATGGTGACTGTAGGAGCAAACGCCTGGAGCACCGGCATGGAAGACCCGACGAGAACACGGAGTCGACCGACCTGCCGCAGCAGCGCCGGCAACTTCCACTGCGAGCTGCCACGGTTCCACGAGGGCGTGCACCGGTGCGGGCTCGGTGTCGACGTGTTCGTCTGGGACGACGACGGCAACAGTCGCTGGTTCCGTGGTCGTGCCCCCGAGCCGGCGCTGCCGTCGACCGGGGCCAAGACCGCCGGCTGAGCTTCGAGCGGGCCCGGGGGCGCTCAGGCCGTCGTCGTCCGGAGACGGGCCGCGGTGAGCACTCGCGTCCCCTCGGTCAGCCAGATACGGACCGAGGCCGAAGAGTGCTCGGCACAGAGGGTCGGCCGGCCCCCGACCTCGATCGCCTCGTGGTGCTCGAGCTCGGCCGACACCGGCGGCCACCGGGTACCGCTTCCCGGCGCGGTCTCCTCGAGGGGCCAGCGCGCTGCAGCCAGGGCGTCCTCCACCGCCGACCACGAGATGGCGTTGTTCACGTGCTTCCAGGCGTCGAAGTCGCTGATCCGCAGCGGCCACGGACGGCCCTGCTCGACCAGCCCCGCCGGAAGGGCCGGGAGGTGGAGCCGCGCCGAGGCCCGCCGGCCCGCGGCCGAGGGTGCATAGACCACGTCGAACAGATCGCCGAGCCTCGCCGGTCGGCCGCTCCGGCTGTCGACGGCCACCCACACGGAGGTTGCCTGCAGCGACCCACCGACCTCGCCGGTCACCGTGGTCGTCCGCTCGGCCCATGCGGCGGCCCGGCCCGAGCAGAACGTCTCGAGCCGCAGCCGCTCGCCCAGTGAGGGGAACCGGCGAACCTGCATGCGGGTCTTGCGCACGACCCAGCCCACCTCGGGTGGCCAGCCGGCGTCGGCTGCGTCGTCCTCGGCCACGTCCTGCAGGTACCGGGCCAGCGCGTCGAAGCGCACCCTCCCGCCCGGCGCGGCGTCGCCCAGGCGGACCCGGCGGTGACCGGTGAACACCCGGCCGGCTTCCGGCAGCGGGAGGTACCCGGCGTCCGGGTGCCCGGTGGGCTCGGCGGGCGTCACGGTCCGATGGTGCTCGGCCCGCACCGGGCCACGCAACGCGGGGGCCACCGGCCTGTCCGGGACCACCCCCCGGTTTGCCCGCCGGGGGCGTCGCCCGCCCGACGGACTCCACCCCCGGTAGCGTGACCCCCGCCGACCACCAGTCGCCGGCGGGGGAGGAGCGATGGACGAGGACGAGAGGAGCGGCACCGGCCCCAAGGCACTGGTCACCGGCGCCAGCCGGGGGGTGGGGCGGGCCTGCGCGCTGGCGCTCGCCGAGGCCGGGTTCGACGTGGCGGTCCTGGCCCGCACCGCCGAGGAGGGCCAGGGGTACGACGTGGCCCACGACGGTGCGAGGCGTGCCCTGCCCGGGAGCGTCGCCGCCACCGCCGAGCTGGTGCGTGCCGCCGGGCGCCGGGCGCTGGAGGTGCCGGTGGACCTGACCGACCTCGAAGCGGTGCGAGCGGCCGCCGGCACGGTGCTCGACGCCTGGGGGGGCGTCGACGTGCTGGTGAACAACGCCATCTACACGGGGCGGGGCGCCCAGGCGCCCGTGCTCGAGGTGTCGGTCGCCGACCTGACGGACGAGATGACGGTGGACGTCCTCGCCCCGCTGGCGCTCATCTCGGTGCTGGTGCCCGGGATGGCGGACCGGCGCCGCGGCACGGTGCTCAACGTCACCTCGGCCGCCGCCTACGTCGACCCGCTCGAGATGGGGAGCTACGGCGTCGGCTATGCAGTGGGGAAGGCGGGCCTCTTCAAGGTCGCCGGGATCCTGGCGGTCGAGCTGGGCGAGCGGGGTGTCCACGCCTACAACGTCCACCCCGGGTTCATCCTCACCGAGAGGATGGCGTTGCACATGGCCGAGGTGGCCGGGCTCGACGCCCGCCGGGCGGCGCCACCGGAGGTGTGCGGCTCGGTGGTGGCCTGGTTGGCGAACGATCCGTCGCCGGCCCCACCCAACGGGTCGCTGGTCGAGGCCCAGGAGCTCTGCGCCCAGCTCGGCCTGTTCGAGGGCTGGCCCCCGCCGTCCGGCGCCGCGCCGAGACCGCCGGAGGGCCCGACCCGGTGGTGGTCGGAGTCCTGCTCGACCACGGCGGCCCCGAGAGCCCGATGATCGGCCTGGTCCGCCGCCACCTCGAGCAGGCGGTGGCGGGCCGGCGGCTCGACCGCCCGGTCCGAGTGGTCGCCGAGTCGGCGACCGGGCTGCCCGCCGGGAGCGCGGCGGCCGTCGAGCGGGGGTTCGAGGCGCTGCTCGGCCAATGCCCGGTGCTGGTCCTCGGGCCGTCGATCACCGACAACGCCCTCGTGGTGCGCGACCTGGCCGACCGGGCCCGCGTGCCGTGCATCAACTGGTCGGGGACCGACCGGTCCCGCAGCGAGTGGATGTTCCAGTACCAGATCGGCTCGCTCGAGGAGGAGCCGTCGCTGCTCGCCGCCCACCTGGCGGCCGCCGGCGGCCGCCGCCTGGCGGTGGTGCAGGACCGCTCGCCGATCGGGGCCCGCTACGGGTCGTTCTTCGAGGCGGCGAGCGACGAGCACGACCTGCGGCTGGTGGCCCGGCTACGGGTCTCGCCGGTGGCCGACGACCTCGGGGCGGTGGTCGAGGAGCTCCGCCGCCACGACGCCGACGCCGTGGTCTACCTCGGCCTGGGCCTCAGCGCCCGGGCCCTCGGGCAGGCGATGACCGCCGCCGGTTGGCACCCACCGGTGGTGGCCAACTCGGCCCTGATGTTCGGCTGGGCCAACCCGGCCTGGACCGCCGACTGGGAGGGCTGGACCTACGTCGACGCCTGGTCCGAGGACAACCCCCGCCTGGGCGAGCAGCTGACGGCCCACGGGGGCGACCCCCCGTCCCCCACCATGCTGGCGGCCGGCGACGACCTGGGCCGGCTGGTCGTCGCCGCCCTGGCCGGCGCCGAGATGCCGCGAACCGTCGAGGTGAAGGAGGCCCTCGAGCGGGTGAAGTGGCTCCCGGCGACCCTCGGCTCGCCCGGCACCACCATGGGGTTCGGCCGTTGGGAGCGGGGGGCGCTCAAGGGCGGGTTCCTGGTGCTGCGCCGCTGGGAGGGTGGACGCTCGGTGCCGGCCGTCCGGCCGGCGGCGGCGTGACCGGCGACCGGGGTCCGGCGGCGGCGCCCACGCTGCGCGCCGGCGGGGTGGAGGTCCCCACGCTGGTGTACCGTCCTCAGGGCGCCCGGCCGGCTCGGGCCGGCATCGCCCTGGTCACCGAGGCCCAGGGGGTCAACGCCTTCATCCGGGGGGTCGCCGCCCGGCTGGCTGCCGAGGGGTTCGTGGTGGCGGTGCCGGACTACTACCACGGGGAGGGCCCGGCGGATCCCGAGCGGTTGGTCGACCTGGCCCACCTGGCGGAGCTGCAGGCGCACATCGACCAGCTCGACTTCCGCCAAGGGGTCGAGGACGTGCTGGCGGCGGTCGACCACCTCTTCGAGGTGGAGGGCGTCTCCCGGGCCGGGGTATGGGGGTACTGCACCGGGGGAACGCTGGCCATGTTGGGGGCCTGCCTCGACCGACGGGTGGCCGCCTCGGTGCTCTACTACCCGAGCCAGCCGACCTTCCACGCGCTGTCGGACCGCCACCCTCAGCACCCGCTCGACCTTCTCTGGGCGCTCCGCCGACCGGCGCTGCTGGTCGTCGGGGCGGACGACCCGGTGTGGCCGCCGGACCTGCGCCAGGAGGTCGAGGCCCGGGCGGCCCGCTGGAGCCTGCCGCTCGAGATCGAGCTCTGCCCCGGGGCCGGCCATGCCTTCGCCAGCCACTTCGAGGATTGGCACCGGCCCGAGGCCGCGGCCGTCTCATGGGACCGGGCGCTGGCCTTCGTGCGCCGGCACCTGTTCGGCAAGGGGGAGGGATGAACCGGGTCGAGCTGGGCTTCTTCTCGCTTTCGGGCCATGCCGTCCGCGGCGACGACCGCCCCTACCTGCGATGGCACCAGCTCGACCACATGCCCGAGCAGTACCAGCTGCCGGGACTGGTCTTCGGGCAGCGCTGGGCGGCCACCCCCGCCGACCGGGCCGCCCGGGCCGCCGCCGCCGACCGTTGGTCGGAGGTGGAGCACGTGGTGCTGTACCTGATGGGTGAGCCCCTCGACGTGACCCTCGACGAGTTCCTGACCCTCGGGCGCAAGCTGGCCGAGATGGGCCGGTACTCCGAGCGGCTTCCCTCCCGCTACCGGGGCGGGCTGCGACTCCTCGAGACCTGGGCTTCCCCGGCCGCCTTGGTGAGCCCCGAGGTGGTGCCCTTCCGGCCGAACCGGGGTATCTACCTGATCGTGGAGGAGGCGACCGACCGCGGACGCTACGACGACCACCTCCGGAGGGTCCACGCCGAGGTGCTGCCGGGGCTGGTCTCGGTGCCCGGGGTGGCCGGCATCTGGGTGTTCGCCACCAGCTCGGCCATCCGTAAACCCAACTTCGACGACGGCGACTACCGGATCACCGTCTGCTACCTCGACGACGAGCCGGCGGCGGTGGCCGAGCGACTGCGCGGGCCGCTGGCTCGCGCCTGGGCGGAGGCGCCGGTCCGCCCGCTGCTGGCCGCACCCTACGAGTCGGTCAGCGTCTGGGACCTCGACCGCTTCGTCCCGACCCCGGCCGCCGAGGGGGCGGTGTGACCACCCACCGGGACGTCTGAACCGGTCGCCTCTCGTCACTGCGGGGCCGCCACGGCGCGTCCCGACGACGCCCGAGTGCCGAAAAAGACCGGTCGCGGTGCACGGCTACGCTGCGGGCGGCGGGCTGCCGGCGCGCCAGCACATGCCTCCCGCCGGCCGTGCCGTCCGGCATGCTGACGGAAGGAGCAGGGTGGATCTCGAGAGAAGCGACGACCAGGAGCTGTTCCGGGAGACGACGCGGAAGTTCCTCGAGAGCACTGCACCGGTGTCCACCGTGCGGCAATGGTCGGAGAAGGAGGCGGCCGGCTACCCGGTCGACTGGTGGCGACGAGGTGCCGAGCTCGGGTGGACCTCGCTGCTGGTGGGCGAAGCCGACGGTGGCGGCAGCGTGTCGGGCAACGGGCTGGCCGACCTGGCCTTGGTGGCCGAGGAGATGGGTCGGCTGGTCAGCCCCGGGCCACTGCTCATGACCAACGTGGTGGCGGCCGCCCTGTCGGAGGCCGGCACGGCCGAACAGCGGGCGGCGGTACTGCCCGGCCTGGTCGGCGGGGAGACGGTCGCCACCTGGTGCCTGGCCGAGCCGGGCCGCCCGGCGTGCGGCGGGGAGGCGGTCGCCCTCGAGGCCGCCCGCCAGGGAGACCGCTTCGTCCTCTCCGGCGTCAAGGGGCCGGTCGAGGCGGCGGCCGAGGCGGGCCACCTTCTGGTGACGGCCCTGGTGGACGGTCGGCCGACCCAGTTCGTGGTGCCTGCGTCGACCCCGGGGGTCACCGTCGTGCCGCTCCAGGGCATCGACCTCGCCCGTCGTATCGCCGACGTGCACCTCGACGGCGTGACGCTCGGACCCGAGCACCTGCTGGGCGAGGTGGGCGATGCCGCGGCCCAGGTGGAGCGGCAACTGCAGGTGGTGGTCGCCCTGCAGTGCGCCATGATGGCCGGTGCCGTCGACGAGATGTTCACGCGCACCGTCGAGTACGCCTTCGACCGCTACTCCTTCGGCCGTGCGCTGGCTTCCTACCAGGCGCTCAAGCACCGATTCGCCGACATGAAGCTCTGGCTCGAGGCGATCCACGCCACCACCACCGGAGCGGTGCGCTCGGTCGGCGCCCGCGAGGAGCGGGCGGCCGAGCTGGTGAGCGTGGCCAAGTCGTACGTCGGGACGAATGCGACGGTGATCCTGCAGGACTGCGTGCAGCTGCACGGCGGCATCGGCGTCACCTGGGACCACGATCTGCACCTGTACCTGCGACGGGTGGTGCAGGAGCGGTCGTTGTTCGGCACCCCCGAGGAGCACCGTGAGCGGATCGCCGCCGGCATGGGCCTGTAGGCCCCGGGAAGAGGAGACGAGATGGCAGCCCAATCGGTGATCGGAGCGCCGGCGGAGGAGGTCGAGTCGTTCCGTCTGCGGGCCAGGGCCTGGCTGGCCGAGCACATGCCGCGCCTGCCCGAGGGCGTGGACAACTACCACCTGATGCGGGACGACGAGTTCGGGGTCCGGGCCCGCGAGCTGCAGCGCACGCTCTACGACGCCGGGTTCGCCGGCATCTGCTTCCCCAGGGAGTACGGCGGGCTGGGGCTCAGCCGCGAGCACCAGCAGGCGTTCAGCCGGGAGTCGGCGGCCTACGAGATGCCGGTGCTGTTCAACGTGCCCACCCTGTCCATCCTGGCGCCGACCATCCTCGACTTCGGGACCGAAGAGCAGAAGCGGCGCCACATCCCGGCGATCCTGCGGGGCGAGGAGATGTGGGTGCAGTTCCTGTCCGAGCCGAGCGGCGGCTCCGACCTGGCGGGGCTGGTGACCAGGGCCACCCGGGACGGCGACGTCTTCGTCCTGAACGGCTCCAAGATCTGGAGCTCGGGCGCCTTCCGTTCGGACTACGCGCTGTGCCTGGCCCGCACCGACTGGCACGCCCCCAAGCACCGGGGCCTCACCATGTTCATCGTCAAGATCCACCAGCCGGGGATCGAGGTGCAGCAGATCCGGATGGTGAACGGGTGGAACGAGTTCTGCCAGGAATTCTTCGACGACGTGGCCATCCCGGCCGAGGACGTCCTTGGTCAGGTGAACGACGGCTGGACGGTGGCCTCGCGCCTGCTGATCCACGAGCGCGATGCGGTGGGCGGCGCCTCCAGGTACACGAGCGGTCTGGGTGCCGCCGGCGAGCGCTCCGGCAGCGCCACGGGCCTCGACCACCTGGCCCGGGCGACCGGCCGGACGTCCGACCCGACGGTCCGGCAGCTCGTGGCCGAGGATCGGGTGCACGAACGGGTGGCCCAGCAGCTGGTCCGGCGGGTGACGACGGGGATCGCCAGCGGCTATTTCCCGCCGCCGGCCGGCGCCATCCCCCGGCTGTTCGCCGCCACCGCCAACGAGCGGCACCGCGACATGGCCCTCGAGATCGTCGGCCGGGGGGCTGCAGCCTGGACGGAGGGGGACCCGGTGGGCGAGGTGAGCGTCGAGTACCTGTTCCGCCAGGGTGGCAGCCTGGGTGGCGGGAGCAACGAGATGCAGCGCAACATCATCAGCGAGCGGGTGCTGGGCATGCCCCGCGAGTACGCCGCCGACAAGGACAAGCCCTTCGACGAGGTCCGCCACAACGCTGCCCCCTCCAGGGTCCGATGACGGCTCGTCTTCTGGCCGGCCCGGCATCCGGAGGCGCCAAGGGGTGAGCCGGCGGCTGTTCGACGAGGAGCACGAGCAGTTCCGGGGGACGGCCCGGCGCTTCGTGGCCGCCGAGGTGCTCCCCCACGTCGAGCGGTGGGAGTCCGAAGGGATCGTCGACCGCTCGCTGTTCGCCGAAGCGGGGGAGCTCGGCCTGCTCGGGATGGCGGTGCCCGAGCCGTTCGGCGGTGGAGGGGTCGACGACTTCCGCTTCAACACCGTGCTCAACGAGGAGCTGCACCTGGCCGGCTGCAACGCGGCCGGCCTGGGGATCGTGCTGCACAACGACATCGTGCTGCCCTACCTGCTCGCCTACTGCAACGAGGAGCAGCGCCGCCGGTGGCTCCCCGGGGTGTCTTCCGGCGAGCTCGTTCTGGCCGTCGCCATGACCGAGCCGGGGATCGGCAGCGACCTGGCGTCCATGTCCACCACCGCCGTCCGCCACGGCGACACGTACGTGGTGAACGGGGCCAAGACGTTCATCACGAACGGGATCAATGCCGACCTGGTGGTGACCGCAGTCAAGACGGATCCGTCGGCCAAGCACCGCGGCATCAGCCTGCTGGTGCTCGAGCGTGGCATGAGGGGGTTCGAGCGGGGGCGGAACCTCGACAAGCTCGGCCTGCACGCCCAGGACACGGCTGAGCTGTTCTTCAACGACGTGGAGGTGCCGGCGACCAATGTGCTGGGCGAGGAGGGGCAGGGTTTCGTGCAGCTGGTGCACAACCTCCCCCAGGAGCGCCTGTCGATCGCTGTCTCGGGGGTGGCGGCCGCCCGCTTCTGCCTCGGCCTCGCCCTCGACTACTGCAAGCAGCGCACCGCCTTCGGGCAACCCATCGGCACCTTCCAGAACTCGAGGTTCCTCCTCGCCGAGCTGGCCACCCAGGTGGAGGTGGCGCAGGCGTTCGTGGACACCTGCGTGGAGGAGCTGGTGGCGGGCTCCCTCACCGCCGAGCGGGCGGCCATGGCCAAGTGGTGGTGCACCGAGCTGCAGGGGCGGGTGGCCGACCGTGCACTGCAGCTCCACGGCGGCTACGGCTACATGCGGGAGTTCCCGATCGCCCGGGCCTACGCCGATGCCCGGGTGACGACCATCTACGGCGGCACCACCGAGATCATGAAGGAGATCATCGGTCGCTCCCTCGGCGTCTGATCCGGTCCCGGCGACCTCCGGCCCGTCGGCCTTCGGTCCGTTGACCACCCCCGGTATTTGGTGTCATAGTCAGACATCGAATACCGGCAGGGAGGTGTGCCGTGACGGCTGGCAGCGCGGACGTCTACTACGACCCCTACGACGTCGACATCAACGCCGATCCGTACCCGGTGTACCGGCGCCTCCGGGAGGAGGCGCCCCTCTACTACAACGACACGTACGACTTCTACGCGCTGAGCCGCTTCGACGACGTGGAGCGCTGCCTGCTCGACGCGCAGTCCTTCATCTCCGGGCGGGGCGGCATCCTCGAGCTGATAAAGGCGGACATCGAGATGCCCTCCGGTGTCCTCATCTTCGAGGATCCGCCGGTCCACACCATCCACCGTCGACTGCTCTCCCGGGCCTTCACCGCCCGCCGGGTGGCCGAGCTCGAGGACAAGATCCGGATGTTCTGCACCCGGAGCCTCGACCCGCTGGTCGGCGCCGGGGGCTTCGACTTCATCGCCGACATCGGCGCCCAGATGCCGATGCGGACGATCAGCATGCTGCTGGGCATCCCCGAAGCCGACCAGGAGGCGGTCCGCGACCACGTCGACGCCACCCTGCGCACCGAGGCCGGCCGGCCGATGAAGGTCTCGGCGGACCATTTCGTCACCGGGGAGATGTTCGCCGAGTACATCGACTGGCGGGCCGGGCACCCCTCCGACGACCTGATGACCGAGCTGTTGCAGGCCGAGTTCGAGGACGAGACCGGCACCGTGCGGCGCCTGACCCGCCAGGAGCTGCTCACCTACGTCAACGTGGTCGCCGGCGCCGGCAACGAGACCACCACCCGGCTGATCGGCTGGGCGGGAAAGGTGCTGGCCGACCACCCGGACCAGCGACGCAAGCTCGTCGAGGACCCGGGGCTGCTCCCCAACGCCATCGAGGAGCTGCTCCGCTACGAGCCGCCCGCGCCCCACGTGGGGAGGTACGTGGCCCGGGGGTTCGACCTCGGGGGTCGGACGGTCCCGCCGGGCGCCGCCCTGCTCCTCTTGGTGGGCTCGGCCAACCGCGACGAGCGGCACTTCCCCGACGGCGACCGGTTCGACGTGCACCGCCAGGTGGGCCAGCACCTCGCCTTCGGCCACGGGATCCACTTCTGCATGGGCGCCGCACTGGCCCGGCTCGAGGGTCGGGTCGCGCTCGAGGAGATCCTGGCACGCTTCCCCGAGTGGGAGGTCGACACGGCCAACGCCCGGCTGTCGCCCACCTCCACCGTGCGCGGTTGGGAGACCCTGCCGGTCCTCGCCCCCTGATCCGGGCGGGTTGCGAACGCGCCGGATGCGACGTGTTGGGGGGTGGGTCGCCACCTACGAGCGACGGGAGGTCGACGGGCAGCTCGAGCCCGTCACCGCCGCCGCCGGCATCGCCTGGTTGGTCGAGCTCGTGGAGGACGCGGCCCGCAAGCGGAGCCGCCCGGGTCAGCGGGCCGTGTAGCCCCCGTCCACCCCGTACCAGCCGCCGGTGCAGAAGCTCGCGGCGTCGGACGCAAGGAAGGCCACCATCTCGGCCACTTCCCAGGGCTCCCCGAGCCGGTGCATCGCCTGCAGGGACAGCTGGGCCTCGCGCGCCGACTCGACCGAGAACGGCCGGGTGGTCATGGGCGTGTCCATGTTGCCGGGGCCCACGGCGTTGATCCGCAACCCGCGCTCGGCGTACTCGAGGGCGGCGGCCCGGGTCAGGCCGAGCACGCCGTGCTTGGAGGCGGTGTAGGCCCCGGCCACTGCCAGGCCGGCCTGCGACATGATCGAACCGATGTTGACGATGGATCCGCCACCGACCTCGAGCATCGGGCGGATCTCGGCCCGCATGCAGTGGAAGACGCCGTCGAGGTTGACCCCGAGGATGCGCCGCCAGGTCTCGTCCGGCGTGTCGCCGACCAGCACGCCCCCGGCGTCGGCCACCCCGGCCGAATTGACGGCGATGTCGAGGCGTCCGAAGTGCTCGAGGGCGGATGCGACCATGGCGTCGCACTGCGCCGGTTCGCGCACGTCGACCGTGCAGGGGACGGCGTCCGCCCCGATGTCGCCGGCCACCCGCTCGGCGGCGTCGCCGGCCACGTCGGCCACCACGACCCGGGCGCCGCGGTCGGCCAGCAGCCGGGCCGACGCCTCGCCCAGGCCCGAGCCGCCCCCCGTCACCACCGCCACCCGCCCGGAGAGGTCGAGCCGGCCCAGTCCGCCCGTCGACATCGCGCTCAACCGGCGGTGAGCGCCCGGTGGGCGAAGGCGATCAGGTGGGCCGTCGTGTCGGTGTCCGGCACCGTGTCGCGCAACAGGTGCACCCGCACGGTGTCGGACGTGTAGCCGTAGATCAGCCGGGCATCGCGGGCGGGGTCGGGCGAACAGGCGGTCCCGTCGGTGACGGCCCGGGCGATCTCCCGCTCGAGGAGCGCGGTGATGGCCCGTTGGTTGCGTTCGAATTCAGCCGGGAAGGTCGAGGCGAGCCGACCCGCGCCCAGCGTCCACGGTCGGGTCCTCCGGGCGGCCGAGGGGTTCACGGCCTGCCAGACGAACCCGTCGATCCAGGCGCCGATGGCGGCCTTCGGGTCGGTTGCCGCGGCCATCCTCCGCTCGAGGTAGTCGACCAGCACCCGGGTACCCTCGTCGAGGGCCACCAACAGCAGCTCGTCCTTGGAGCGGAAGTGGCGGTAGAAGGCCTTGGTCGAGAGCCCGGCATGCTCGAGGATCTCGCGCACCGACGGCTCGACGTTCCCGGTGCGGGCGGTCACGGCCCAAGTGGCGGCGATCAGGACGTCGACCTCCCCGGTCTCCTCGGCGGCGGGCACCTTCCCGGCCGCCTCGGCGGCGGGCACCTCCCCGGCTGCGCCCGCACCGGCGGGGAGCACCGGCGCACTCCGGTGCAGCACGGTTGTCGTCCTGTTCGGGCTCACGGGCCGTACTGTAGAGGGCGCTGATCGAGAACATTGGTTCTCGGAGTGGGAGGGGGTGCTAGCGTCGGGCCGCTCGGCGACGTCCGGGCGCGGGGAGGTGGCGTGGAGCGCGAGGTGCTTTGCACCGGGATCGGCGGCCAGGGCGTCCAACTTGCGGCCCGCACCCTGGCGGTGGCCGCGGTGGCCGAGGGCCGCGAGGTCATGGTGTTCGGCAGCTACGGCGGGATGATGCGCGGCGGCAACACCGACGCCACGGTGGTGGTGGCCGACGGGCCCCTGCGGGCGCCGCCCACCGTGGCCCGCAGCTGGTCGGCACTGGCGATGCACCCCGAGTACTGGGCCCGGGTACGGGACCGTCTGCGCCCGGGTGGTGTCGCGGTGGTCGACGCCGGCACCTTCGGGCCCGAGGTGACCGTCCCCGGCTGCAGGGTGCTGGCGGTCGAGGCGGCGGCGGTGGCGGCCGAGCACGGTGCACCGAGGGCTTCCGCCATGGTGGCGCTCGGAGCCTTCGCCGCGGCCACCGCGCTGGTCACCCTCGACTCGCTGACCGAGGCCGCCGGCGACGTGTTGCCCGAGTACCGCCGCCAGCACGTCGAGGCCAACCGCCGTGCGCTCGACGCCGGGTACCGGCTGGTCCCGGCGCCGCTGGCCGACGCCTGGCTCGAGCCGGCGGTGGGGAGGGCGCGGTGAACGAACGATCTGTGCAGGGGACCGGGGCGACGGCCGGCACGACGGCGTCCCACGGGGTGCTCACGCGTGGCACGGTCGTGATCGACGTGGAGGCGTGCAAGGGCTGCGACCTCTGCGTCGCCGCCTGCAAGCCCGGGGTGCTGGTGATGACCGGCGCCACCAACCGCCGGGGCTACCGATACCCCGAGCTGCGTGCAGGGTGCACCGCCTGCCGGGCCTGCGCCCAGATCTGCCCCGATTTCGTGTTTCAGGTCTGGAAGTTCGACCAGCCGGTCGAGATCCCGGCCGGGGCGGTGCCGAGCGCCCGCGGGGCGGTCAGGGGGAACGGCCGGTGACCCGCCGCCTCATGGAGGGCGCCGAGGCGATCGCCCGGGCGATGGTGGCTGCCGGCTGCCGCTTTTTCGCCGGCTACCCGATGACCCCCTTCACCGAGGTGCTCGAGCACATGGCCCGGCTGCTGCCCGAGGTGGGCGGCACCTGCATGAACGCCGAGAGCGAGCTCGAGGCGGTCGGTATGGCCTGGGGCGCGGCGGCCACCGGCACGCGGGCGGCCACCGGCTCCGTCGGCCAGGGCCTGTCGCTCATGCAGGAGTCGCTGTCGGAGATCTGCCACGCCCGCCTGCCGTTGGTGGTGCTCAACATGGCCCGGGGGCAGGGTGACTACCACCAGGCGACCCGCGGCGGGGGCCACGGCGACTACCGCCATGTCGTACTGGCCCCGGCCGACGTCCCCGAAGCGGTGCAGCTTGCCCACCGGGCCTTCTGGCTGGCCGACGTCTGGCGCAACCCGGTGCTGCTGGTGGGCGACTACTACCTGGCCCACGTGCAGGAGGCGGTGGACGAGGGCGTGGCCGACCTGCCCCCGGTGCCCGACAAGCCCTGGGCCCTCGACGGTTCGACGGGGGGGAGCGGGTCGGCCCGGATGATCTCCCCGCTGGGGCTGGCCAAACGGGGCGACCCCTCCTTCGTCGAGTACGGGCGCCATCTCGAGACGATCGGCGACCGGCTGGCCGCCATGGAGGCCGGCGTCGAGCCGCTGGCCGAGTCGATCGGGACGGACGACGCCGAGCTGGTGGTGGTGGCCTACGGGACGCCGGGGCGCTACCTCCGCTACGTGGTGGAGGAGCTGCGTGGCGAGGGGCTGCCGGTGGGCCTGGTGCGCCCGATCACCCTGTGGCCGTTCCCGTCGGCCGCGGTGGCCGCCGCCGCCGAGGTGGCCCGCGCGGTGGCGGTCTACGAGCTCAACACCGGCCAGATGCACGACGACGTGCGCCTGGCGGTGCTCGGGCGTCGCCCGGTCAGCTTCATCGGCGGTCTCAGCTTCGACAACTCCGGCTTCGGCATCGCTCCCGAGCTCGACGTGGAGCGTCTCTCCGCCCGGATCCGCCGCGCCCTCGACGAGACCGCCCGGACGGCGGCGCCGGCGTGAGCGACGGACCGACGATCCGCGGCTCGGTTCCGGTCGAGCCGCCCCTCCCCCCCGGCAGGCTGGTCGACGACTTCGTGCCCTCGCTCATCCTCGAGGGCGAGCACTCGCTCTGCCCCGGATGCGGCGAGCCGGTGGCCATGCGCAGCGTGGTCGAAACGGTCGAGGAACTCGAGCTCACCCAGCGCGCCATCGCCGTGTTCGGTATCGGGTGCTACACCGCCTTCTCGGGCAACCTCGACGTGGAGTCGCTCCAGGCGCTCCACGGCCGGGCCCCCTCGCTGGCCACCGGTGTGAAGCGGACCCGTCCGGGCACCGTGGTGTTCACCGTGCAGGGGGACGGGGACATGGTGAACGAGGGGCTGGCCGAGGTGCTGCACGCCGCGGCCCGGGCGGAACGCATCACCTGCGTGCTCCTCAACAACGGAGTCTTCGGCGAGACCGGCGGCCACATGACGGCGACCACCGTGCTCGGCCAGCGCACCAAGAACACCCTCGAGGGTCGGGACGCCGACCGCCACGGCTTCCCGATCCTGATCGCTGACCTGGTCGCCCGGCTCGACGGCGTCGCCTTCGTCGCACGAGGGTCGGTCAGCTCGGCGGGTGACGTGGCCCGATCCCGCCGGATGCTGCGACGCGCCTTCGAGCTGCAGGTGGCGGGCGCCGGCTTCACCTTCGTCGAGCTGCTCACCATGTGCCCGACCGGATGGTTCGTGGACACCGCCGAGGCGCCGGGGTACCTGCGCGACAAGCTGGCCGAGGTCCACCGGATCGGGGTGCTGAAGGACACCGGCGCGACGACGTCGGCGGCTCGATCGGGCGGCGGGGTGGCGACGTGAGCGTTCCGGGGCCCGATCCGCTGGGGGAGGTCGCCACCCGGATGCTCTTCGAGAACGAGCGGGTCCGGGTGTGGGAGATGGACCTGCAGCCGGGCGAGCAGAGCGCGCTGCACCACCACTCGCTCGACTACCTGCTGGTCATCCTCGAAGGCGACCGGGTCGCCGCCCGGGCGGCCGGGGAGGGGCCGGAGGCCCGGGCCGCCGACATCGAGGCGTCGGTGCACCCCGGTCAGGTGTTCTACGTACGGGGCGGCGGCACCGAGACCGCGCTCAACGTCGGCCGCGAGCGCTACCACGAGATCCTGATCGAGCTCAAGGACGGCGCCGGACCTCGATGACCGCGGCACCCCTCTCGGTCGGCGACATCCTCGAGCTGACGGCCCGGCGCGCCCCGAGCCGGGTGTGCGCCACCCTGGGGTCGACCAGCCTCACGTTCGGCCAGGTCGAGGAGGAGTGCGCCGGCTTGATCCGAGCGCTCGCCGCCCGCGGCGTCGGTCCCGGCCGGCGGGTGGCGTGGTGGGGGGACACGAGCCTCGACGCGGTCGCGCTCTGGTTCGCCCTCGCCCGCCTGGGGGCTGTGTTCGTGCCGGTCAACCCCCGGGGCACCGCCGAGGAGGTCGACCAGCTTCTCGACCGGGCGGACCCGGCGCTCGTGGTGAGCGACGACGCCCGCCCCGGCCAGGTGACCCTGGGGGCACTGCTGGCCGACCGCTCGACCACCGGGGTGGCGCCGCCCTTCTTGGACGAGACGTCGCCGCACGTGATCTTCTTCACCAGCGGGTCCTCCGGGCGGCCCAAGGGGGTGGTGCTCTCGCACCGGGCGTCGAGGACCCGGGTGATCGGGGACGCAGCGCCCTTCCCGGACGGGCCGGTCGTCTGCATGTTCCCCCAGTTCCACATGGCCGGATGGTTCGGCCCGATGATCGCCTGGGCGTCGGCCGACGAGGTGGTCTTCGTCGAGCGGGCCGAGGCCGAGCCGCTGCTCGAGGCGGTCGACCGTCGCCGGGCGGTCCGCCTCTACGCCATCCCGGCGGTGTGGCGGCGCATCCTCCAGGCGGACCGCAGCGCCTGTGACCTCTCCTCCCTGGTGCACTGCGACACGGGCACCTCGGCCACCACGCCCGAGCTGCTCCGGTCGATCGCCGCGGCCTTCCCGGGGTCGGACACGACCATCACCTACGGCTCGACCGAGGCCGGGAGCGTCTGCCGCCTGTGGCCGGAGGACGTCCACCGAAAGCCCGGATCGGTCGGGCTGCCCGCCATCCTCTGCGACGTGACGACCGCCGAGGACGGGGAGCTGCTCGTGCGCAGCCCGGTGCTGATGAGCGGTTACTTCCGAGACGAGGAGGCCACGGCCGAGGCGCTCGCCGACGGTTGGTTCCACACCGGGGACCTGGCCGAGCGGGACGGCGAGGGCTACTACTCGATCGTCGGGCGGGCCAAGGAGGTGATCCGCACCGGGGGCGAGACGGTCGCGCCGGCGGAGGTGGACACGGTGCTGCTCGGGATGGACGCGCTGCTGGACGCGGCGGTGGCCGGCGTTCCCGACGATGACTGGGGGGAGGTGGTCACCGCCTTCGTCGTGCCTCGGCCGGGAACGGTGGTCGACCTGGCCATGGTGCGGACCCACTGCGAGGGTCGGCTGGCCACCTTCAAGCACCCCCGGGCGCTCGTGGTGCTCGACGCGATCCCGCGCACCGGCGCCACCCGCCAGGTCCAGCGCCGCCAGCTGGTGCAGCAGGCGCTTGCCGCCCGGCGATGAGCCGGCTCACGGTGGCCGTCGCCACCCGGATCTTCGACGAGCCGGCCGCGGCGCTGCTGGCCGGTCGGCTGCCCGAGGGGGTGGCCATGGCCTACGCCCCGCTCGCCTACGGCGAAGGGGGCACGGCGGTCGAGGTGCCCGGCGAATGGCGGGACCGGCTGGCCGGGGCCGAGGTGCTGGTGGGCTTCGCCGAGCAGCTCGACCAGCTGGGCCTGCTGTCGGACGGGGCCCGCTGGGTCCAGCATTGCGGTGCCGGGTACGAGCAGGCGGACCTGCCCGGCCTGGCCGCACGCGGCATCGGGCTGGTGAGCGCGGCCGGCGCGGGGGCGGACGGCATCGCCGAGTTCGTGGTGCTGGCCATGCTGAGCCTGGCCCGCCAGGCCCGGGTGCACCAGCGGGCCCAGGACGAGCACCGCTGGGCGCGTACGGCCACCACCGAGCTGCGGGGCCGGCGCCTTACCGTGCTCGGCGCCGGGGAGATCGGCAGCCGGGTCACCCGGCTCGGCGGCGCTCTCGGTCTCGAGGTCACCTGCGTGCGGGCCCGACCCGAGCGAGGGGCCCCCTCGGGGGCCACCCGGGTGCTCGGTCCGGCCGGGTTGGCCGGCGTGCTCGGTCAGACGGACGTCTTGGTCCTGGCTGCGCCGCTGACGTCTGAGACCGAGCAACTGTTGGACGCCGCCGCCCTGGCGACGCTGCCGCGGGGGGCGCTGGTGGTCAACGTGGCCCGGGCCGGCCTCCTCGACCACGAGGCCCTGGTGGCGGCGCTGGTCGACGGGCGGCTCGGCGGCGCATGGCTCGACGTGCTGCCCGAGGAGCCGCTGCCGGCCGACAGCCCGCTGTGGGACGTGCCCAACTTGTCGATCAGCTGCCACAACGCGGTGGCCATCCGCTCGTACCCGTCCAACCTGGCCCGCCAGGCGGCGGCGGCGGTGACCGACTGGCTGGCCGGCCGCCCGGTCGCCCACGTCGTGCTGCCGTTGCCCGGCCCTCCGCTGGCACGGTGAACGCACGGTGCCGTCCTCGTCGCCTGTGACCGGACCGCCTGTGACCGGACCGCCCGAGGCCGGCCCGCCCGAGGCCGGCCCGCCCGAGGCCGGGGGCCGCGGGATCGGGGTGGTGAGCATCGCCTTCGGCGTCGGCTGTCCGGCGCCCGAGGCGGCGCGTCGGGCGCGCCAGCTCGGCTTCGACCACATCGACCTGGGCGCAGACCGGCTGCCCGAGGGCCCCGAACCGCCGCTGGTCCTGCCGGTCGGTGACCGGATCGGCAGCCGACCCCGCACCGGCGGCACGTGCCGGCCTCCCCGGCACGGCAGCTGGGAGGAGGGGGTGGCGCTGCTGCGCTCGGTGCCCGACATCCGGGTGGAGCCCGGCCCGGCCTCGCTGCTCGACAGCGCCGCCGCCGTCCGGGCGATGTGCGAGGCGGTGCCCGGCCTGCGGATCACCCTCGACACCGGCTGGGCCGTCTGTTGCGGGTACGACCCCATGGAGGTGGCCGACCTGGCCGGTCACGTCCAACTGCGCCAGGCCCGTCCCGGCCACCCCCAGCTGCACCCCGACGAGCCGGGCGACGTCGACTTCGACGCCTTCCTCGCCGGCCTCGCCGGCCTCGGTTACCAGGGCCTTCTCAGCGTGGAGTACTTCGACCTGCCCGACCTCGGCCTGCCCCTCGACGACCCGGTGGGCCACTGCGTCGCCCTGGCCGGTCGGCTCCGGCCGATGCTCGGAGGTTGAGCCCTGTCGTCCGGTATACGGTGAACGTCTCGCCAAGGAGGGAACCAGCAATGCCCGAGTACCAGTTCGTGAAGTACGAGACGCTCGAGGGAGGGCGGATCGCCCGCATCCTGCTCAACCGCCCCGACACCCGCAACGCCCAGAACCGGGGGATGCTGGTCGAGCTCGACGACGCATTCGGGGTGGCCGAGAAGGACGACGAGGTCCGGGTGGTGATCCTGGGCGGCGTGGGCCCGCTCTTCTCCTCCGGGCACGACATGGGCTCGGCGGTCGCCATGGCGGAGCGGACCGAGCACCCGACGGCCAAGATCAACGGCGGCACGCGGGTGGGCGCCGAGGGCCGGATGCTGCAGGAGTGGCACTACTTCTTCCAGAACACTCTCCGGTGGCGGAACCTGCGCAAGATCACCGTGGCCCAGGTGCAGGGCACCGTGTACGCCGCCGGCCTGATGCTCATGTGGGCCTGCGACCTGATCGTGGCGGCTGACAACGCCTATTTCGCCGACGTGGTGGGCACCAGGCTCGGGATGTGCGGCGTCGAGTACTTCGGCCACCCCTGGGAGTTCGGCCCCCGCCGGGCCAAGGAGCTCATGCTGACCGGGGACGCCATCGACGTCCACGAGGCGCACCGCCTCGGCATGGTGAGCAAGGTCTTCCCGGTGGACCAGCTCGAGGAGCAGACGCTCGCCTACGCCAAGCGGATCGCCGAGACACCGACCATGGCCGCCCTCCTGATCAAGGAGTCGGTCAACCAGACGGTCGACAACATGGGCTTCTACAACGCCCTGCAGGCCTGCTTCACCATGCACCAGCTGAACCACTCCCACTGGGCCGAGATCCACGAGAACAAGTACCCGGTGGCCGTTCCCGAGGACGGAGTGGCCGACTGGAGGAAGCCGCCGCCCGTCCTGGTGTCGGTGCCCGACGCCGTGGAGGGCCCCACCGCCGCTCGTCGCTGACGCCGGTGGGGGAGCTGGCGGGCAGCTTCGCCGACGCACGGCCCGACCGGGCGGCGGTCGTGGTGGGTCGGCCCGGTGGGCGCGACCGGGTGGTCACCTACGGCGAGCTCGACGACGGTTCGGCGCGCCTCGCCCGGGTGCTGGCCGACCTAGGGCTCCGCCGCGGCGACCACTACGCGGTGCTGGTCGAGAACCACCCCCGGTACCACGAGCTGGTGTGGGCCGGCCTTCGCTCCGGGCTCTACGTCACGGCCGTCAATTCCCACCTGACGGCCGAGGAGGCCGCCTACATCGTCAACGACTGCGGCGCCCGTGCGCTGGTCACGTCGGCCGCCCTGGCCGAGGTGGCCGCCGGGCTGCTCGACCGCACCCCCGAGGTCGGATCCCGCCTGATGCTCGACGGGACCGCGCCCGGCCACGACTCCTACGAGGAGGCCCTGGCCTCGGTCCCCGGCGGCCCGCTGGCCGACGAGCAGCGCGGGATGGTCATGCTCTACAGCTCGGGGACCACCGGTCGGCCCAAGGGCATCGAGTTCCCGCTCCCCGAGCCCGGACCCCCGTTCGGGGAGTGGGAGATCGCCGCCCACAGCCGGGCCCGCTACGGCTGGAGCGACGAGATGGTGTACCTGAGCCCCGCCCCCCTCTATCACTCGGCGCCGTTGCGCACCACGGTCGGTGTCCAGACGCTGGGGGGCACGGTGGTGGTGATGGACCGGTTCGACCCGGCCGCCGCCCTGTCCCTGATCGAGCGGTGGCAGGTGACCCACAGCAGCTGGGTCCCGACCATGTTCGTACGCATGCTCAAGCTCCCCGAGGGGGAGCGGTCGCGCCACGACCTGTCGAGCCACCGCTCGGCCGTGCACGCCGCCGCCCCCTGCCCGGTGGCGGTGAAGGAGCGGATGATCGAATGGTGGGGTCCGATCATCGAGGAGTACTACGCCGGCACCGAGAACATCGGCAGCACCGCCATCAACTCCGAGGAGTGGCTGGCCCACAAGGGCTCGGTCGGCCGGGCCACCCCGCCGGCCGTCATCCGCATCTGCGGGGAGGACGGCGGGGAGCAGGCGATCGGCGAGACGGGCACGGTCTACTTCGAGGACCCGCGCGCCCAGATGGCCTACCACGGTGACCGAGCGCGCACCGAGGCGATGGCCCACCCGGACCACCCCACCTGGCGGACCCTGGGCGACGTCGGCCACCTCGACGAGGACGGCTACCTCTACCTCACCGACCGCCGGGCCTTCACGATCGTCTCCGGAGGGGTCAACATCTACCCCCAGGAGATCGAGGACGTCCTTCTGGCCCATCCCGAGGTACTCGACGCGGCGGTGTTCGGCGTGCCGAACGCCGAGATGGGCGAGGAAGTCAAGGCCGTGATCCAGCCACTGGTCTGGCGGAGAGCTGGGGACGCGCTGACGGAGCGTCTGCGGGCCTGGTGCGAGACGCGCCTGGCCGGCTTCAAGCGGCCGAGGACCTACGACTACGTCGAGCAGCTGCCCCGGCTCGACAACGGCAAGCTGTACAAGCGGGAGCTCCGCGACCGCTACTGGGA
>DAHUYA010000009.1 GCA_027315445.1 Acidimicrobiaceae bacterium | reverse complement strand
ATCGCGAGCACCCGTTCCCCCGACAGCTCGGGGTAGGGCTCGGGCACCACGAGGCGCGGCAGGTCGACCACGGCGGTCAGTGCCCGGAAGTGGGCGAGGGCACGCGCTTCGTTGCGCAGGTCGAGCTCCTCGGCGAGCTGCTGGCGGAGCCCGTCGAGCAGCTGGAGGATCGATCCCGCCATCTGGTCGCCGGTCTCCCGGGCCAGGATCTCGAAGAGCGGCTGCATGAGGTCGAGGTCGGTGGCCACCAGCCTCTCGATGCCGGGACGCAGCACCTTCACGGCCACCTCCCGCCCGTCGTGCAGGCGGCCCTTGTGGACCACGGCGATCGAGGCCCGCCCGACCGGCATCGGGTCGATCTCGGCGAACGCCTCCTCGAGCTCCATGCCGAGGTCATGCTCGATCAGTGCCCGGACCTGCTCGAAGGGCACCGGCGGCCCGGTGTCGAGCAGGGCCCGGAACTCGTCGGCCACCTCGTCGCCGAACAGGCCCGGCGCCGAGGCCACCATCTGCCCGAACTTCATGAACGTGCCGCCGAGATCCTCGCAGACCTGGCGCCAGG
Source organism: Acidimicrobiaceae bacterium (assembly GCA_027315445.1). Taxonomy (GTDB): domain Bacteria; phylum Actinomycetota; class Acidimicrobiia; order Acidimicrobiales; family RAAP-2; genus DAHUYA01. The sequence goes on along the minus strand of DAHUYA010000009.1, from coordinate 27,650 downwards.
GCCGGGCGTACTCCCGGGGCGGCAGCACCGCCCCGCGCAGGTGGCGTGTGGCGAGGGCGTCCCTGCGCAGGGCCCGGGCCTGGTGGACCGCCAGCGGGGTCAGGCGGGTGGCCAGCACCCGCCCGATCTGCGCACCCCGGCGGGCGAGGTCCCGCCGGTTGGGGGTGGGGAGTCGGAGGAGGTGGACCCGGGGCACCGCCCGACCGGGGTCGGCGGGCGAGTCTCCGTTGGTCGACACCGGCACTCCGGCGAGGCTATTCGCCTCCGTGCCCTTCAGCGGCCACAGGCGACCTGCTCGACGTAGGGGGCGAGCAACTGCGCCAGGAGCTTCCGCTGCCGGGCCAGCCGCAGCGCTCGCGGAGCGACGCTGTCGTAGGCCATGGTGCTCTGCAGCTGCTGGCTGATGGCGAAGCCCCGCAGGGCGAGGAAGACGGTGGTCGCCAGTTCGGGCGTGGCCGCCGCCTCGCCGAGGGCCTCGTGCAGGAGCCGGCGCACGTGGCCGTGAGACCGTTCGGCGACCTCGCGCATGGTGGTGCGGACGCCGGCGCTGGTGGCCGGGTCGTGGTCGAGGTTCAGCTGCACCTGCAGGTAGGCGAGGAAGGTGGGGTCGCCGTAGTGGGCGGACAGGATCTCTGCAAGGTGGTCGATCCGCTCGGCCACGGTGTCGCCCTCGACGTGGGCCCTGCTCATGTGTTCGAAGAACTTTTCGGCCCCGTCCTGGAGCACCGCCAGCATCAGGCCCTCCCGGGTCCTGAAATGGTGTTGGATGACCCCCCACGACACGCCGGCGGTCCGGGCGATCTCGTTGGTGCTTGCCCGGTAGAAGCCCTTTTCGAGGATGCACTCGACCGCGGCGTCGATCATCCGCCGCCGCGTCGCCGTCTCGGCGGCGGCCGAGGGCGCGGTCCGGGACGGGCGGGCACGGCGCGCCTCGGCGGTGCCGGCCGCCGTAGGGGGGCCGGGGGCCTTGGCGGGGCTGACGGCCCGGGTGGTCACCCGGCCGATCTTAAAGGTGGCCGCCACGGCTGCCGGATCTCAGTAGCTCTTGGCGAGCCCGAGGGAGTGGCCGGCCACGAAATTGAGGATCATCTCGCGGCTGACCGGGGCGATGCGGAGCAGCCGTGCCAGCCCCCACAGGTCGGCCAGCCCGAACTCGGTCGTCATCCCGTTGCCCCCGTGGGTCTGGATGGCCACGTCGAGGCAGTGGAGCGCCGCCTCGGCCGCCGCGTACTTGGCCATGTTGGCCGCCTCGCCGGCGGCGGCGCTCCCGGGATCGTGGTCGTGCAGCCACGCCGCCTTGGCGGTCATCAGACGGGCCAGCTCGAGCTCCACCTTGGCGGTGGCCAGCGGGTGGGCGATCCCCTGGTGGGTGGCGATCGGCACCCCCCACACCGACCGGTCGTTGGCGTAGGCGGCCGCCTTGGCCAGGGCGTAGCGGCCGATGCCGTTGCCGATGGCCGCACCGGTGATGCGTTCGGGGTTCAGCCCGTGGAAGACCACCCGCAGCCCCTCGTGCTCCTGGCCGAGCAACCGGTCGGCCGGAACCTCGACGTCGTCGAAGAAGAGGGTGAACTGCTTCTCGGGGATGGTCATCTCGACCGGGATCCGCTGCCTGGTGAGCCCGGGTGCGTCGGCGTCGACCACGAACAGCGAGAGCCTCCCCCGCCCGCTCTCCTCATCGGTGCCGGTCCGGGTGACCACCAGCAGGCGGGAGGCCTCGTCCACCCCCGAGATGAACGTCTTGGTCCCCTTCAGCACGTACAGGTCGCCGTCGCGCCGGGCGGTCGTGCCGAGGCGGTGGGAGTTGGAGCCGGCGTCCGGCTCGGTGATGGCGAAGGCCATCTTCTCCCCCGCCACCAGGCCCGGCAGCCAGGCCGCCTTCTGCCCGTCGGTCCCGAAGCGGGCGATCAGCTCGGCGCAGATGGCTGCCGACACCAAGATGAGCAGGAGCGGGCAGCCCTGGGTGGCCGTCTCCTCGCAGACGATGGTCAGCTCGCTGATCCCCCCGCCCCCGCCGCCGTAGGCCTCGGGAAGGTGAGCCCCGAGGAACCCCTGGTCGGCGATCGCCTGCCACAGCTCGCCCGACGAGCCACTCGAGCGTGCCTGCTGCACGAAGTAGTCGTGGCCGAACCGCCGGGCGATCTCGCCGGTGGCGGACCGGAGCAGCTCGTGCTCCTCACTCTCTGCGAAGTCCATCGGGCCTCCCTCCTCGTCGCGACGTGCGACTCACGTCCCTCGCCAAGCCGGCCGGCGCCGGGGGTCCTGCACCCGGCCGATCGTCACCACCGCCCCGCCCCGGGGGGGCGATCGCCCTCGAGCAGGCCGGCCGGGATCGGGACCACCCGCGACCGCAGGTACTCCCCCAGCCCCTTGGCCTGGGGGTCGGGACGGGTGGACGACGCGACCCCCTCACCGAGCAACCCCACCACCACGAAGTTGAGCGCCCGCAGGTTCGCCAGCTCGTAACGCTGCACCGGCAACGACGCCGCCTCGGCGAGGAGCCCCCGGAAGCGCTCGACCGTCAGGTACCGGCGCAGCCACCGGAAGGAGGCGTCGTCCCTCGTCCACAGACCGACGTTGGCGTTCCCGCCCTTGTCCCCCGACCGGGCGCCGCAGATCCGACCGAGCGGCACCCGAACCGTCCCGCCCGCAGCCACCTCGCCGTCGCCTTCGTCCCCGGGCGCGGCGCCGAGCCCGGCCGTGTCGACCGGCGCGGCCGCCGGCCGCGGGCCGGTATCGCCCGAGGAGGGGGGGTGGGGCACCACACGTCGGGTGCCGTCGGGCAGGACCACCGTCTGGGTGACCACGTCGATCGGGACGGCGGCCGGCCAGTACACGCCGAACATGCTGGCCGCCGTGGGCGGGGTCGTGGTGTGGAACCCGGCGTAGCTGGCCAGGGCGAGCTCGGTGGTGGCGCTGGAGAAAGCCCTCCCTGCCAGCTCGGGGTCGGCCGACTTGACGGTGACCCGCAGGTGGGCGATGGCCTGCTCGTTGGTCGGGGGGTCGGAGTGGTCGAACCGCAGCAGCCGGACGTCGACCTCGTCGAAACGCTCCTTCCCGCCGAGCAGGTCGAAGAGCGCCTGCTCGGCCCAGGCTGCCTTCTCCTCGACGTCGAGGCCGGTCAGCACGAGCGTCATGGTGTTGCGGTAGCCGCCGGCGTAGCTGACCGCCACCTTCAGGCTGGGTGGGGGCGGCGACCCGCGGGTGCCGTGGCAGCGCACCCGGTCGGGGCCGTCCTCGGCCAGCCGGACCGTATCGAAGTGGGCCACCACGTCGGGATTGAGGTACTCGGGACCACCGATCTCGTAGAGCAGCTGGGCGGTGACCGTGCCGGTCGACACCAACCCGCCGGTGCCGGGGTGCTTGGTGATGACCGCGCTGCCGTCGGCCGCCACCTCGGCGATCGGGAAGCCCAGCGGCCGGCGGTCGACCACCTCGTCGAGGAACGGGTAGTTGCCGCCGGTGGCCTGCGGCCCGCACTCGACGACGTGTCCGGCCACCACCGCTCCGGCCAGCGCGTCGTGGTCGGTCCGCTCCCAGCCGTGCCACCATGCCGCCGGCCCCACCACCAACGAGGCGTCGGTGACCCGCGGGCACACCACCACGTCGGCCCCGGCCACCAACGCCTCGACGATCCCCCAGGCGCCGAGGTAGGCGTTGGCGGTCAACGGATCGCCGCCGCTCTCGGCCAGCGGACGACCGTCGTCGAGGTGCCGCAACCGGTGCCCCTCGGCCTGCAGCCGGTCGAGGTCGGCGGACAGGTCGTCGCCTTCGAGGTGGGCGATCGCGGGCGCCAGCCCCAGCCGTGACGCCAGCTGCCCGAGCCGCCCGGCCAGCCCGGCCGGGTTGAGCCCCCCGGCGTTCGTCACGATGCGGATGCCGCGCTCGAGGCAGGCGCCGAGCACCTCCTCCATCTGGGTGAGGAAGGTGGCGGCGTAGCCGGCGCCCGGGTCGCGCTCCCTCGCCTTCCAGAGGATGAGCATGGTCAGCTCGGCCAGGTAGTCACCGGTCAGGACGTCGATCGGCCCGCCCTCCACCATCTCGGCGGCAGCCGACCGGCGGTCGCCGTAGAAGCCGGAGCAGTTGGCGATCCGCACCGGCCGACGCGCCGGCCGACCGGTGGCCGACGGCTCGGTCACGGCTGCACCTCTCTCCGGTGGGTGACGGTGGGCGGCCCGGCGAAGGCCTGGGCCAACGACATCCACCGGGCGGCCACCTCGCCCTCGGTCGCCAGGGCGCTGACGGCCACCGAACGGCGCTGGGTCACCACGAGGCAGAAGTCGAGCGCCGGCCCGACCACCCGATCGTCGGCCCCGGCATCGCCCCAGACCCACCAACCGCCGCCGGGTCCCTCGAGCTCGACCCGCACCGGCACGGCCGGCACGGGCACCCCGTGGTTGGTGAAGGAGAACCCGAAGGTCGCCACCCCGAGGTGGGCGACGTGGCGGAGCCGGGGGGTCGGCTCGCGATGCACCGACAGTGAGTCGGCGACGTCCTCGCCGTGCGCCCAGGTCTCCATCAGCCGGGCGGTGACGGCACTGGCGGCGCTCATGGTCGTCCCGTACCACGGAAGCCGATCCCGGGCCTCCAACCGGCCGAGCGCCTCGGCCAGGCGGTGGCGGGAGCCGCGGAACCATTCGAGCAGTTCGCCGGGGGACATCGACCGGTGCTCCTCGGCCACCCGGTCGGGGAAGTCGGTGCCCGAGGCGACCAGTCCGGCCTCCGACCGGCGGAAGGACTCTGGGTCGATCGCCGCCTGCAGCGTGGCGTCGTCGAAGTAGGCGAGGTGGCTGACCTGGTCGCGCACCGCCCACCCCTCGGCCGGGGTCGGCCGGTCCCAGTCCCCTGGTCCGAGGTCGCCGACCATGTCGAGCAGGGACCCGGTCTCGCCGGCCAGATCGGCCAGCAGGCCGGGCAGGGATGGAGCCGTCATGCCCCGGCAGGCGCCGGGTCGGCCGGCCGCGGGCATCCGGGCATCGGCCGAGAGTTGACCACCGGTGACCGATCGGCGCAATCCCGTCATCCCGTCATCCCGTCATCCCCGTCACCTCGTCACTGCCCGGCCCCCGCCACCCCCCGCGGTCGGCTCTATAGTGACTGCAATGGTGACCGAGAGACTGGTGTCCGCCGACTCCCACGTGAAGATGTCCCACGAGGAGGTGAAGGCCCACCTTCCCACCCGGCTGCACGCCGCCTACGACGAGGCGGCCGGCGCCTACGAGCAGCGGATGTCCCGAGGCACCGGCCGGGCCAACCGGGCCGGCGCCGGCAACGCCAACCCCACCGGCGGGCAGGGCATCGCCGCCCGCAACTCGGTCTTCGGCCGCCCCGGCTATGCCGACCCGGTCGAGCGCCTGGCCGACATGGACACCGACGGCGTCGACGTGGAGGTCCTCTACAGCGAGGTGAGCGCCTTCCGCTACGTCTCCGACGTGAGGGACGGCATCGCCGAGGCCGTTCGCGCCTTCAACGACGCGCTCCACGAGTTCTCACTGGCCGACCCCTCGCGCCTCGTCGTCTCCTACCAGGTCCCCATCCACGACGTGGACCTGGCGGTGGCCGAGGTGGAGCGGGTGGCGGCGCTCGGCGCCAGGTCGCTGCAGCTGCCCGTGTTCCCGTCCGAGTTCGGCCAGCCGGACTACTACCACGAGCGCTACGACCCGTTGTTCTCCGCGGTGCAGGCGGCCGAACTGCCGGTCTGCTGCCACATCGGTCTCAAGACCTCGCTCGACGAGCTGGCCGCCCGCGACCCCACCCCGAACAAGGGGGTGATGGTGCCGATGACCCCGCTCATGACGGCCGAGGCATTCGGGATGTTCATCATGGGCGGCGTCTTCGAGCGCTTCCCCGGGCTGAGGGTGGTCTTCGTCGAGCCGGGCCTCGGCTGGGTGGCCTGGTGGCTCGAGATGGTCGACGACATGGTGCAGCGCCAGGGCTACGTCTACCCGGCCATCACCGACCTGCCGAGCACCTACTTCCACCGCAACGTCTCCCTGACCTTCGTCGACGAGGCGATGGGATTGCAGCGGGTGCGGGACCTGCTCGGACCGGCCAACATCATGTGGTCCAGCGACTACCCGCACCCGGTCACCAGCTGGCCACGCTCCCGGGCGCTCGTCGAGGAGCAATTCCGTGGCATCCCGGACGAGGAGCGGCGCCTGATCGTCTCGGGCAACGCCGAACGTGTCTGGGGGCTGGCGCCGGCCGCATGACCCCGCGGCGGGCGAGTGGCCTGCCGGGGGCCGGACCGGCGTAGCCTGAGCGCCGTGACGACAACAGATCACGAAGGCACGGGGGGCGCATGCGGGTCGGCATGACGGTGAACGGCAAGGCCCACGAGCAAGAGGTGGAGCCCCGGCTGCTCCTCGTCCACTACCTCAGGGACGTCCTCGGCCTCACCGGCACCAACATCGGGTGCGACACCACGTCCTGCGGCGCCTGCACGGTCCTGCTCGACGGGGTGTCGGTGAAGTCGTGCACCGTGCTGGCGGTGCAAGCCGACGGCGCCTCGGTCACCACCATCGAGGGCCTGGCCCCCGGCCCGGACCAGCTGCACCCCGTGCAGCAGGCCTTCCGCGAGCACCACGGCCTCCAGTGCGGCTACTGCACCCCCGGCATGGTGATGGCGGCCACCTCCCTGCTGGCCGAGCATCCCCACCCCACCGAGCAGCAGGTGCGCGAGGGGCTCGAGGGCAACCTCTGCCGGTGCACCGGCTACCACAACATCGTGAAGGCGGTGCTGGCAGCGGCCGGCGGCGAGGTGCCGAAGGAGCCGGTCGCATGATCCCCGCCACCTTCGACTACCGACGGGCCGACTCGGTGGCCGACGCCCTGGCACTCCTCCACGAGTACGGGGACGAGGCCAAGCTGCTGGCCGGGGGCCACTCGCTCCTCCCGCTCATGAAGCTGCGCCTGGCCACCCCGCAGATGCTGGTGGACGTCGGGCGCCTGGGCCAGCTGTCCTACGTCCGCCAGGAAGGCGACGAGGTCGCGATCGGGGCACTGACCCGGCATCGCGACCTCGAGGTCTCCGAGGTCGCCCGCCACTCGGTGCCGGTGCTGGCCCACGTCGCTGGCCAGGTCGGCGACCCCCAGGTCCGGCACCGGGGAACGATCGGCGGCTCGATCGCCCACGGGGACCCGGCGTCCGACCTCCCGGCGGTGGTGCTCGCCCTCGGCGGCACGCTGGTGGTGGACGGACCGGGCGGGCGGCGGGAGATCCCCTCGACGGAGTTCTTCACCGGATTCCTCGAGACGGCGGTCCGACCCGACGAGATGCTGGTCGAGATCCGGGTGGCCTCGACCGCCGGGGGGTGGTCGTTCCAGAAGTTCAACCGACGGGCACAGGACTGGGCCATCGTCGGCGCCGTGGCCGTGGCCGCGGCCGACGGCGCGACTCGGGTCTCCCTGGTGCACATGGGTGCCACCCCGCTGCGGGCGGCCGCCACGGAGTCGGCGCTGGCCGGTGGCGCCACCCCGGCCGAGGCGGCGGCCGTGGCCGCCGAGGGGCTCGAACCCCCCAGCGACGCCAACGCCAGCCGCGAGTATCGCCGCCACCTGGCCGAGGTGCTGGTCCGTCGGGCGCTCGAGGACGTGTCGCTCGGGCATGGCTGATCCGGTGACCCGTCGTCCCGCGGCCGGCGGTTCCGCACCGCCCGAGGGCCACACACCGCCCGAGGGCCACGCATCGCCCGACGGCCCCGACGACCGGCTCCGACCCCGGGGACCCGAGGAAGTGCGCCAGGCGCTGGCCGACCACGGCTATCTGGCGGACGAGGGCCTGTCGACCGTCGTCTACCTCTCACTCGTGATGGGACGCCCGCTGCTCCTCGAGGGCGAGGCCGGCGTCGGCAAGACCGAGCTGGCCAAGGTGCTGGCCGCCTGGAGGGGGGCCGAGCTGCTCCGGATCCAGTGCTACGAGGGCATCGACGTGAGCCAGGCCGTCTACGAGTGGGACTACTCGCGCCAGCTCCTCCACCTGCGGGCGGCCGAGTTGCGGGGCACCGGGGACGCCGGCGGGGTGGCCACCGCGGACGTGGAGGACGAGCTCTACGCCGAGCGGTTCCTCGTCCGGCGACCGCTGCTGGCCGCCATGACCCCCAGGCAAGCCGGTCCCACGCCCGTGCTCCTGGTCGACGAGGTGGACCGGGCCGACGACGAGTTCGAGGCCTTCCTCCTCGAAGCCCTGTCCGACTACGCCGTCACCGTGCCCGAGCTCGGCACCTTCCGGGCAGACGAACCGCCGGTGGTCGTGATCACCTCCAACCGCACCCGTGACCTCCACGACGCCCTGAAACGGCGCTGCCTCTACCACTGGGTGGAGCACCCGGACTTCGAGCAGGAGGTGCGGATCGTGTCGCGGCGGGCGCCGGGCGTGGGCGAGCGGCTCGCCCGCCAGGTCGCCGGGGCCGTCGCCGAGCTCCGGGGCCTCGGTCTCTACAAGCCGCCCGGGGTGGCCGAGACCATCGACTGGGCCCAGTCGCTGGCCGCCCTCGGGCGGAGCGAGCTCGACGAGACCGGGGTGGCCTTGACCCTGGGCACCGTCCTCAAGTACCGGGAGGATGCCGAACGCGTCCGGGCCGGCGGGCTCGACGTGCTGGCCCGGGCGGCGGCCGAGAGGGCGGGATGAGCAGCGCCGGGAACCACCGACGGGCCGCGGCGGCCGTCGGGGTGGACCGGCGGTCGGCCCTCCACCAGCCCGAGCGGCTGGCCGTCGCCTTCGTCCGGCTCCTGCGGGGGGCGGGACTGACCGCGCCGCCCGACGTCACCGTCGCCTACGCCGAGGCACTGGCCGCCCTGGGACTCGACCGCGCCGAAGGCGTGTACTGGGCCGGCCGGGCCACCCTGGTGCGCCGCCCCGAGGACATCGCCGTCTACGACCAGCTGTTCGAGGTCTTCTGGCTGGACCACCTCCGGGTCCGCCCCGTCGTCGTCCGGCCGCCCGTCCCCGTGCGGGTCGCCATCGACGAGGAGGACGAGACCGGCGTCGCCGACGCGCCGGGCGCGGCCGACGAGGACCCCGAAGCTGCACCGTCCGCCCACGACGTGCTCCGCCTCCGCTACAGCCGCCGAGAGGTGCTGGGCAGCAAGGACTTCGCCGAGTGCACGCCGGCCGAGCTGGCCGAGCTGCACCGGCTGATGTCGACCCTGCGGCTGGCCGGCGCCCGCCGCCCCACCCGGCGGCGGCGGCCCTCCGGGCGGCACGGGCGCTGGCCGGACCTGCGCCGGACGGTGCGCATGGCCGTCCGATCCGACGGGACCCCGCTGCGGCGGGCATGGTCCGAGCCGGGGTCCCGGCCGCGGCGCCTGGTGCTGCTCTGCGACGTGAGCGGGTCGATGGAGCCCTACGCCCGGCAGCTGGTGCGGTTCCTGCACGTGGCGGTGACCGGCCGCGGCAGGGTCGAGGCGTTCACCCTGGGGACGCGCCTCACCCGGGTGACCCGCGAGCTCTCCCTCCACGACCCCGACATCGCCCTGGCCCGAGTGGCCCGGGCCGTGCCCGACTGGTCCGGGGGCACCCGTCTGGGCGAGGGCCTGGCCGAGTTCAACGACCGGTGGGGCGTCCGGGGCCTCGCCAGGGGCGCGGTGGTCGTGATCCTCTCGGACGGCTGGGACCGGGGGGACCCCGCCCTGCTGGGAGAGCAGATGCGCCGCCTCTCCCTGGTGGCCCACCTGGTGGTCTGGGTCAACCCGCTGAAGGCGACCCCCGGCTTCGAGCCCCTGGCCCGGGGCCTGGCGGCCGCCCTCCCGTACACCGACGAGCTGGTGGAGGGCCACTCGCTGCACTCGCTCGCCCGGCTGGCCGAGGTGGTGGCGCGGTGAAGGAAGTGATCGGCGACATCGAACGCTGGCGCCGCGCCGGGCACCGGGTGGCGGTGGCACGGGTGGTGGGCGTCGAAGGGTCGGGCCCACGGGACCCGGGCGCCACCATGGCGGTGAGCGACGCCGGCGAGGTCGCCGGATCGGTGTCCGGCGGCTGCGTCGAGGGGGCGGTGGTCACCGAGGCGCTCGCCGCCTTCGACCACGGGAGCCCCCGGCGCTGCACCTTCGGGTACTCCGACGACGAGGCGTTCGCCGTCGGGCTCACCTGTGGCGGGACGATCCACGTCCTGGTCGACCCGGCGCTGCCGGCCGTCTACGACGACCTCCGCGACGCCCTGCAGCACGACGAGCCGGTGGCGCTCGCCACGGTGGTGGACGTGACCGTCCCGGGCGCCCCCGGCGACCGGGACGCCGAACCGCCGCCGGCCCTCGGGGCCACCATGCTCGTGCGCCAGGACGGTGTCGCCGCGGGGTCGCTCGGCGCCCCTCCGCTCGACGGGGTCGTCCGGCGTGACGCCCGCGGGGCGCTCGCCAGCGGCCTGTCGGCCACCCGCCACTACGGGCCCCGCGGGGAGGCTCGCCAGCGGGAGGTCGAGGTCTTCATCGAGGTGTTCGCCCCGTCGCCCCGGATGCTGATCTTCGGGGCGGTCGACTTCACGGCCGCCCTGGCGAAGGTGGCGAAGGTGCTCGGTTACCGGGTGACCGTCTGCGACGCCCGCCCGGTCTTCGCCACTCCGGCCCGTTTCCCGATGGCCGACGAGGTGGTCGCCGACCGGCCCGAGCGCCACCTGGCACGGGTCGGCCGGGCACTCGGGCCGCGAGACGCCGTCTGCGTGCTCACCCACGACCCCAAGTTCGACGTGCCGGCCATCGTGGCCGGCCTGGCCACCGACGTCGGCTACCTGGGGGCCATGGGGTCGCGCCGCACCCACGCCGACCGAACCGCCCGGCTCCTCGAGGCCGGGGTGGAGGCCGACGTGCTGGCCCGGGTCATGGCGCCGATCGGCCTCGACATCGGGGCCCGGACCCCCGAGGAGACGGCGGTGGCCATCTGCGCGGAGATCGTGGCCCTGCGGACCGGCCGGTCGGTCCCGTCCCTGCGCGACGGAAAGGGCCCCATCCATCGGCCGCTCGGGGCTGGGTGAGCCGAGCCGGCGCAGGCCCGGACGACCCGCTCGCCGGGGTCGCCGGCGTGGTGCTCGCCGCTGGCGGCGGCAGCCGGTTCGAGGCGCCGGATCACGAGCTGCCGGTCCACAAGCTGCTGTGGCCGTTCCGGGGACGCCCGCTCGTACGCTGGGCCGTCGACGCCGTCCTGGGCGCCGGGTTCGAGGCGGTGGTGGTGGTGACCGGCGCCGTCGACCTCTCCGGCGCCCTGCCCCCCGGCCTCGCCGTGGTCGAGAACCCGCGGTGGGCGGAGGGACAGGCGGGCTCCCTGCAGGTGGCACTGGACTGGTGCCGCCGGGCCGGGCACCGGGCGGCGGTCGTCGGTCTCGGGGACCAGCCTCTGGTCCCCTCGTCGGCCTGGCGGGACGTGGGCCGCTGCGAGCGGGCACCGGTGGTGGCCGCCACCTACGGCGGGCGCCGACGCAACCCGGTCCGGCTCGATCGCGCGGTGTGGGACCTCCTGCCGGGCTCCGGCGACGAGGGTGCCCGGGCCCTCATGCGACAACGGCCCGACCTGGTGACCGAAGAGCCCTGCGAGGGAGATCCGGCCGACGTGGATACCCTCGAGGACCTCGACCGGTGGAGCTGACCGCCGGGTCCACGATCGACCTAGGCTGCCGCCATGCCCGGCTCCCTCCTCGGTAACAGCGTCCGGCGGGTGGAGGATCCCCGCTTCCTGACAGGTCAGGGCTCCTACGTGGGAAACCTCCACTTCGACGGCCTCGCCGTCGCCGCCTTCGTGCGCTCCCCGTTCGCCCACGCCCGGATCGACGGCATCGACGTCGGGGAGGCCCGGAAGGCACCGGGGGTGGTCGCCGTCTACACCGCCGAGGACCTCGAGCTCGCACCCTTCCACGGGTTCATGGTCCTCAACCCCGCCTGCGGCCGCCCGCCGCTGGCCACCGGCAAGGTCCGCTTCGTGGGGGACGTGGTCGCCATGGTGGTGGCCGAGACAGAGGCGGCGGCGGTCGACGCGGCGGAGCTGGTGGTGGTCGACTACGACCCGCTCGAGCCGGCGGTCGACACCGAGGCCGCGGTGGCCGACGGGGCCCCGCTGCAATTCGAGGAGCTCGGGACCAACGTGGTGATGGGCATGGCCGATCCGCCGGGCCCCGACCTGTTCGCAGGCGCCACCACCGTGGTCCGGGCGAAGCTCGAGAACCAGCGGGTGGCCGTGGTCCCGATGGAGGGCGACGCAGTGCTGGCCGTGCCGGGCGACGACCGCTACGACCTCACCGTCTACGTCTCGACCCAGATGCCCCACGGGGTGGCCCGCACCGTCGCCGACACGCTCGGGCTCGACGTCGGGCGTCTCCGGGTGGTGGCGCCCGACGTGGGCGGCGGCTTCGGGGCCAAGGCCGGCGTGGGCGCCGAGCACCTGGCCGTCATAGCGGCGGCCCGCCGGCTCGGGCGGCCGGTCCGCTGGGTGCAGACCCGCTCAGAGAACATGGTGGGGATGCCCCACGGCCGGGGGCAGGTCCAGTGGGTGGAGATGGGCTTCGACGCCGACGGCCGGATCACCGGCATGCACTGCCGGGTGCTGGCCGATGCCGGCGCCTACGCAGGCTTCGGCGGGATCCTGGCCGTCGGGCCGACCCGGATGATGGCCCAGGGCGTCTACGCCATCCCCGCCATCCGCTACGACGTGGCGGTGGCGGTCACCAACACCACCCCGATGGGGGCGTTCCGGGGGGCCGGTCGCCCCGAGGCCGCCGAGATGCTCGAGCGGATGATGGACATCGCGGCGGACGAGATGGGCACCGATCCGGTCGAGTTGCGCCGGCGCAATCTCCTTCCCGCCTTCACCGAGCCCTACACCACGGTCATGGGCACCACCTACGACACCGGGGACTACGCCCGACCCCTCGACGAGGCGATCCGGCTGGCCGGGATCGAAGAGCTGCGGGCGGAGCAGGCGTCGCGGCGCACCCGGGGCGACCGGTGGCAGCTCGGCATCGGGGTGAGCGTCTACGTGGAGATCACCGGGGGTGCCGGGACCGGCGAGTTCGGGGCGGTCGAGGTCCACCGCGACGGCTCGGCCACCATCCGCGTCGGAACCAGCGCCCACGGGCAGGGGCACGCGACGGCCTTCTCGATGATCGTCGCCGACACCCTGGGCATCCCGATGGAGCGCATCCGCTTCGTGCAGTCCGACACCGCGGCCGTGCCCCGGGGAGGGGGAACCGGCGGCTCCCGCTCGCTGCAGACGGGCGGGAGCGCCGTGCTGCGGGCCGCCGAGCAGGTGCTCGAGAAGGCGCGCGCCCTGACCGCGGCCGAGCTCGAGGCGAGCCCCGAGGACATCGTCGTGCAGGACGGCGGCCTGGGGGTGGCCGGCGTCCCGTCGCGGGTCGTGTCGTGGGGGGAGCTGGCCGCCATCGCCGAGGACCGCGGGGTGCCGAACGTCGGCGGTGGGGGCAAGGACGCCGGGGGCAAGAACGCCGGGGGCAAGGACGCCGGGGGGGAAGGCGCCGGTGGTGGCCCGTTGGCGGCCGAGCTCGACTTCGACCAGGGAGGTGCCACCTACCCCTTCGGCGCCCACGTGTCGGTGGTGGAGGTGGACATGGAGACCGGGCAGGTGCGACCGGTCCGCCACATCGCCGTCGACGACTGCGGGCGGATCCTCAACCCGCTGCTGGTGACCGGCCAGCAGCACGGGGGCATCGCCCAGGGCATGGCCCAGGCCCTCTGGGAGGAGATGTGCTACGACGCCGACGGCAACCCGATCACCGCCAGCCTGGCCGAGTACGCCATGCCGAGCGCCGCCGAGGTGCCGTTCTACGAGACGGCCAACACCGAGACCCCGACCTTCCGGAACCCGCTCGGGGCGAAGGGCATCGGCGAGTCGGGGACGATCGGGTCCACCCCGGCGGTCCACAATGCCGTGGTGGACGCCCTCTCCCATCTCGGCGTCCGGCACGTCGCCATGCCGTGCACTCCCGAGCGGGTGTGGCGCGCCATGGTGGCCGCCCGGCAGGGGGGCCCGGAGGCGGCAGCCGGTGGTCGACTTCTGTGGTCCGACCCTCCGGCCGCCTTCGACCGATTGCCGGTCACCGGCCAGGCCCCTGCAGCGGCGGACGTCGACATCTGAGCCGGTCGACGCGTCGACGCTCTCCTCCGCGGGCCCGGCGCCCCCGTCGGCTGGGGAGGCGGCAGGGGGGGACCGGTCGGGCGAGGACGAGAGGTGAGGGTTCAGGGGGAACGCGTGAAGGAGTGCCGTGCTGCTCGCTGACAAGTCGGTGGTGATCACCGGGGCCGGGTCCGGGGTCGGACGCGCCTCGGCGCTGCTGTTCGCACGCGAGGGCGCCAAGGTGCTCTGTGTCGACCTGCGCCGCGACTGGGCCGACGAGACGGTTCGCCAGGTGGAGGCCGAGGGTGGCACGGCGGCCGCCCGGACCTGCGACGTGAGCGTCGAAGAGGACGTGGCCGGGGCGGTCGCCGCCTCGGTCGAGCGGTTCGGCCGCCTCGACGTCATGTACAACAACGTCGGCATCCCGACCCCGCGCATCGGGATGAAGATCGAGGACCACACCTTCGAGGACTGGGAGGCGCTGTCGTCGGTGAACCTGCGCGGGGTGTTCCTCGGCTGCAAGCACGCCGTGATGCAGTTCAAACGGCAGGGCGGGGGCGGGGTGATCGTCAACACCGGGTCGGTGGCCGGCATGGTGGCCTGGGGGGGCACCGCCTACGGCACCACCAAGGCAGGGGTCAACCACCTGACCAAGGCGGTGGCCGTCGAGTGCGCCGCCGACGACATCCGGGTGAACGCGGTGTGCCCGGCCGCCATGCCGTTCACCAACTTCATGGTCCCCGACGCCACCGAGGGTTCGGCCGGCGTCGACCGCCACGTGGGCGAGGAGGTGGGCGCCATGCACCCCCTCGGCCGGCCGATCACCGCCGAGGACTGCGCGGCGGCCGCCCTGTTCCTGGCGTCCGACGCCGCCCGTAACGTCACCGGGGTGCTGCTGCCGGTGGACGGCGGCTTCACCGCCCGCTGACCCGCTCATCCGCCACCCGACCGCGCCACCGGCGCACCCTGACGAGAGGAGGTCCCCATGTCCGGATCCGGCGAGCCGGGGTACACATCCCCCAACCTCACCCTGTTCGGGGAGGAGCACGTCCACCGCTACCGCGAGACCGGCGGTGAGGTCGGCTACCTCTGGAACGGAGTTCCCATCCTGCTGCTCACCACCACCGGCCGCAGGAGCGGCCAGCCCCGCACCACCCCGCTCATCTTCGGGCGGGACGGCGACGACTACCTGGTGATCGCCTCCAAGGGCGGGGCCCCCGAGCACCCGCAGTGGTACCGGAACCTCACGGCCGACCCCGAGGTCGAGTTGCAGGTGAAGGACTCGGTGTTCCGGGCCCGGGCCCGCACCGCCGCCCCGCAGGAGAAGTCGCGCCTGTGGGACATCATGACCGACCTCTGGCCGAACTACGACGTCTACACCACCCGGACCGACCGGGTCATCCCGCTGGTGGTGCTCACACCCACCGGTTGAGCACCCTCGGCGGGCGGCCGGCTCGGCGGGCGCCGGCTCAGCGAGCGGCCGGCTCGACCGGGGTGAAGCGGAACAGCCGTTCGGCGTTGCCTCGGAGGATCTTGCGCTGCACCTCCGGCGCCAGACCCTGCACGAGCTTCTTGGCCACCCCGATGCAGTCGGGCCAGGTGGTGTCGGTATGGGGGTAGTCGGTCTCCACCATCACGTTGTCCTCGCCGATGATGTCGAGGCAGCGCAGGCCCGCGGTCTCGTCGATGAAGCACCCGAAGATGTGGTCCCGGAAGCGCTGGCGCACGTCGAGATGATCGAGGTCGGCCTGTACCTGGGTGGTGGTCGACTCGACGTTGTAGAAGTTGGTGGTCGTCCGGGCCACCCAGTGTCGCTGGCGGTCGACCACCTGCTCGGCCCGCTCGATGAAGTACGGCATCCAGCCGATGTTCCCCTCGGACAGGGCGATCTTGAGGCCGGGCATCCGCTCGAAGTAGTCACTGAACAACCAGGACAGCATGGTGCCGGCCGCCCGCACCGCCCCGAAGGTGAGGTTGGCCAGCGCCGGGGCGTCCCTCGAGATGGCCGGCATGGTCGACGACGAGCCGACGTGCATGCACACCACCAGACCGGCCTCCTCGGCCGTCCGCATCACCGGGTCCCAGTACCGGTCGGGGTCGTGGATGGTGGGCAGGCCCAGCGGCTCGGGGTTCTCCGAGAACGCGATCCCTCGCGCCCCCTTGGCGGCGGACCGCTCCATCTCGGCCGCGGCGGCTGCCGGGTCCCACAGCGGGATGATGACCAGCGGGATCATGCGGCCGGGGGTCGTGCCGCACCACTCGTCGATCATCCAGTCGTTGTAGGCACGGACGCAGAGCATGGCCAGGTCCTTGTCCTCGGCCTCCCAGAAGACCTGCCCGCAGAACCGCGGGAAGGACGGGAAGCAGAGGGAGGCCAGGATGCCGGCCCGGTCCATGTCGGCGACGCGGGCCACCGGGTCGTAGGCGCCGGGTCGCATCTCGGCGAAGGGCACCGGGTCGGGCGAGAACTCCTCCTTGCGCTTGCCGGCCGCCACCGACAGGCCGGAGGTCGGGACCTCCTTGTCCTCGTACCGCCAGACCTCGCCTTGGTCGGTGATGACCATGTGCGGGCAGACGTCGTGGTACCGGGCCGGCAGCCGGTCGGTCCAGACGTGGGGCGGCTCGATCACGTGATCGTCGACCGAGACGAGCCAGTCGCCCGCTCCCCCGCTGGCCACCGCACCGCCGCCGGCACCCCCGTCGCCCATCGCTGCCTCCCCTCGGCCGCCGCAAGGAGAACGCGACTCTTGCGGTAGGTAGAGCCCGACTGTAGCATCGGCGCCCGGCAACGACCGGGGAAGGCGACCGGGGACGGCGACGGGGGAGACGACGGTGGACACCTCACTGCTCGACGAGGCGCGGCTCCACCGGCTGTTCGACCTCCGCAGCCCGGTCTACGCCAGCCGCGGCGGGACCTTCGAGGTCGACCCCTACCCCGCCTTCCACCGCCTGCGCCGGACCGGCCCGGTGCACGAGGGGGTGGTGGGCCCGTTGGTCGGGTTCACCGGCGACGGCTTCTTCCAGGGGCTCCCCTACCCCGAGCGCCCTCACTTCTCGGCCTTCGACTTCGCCACCTGCGACGCCGCCCTGCGAGACCCGGTCACCTTCTCCTCGTCGCCCGCCGCCGGGTTGGCGGCCGTCGAAGGGGCGGACGACGGCCTCGCCCTCTACAACGCCGCCATGATCTCGATGGACGGCGACCCCCATCGCCGCCTCCGGGGCCTGGTGCAGCCCTCCTTCGTCCCCCGGCGGATGAAGTGGTGGCTCGAACGCTGGATCGCCGGCACCGTCGAGTCGCTGCTCGACCGGGTCGAGGCCAAGGGCCGGAGCGACCTCAACGTGGCGTTGTTCGCCCCCATCCCCCTCCTCACCATCTGCGGGAGCTTCGGGGTGTCGGTGCCCGAGGCGCTCGACATCCGGGCGGCCGCCACCTCCGACGGGCTCGGCCTCGAGCGGTTCTTCGCCATCGTCGAGCCGCTGATCGCCGCCCGCCGGCGTCAGCCGCAGGACGACCTGATCAGCGTCCTGGTCAGCGCCGAGCTGGTGGACGACGACGGATCGCAGCACGTGCTGTCCGACGCCGAGGTGCTGTCCTTCTCCTTCCTGCTGCTGGCGGCGGGATCGGGCACCACCTGGAAGCAGATGGGCATCACCCTCTACGCCCTCCTCACCCACCCCGAGTGGCTCGACCGGGTGCGGACCGACCCCGGCCAGATGCGGCCGGTGATCGAGGAGTCGCTGCGCTGGAACGCCACCGACCCCATGTTCTCGAGGTTCGTCGCTCGCGACGTCACCCTCCACGGGATCGACGTCCCGGCGGGCGCCGTCCTCCACCTGTGCCTGGGAGCCGCCAACCGCGACCCCGCCCGGTGGGAACGGCCGGACGAATTCGATCCCTCACGCCCGCCCCAGCCCCATCTCGGCTTCGGGAACGGCCCTCACATCTGCCTCGGCATGCACGTGGCCCGGACGGAGATCACCACCGCCGTCACCGCCGCCGTCTCCAGGCTGCCCGGCCTCCGGCTCGATCCGGATCGCCCAGCGCCCCGGATCATCGGCATGTACGAGCGCGGGGTCGACGCCCTGCCGGTGGTGTGGGACGCGTGATCCCCCGTCCGCGATCCGCCGCCCGGTGAGCGAGCCCGGCAGCCGTCTCTTCGCCGGCGACGCCCATGCCGCCGCGGCCGCCTCGCGTCGTCACAGCCCCGACGAGCTCGCGCGGCGGCTCGGCTCGTGGTTGGCCGGCAAGCTCGGTGTCGAGGGGCTCGGGCTCACCGACCTGACCTACCCGGTGGGGGCCGGCACCTCGAGCGCCACGGTCCTGGCCACCGCCGTCTGGCCGGCGGGTCCGGGGAGCGCGGGCGGTGGTGGGGGTCGGTTCGAGCAGCGCCAGCTCACCTTCCGCCTGGCTCCGGACCGCTTCCAACTGTTCTTCGAGCCCGACTTCGTGCGCCAGTACCGGGTGCTCGAGGTCCTCCACGCTCGACCGCACGGGGTGCGGGTGGCCGAGCCGCTGTACTACGAACCGGACCCCGCGCTGGTGGGCGTGCCCTTCTACGCCATGAGCCGACTTCACGGCTGGGTCCCGGTGTCCAACCCGCCGTACAACGCGGTCGGACGTCTGTTCGACGCCACCCCGGCGGCACGCCACCGGGCTTGGTCGTCGGCCATGGCCCAGCTGTGCGCCATCGCCCGGGTGCCGGCCGACGAGGTCGGCTTCCTCGACCGGCTGCAGTACGGGCCGAGCGGGGACGGGCTGACACAGGAGGTCGAGTACTGGCGCCGGTGCGCCGGCTGGATGGCCGGCGGCCCCGTGCCCGATGCCGTGTCGGCGTTGTGGGAGTGGCTGGACGCCCACCGCCCGACCGACCGACCGGGCCTGTCGTGGGGCGATGCCCGGATCGGCAACATGATGTTCGGCGAGGACTTCGAGGTGGCCGGGGTCATGGACTGGGAGCAGGCCACCGCGGGCGGCCCCCGCCTCGACCTCGGCTGGTGGCTCTTCTTCGACCCCTTCTTCGGCGAGGCGATGGGGCTCCGCCGCCTCGACGGGCTCGGTACGCGGCAGGAGACGCTCGACCTCTGGCAGGAGCTGGTCGGCGAGCCCCCCGGTGACACCCGCTGGTTCGAGGTGTTCGCCGGGCTGCGGGTCGCACTTCTCACCATGCGCACCATGGCGCTGATGGGCGCCGAGCAGCCCCGCGACCCCGAGGCCAACCTGGCGTTGGTCACCGCCCTCCGGCTGGCCGATCTGCCGGTGCCGTCGTGAGCGGGCCGTCGTGAGCGGCCCCGGGGGGGCGACACCGGAGGCGGTGGGCGACCCGGCCCCGCTCGACCTCGACCGGGTGCTCTCGGCGAACTGGCTCGAGCCGGTGCTCGGCCGGTCGGGCCTGCAGGTGACGGTGACGGGTACCACGGTGGTCGAGGAGCAGGTGACCCTCGCCTCCAAGGTGCGCTTCACCACCGCGACCGACCGTGGAGAGGTGGCGCTCTGCGTGAAGGGCTACTTCTCCGAGGAGGGGCGGTCCTTCGCCTCGCTCGGTCAGCTCGAGGCGCGCTTCTACACCGAGCTGGCGCCGCTCCTCGACATCCGCCGGCCCGGGTGCCGCCACGCCGGCATCGACCAGGACACCGGCCACGGCCTCGTGCTGATGGACGACCTGGTCGCCCAGGGCTGCACCTTCCTCACCGCCCTCAGCCCCTACACGGTCGACCAGGCGGCCGACACCCTCGACCTGCTGGCCGCGCTCCACTCCCTCGACGTGACCTCGCCGGCGGTGCGCGACATGCCCTGGCTGGCCCCGCGGCTGGCCGGCTACCTCGACGTGGTGGGCGAGGAGCGGCTGGGGCAGCTGCTCGACGACGGGCGGGCCGCCGACCTCGACCCGTCCACCCGCGACCCGGCCCGGGTGCGCGACGCCCTGGCCACGGTGGCCGCCATCGCCGAGCGCCGACCGGACACGGTCGTGCACGGCGACGCCCATGCCGGGAACCTCTATCTCGGCGCCGACGGGCGGCCCGGGCTGATCGACTGGCAGGTGGTGCAGTTCGGGGCCTGGGAGCTCGACGTCGCCTACCACGTGGGCGCCGTCCTCGACGTGCCGCTCCGCCGGCGGGCGGAGCGCGACCTGCTCGACCACTACCTCGAGGCCCGCCGCCGGCACGGGCGGGCCGTCCCCCAGCCCGAGCGGGCCTGGGACCGCTACCGGGCGGCCACCGCCTACGGGTTCTACATGTGGGCCATCACCCAGCGGGTGGCCCGACCGGTGGTCGAGACCTTCGTCGGACGGCTCGGCTCGGCGGTGGAGGACCACGAGGCCTTCGCCAGGCTGGGCGTGTGAGCAGTGACCGGCGACGAGCCCGAGGCCCTCGAGCCCGACGAGGGCGACTGGCGGGGGCGGGTGCTGCGCCAGTCGCTGGCCCGCTCCGAGCGGTCGGTGCGCCAGCGCGGGATCGGCCCGGCCCAGCGGATCGTCGAGGCGGCCGTCGCCCTGTCCGAGGAGTCGGGCGGCGGCGCATTCTCCATCCAGCAGGTGGTCACCCGGGCCAACGTGGCCCTGCAGACCTTCTACCGCCACTTCGGCAGCAAGGACGCCCTGCTGCTGGCCATGCTCGAGGAGAGCGTCGGAGCCGGGACGGCGGCCATGCGCCGGCAGGTGGCCGACCAGCCGGACCCGCTGGCCGCCCTCCACAGACTGATCACCCAGCCGATCGCCACCGGCACGGCGGGACAGGGCCCTTCGATGTCGGTCATCGTGCGCGAGCACTACCGGCTGCTCGAGCTGTTCCCCGAAGAGGTCGAGCGCTCGAGCGCCCGCTACGCGGAGGTGGTGGCCGGGCAGATCACCCGGGCCGAGATGGCCGGCCTCGTCGAGCCGTTCGACGTCGAGGCGCAGGCCGATCTGATCGGCAACCTCGTGCTCTCGCAGTTCCACCGGGTGCGCCTCGGCTCGACGCACGTGCCAGCGGCCACGCTGGCCGAGCGGTGCTGGCGCTTCTGCCTGGCCTCGCTCTCACCGACCCCCAAGGGGATCCGGCGGGCCGCCCGCCTGCCCGCCATCCCGTAGCCGGCGGCTCCCGCCAGGTGCGCAACGCGCTGTCGACCCACCGTCGGTCCGCCGCGCCATTCCGGGGTCCCCGAGCGCCTCGCACTGATCGTCCCCACGGCGAGCCGCGTGCGCTGCTGGCCGGGGCGCGGTCGGTGTAGGGCAGACTGGAACAGTGGACGTGGCCGGGGCACCGATCGCCGGGCATTGTGCGCCCGGCTTCGAGCCGGTCAGGGAGGCCTTCGCCGCGAACTTCGCCGAGCAGGGCGAGGTGGGTGCCGCCGTCACCGTGCTCCGGAACGGCAGACCGCTGGTCGAGCTGTTCGGCGGCTGGAGGGACGCCGCCCGCACCCAGCCGTGGGCACCCGACACCCTGGTGAACATGTACTCGGTCGGCAAGGCGGTGGTCGGGCTGCTGCTCCTGCAGGCGGTCGACGCCGGCGAGGTCGGCCTCGACGACCGGGTCTGCTCGGTGTGGCCGGAGTTCGCGGCCGAGGGCAAGGGGGCGGCCACGGTCCGTCACGCCCTCTGCCACCGGGCGGGCGTCCCGGCCATCCGCGAGGCGTTGACCGACGACGACCTCTGGCGGTGGGACCGGATGGCCGGAGCCGTGGCCGCCGCCGTCCCCTGGTGGGAGCCGGGGACCCGCCACGCCTACCACACGAACACCTTCGGCCACCTCATCGGGGAGCTGGTCCGCCGGACCACCGGCGAGCTGCCGGGCGCCCGCCTGCGCGAGTTGGCGGGGCCCCTCGACGCCGACCTCTGGTTCGGGGTGCCGACGGCCGAGCAGCACCGCTGCGCCGAGCTGATCTGGGCCCTCGGCGACACCGCGACGGTGGTCGACCGCGACGCGCTCGGCGGCGACGAGCTGATGGTGCAGCTCAGCTACTTCAACCCTCCCGGCTACTCCTCGATCGGGGTGGTCAACACCCCGGCCTGGCGGTCCGCCCAGGTGCCCTCGACCAACGGGCACGGGACGGCGACCGGAGTGGCCCGCCTCTACGCCGCCCTCCTCGAGCCCGGCCGCCTGCTCTCACCCGGGCTGCTGGCCGAGGCGACCCGACCCCAGTCGGTGGGCTTCTGCCCGGTGCTCGCCGAGGAGGTCACCTTCGGGCTCGGCTTCAAGCCGACCACCCCACGGCGGCCCTTCGGCCCCAATCCCGGGGCTTTCGGCCACTTCGGTACGGGGGGTGCGGTGGGTTTCGCCGACCCCGAGACCGGGATCGCCTTCGGGTACGTGATGAACCACGTCATCCCCCGCTGGCAGTCCACCCGCAACCGCTCGCTGATCGACACCCTCTATCGCTGCCTGTGACACGCCGTGGGAGCCCCGGGGCACACCCGACCGGTTGACCACACCCGCCCGGGCGACCACACCCGACCGGGTGACCACGGCCGACCGGGCGGCAGCCCCCGCGGAGAGGGGGGGTCAACCCCCCACCCAAGACGCCCGCTGGCGGGATTCCCGCCGGCGCCGCAGTTCCGTACCTTGTCGTCAGACCTCGACGCGGCCGCACGGCCGCCGGCGGAGAAGGACGGAGACGGGGAGCCGGACATGATCGCGGTACGTGGCCTCACCAAGCACTACGGGAAGACGGTGGCGGTCCACGACCTGAGCTTCGACGTGATCCCGGGCGTGGTGACCGGGTTCCTCGGGCCGAACGGGTCTGGCAAGTCGACCACGATGCGGATGATCATGGGGCTCGACACCCCGACGGCGGGCACCGCCCTGGTCAACGGGGATCCCTACGCCGAGCTCCGCTGGCCGCTGCGCGAGGTGGGGGCGCTCCTCGACGCCAAGGCGTTCCATCCGGCCCGCAGCGCGCTCAACCATCTGCGGTTCCTGGCCCGCACGAACGACGTCCCGCTGCGCCGGGTGGGGGAGGTGCTCGAAATGGTCGGGCTCTCCTCGGTGGCGCACCAGCGGGCCGGCAAGTTCTCGCTCGGGATGGGCCAGCGCCTCGGCATCGCCGCCGCCCTGCTCGGGGACCCCGGCGTCCTGCTGTTCGACGAGCCGGTGAACGGCCTCGACCCCGAAGGCATCCGCTGGGTCCGCCACCTGTTGCGGGACCTGGCGGCCGAGGGTCGGACGGTGTTCGTCTCGAGCCACCTGATCGCCGAGATGTCGCTCACCGCCCACCGGCTCGTGGTCATCGGGCGAGGCGCCCTGATCGACCAGACCACGGTCGAGGAGTTCACCGCCAAGAGCACCAGCGAGGCCGTGCGGGTGGTCACGCCGACGGCACGGGCGCTCGTGACCGCCGTCCTCGGTGCCGGCGGCCGGGCGACGGTGGAGGACGACGGGGCGGTGGTGGTCAGCGGGATGAGCGCGCCCGACGTCGGTGAGCTGGCCGCCGGACGGTCGCTCACCCTGCACGAGCTGACCCCGTTGCGGGCGTCCCTCGAGGACGCGTTCATGGCCCTCACCGGCGACGCCGTCGAGTACCGCACCGGTGACCGGGACGGCGCCGCGACGGGGCGCCCGTACGCCGCCGCCGGCACCGCCCACCCGGACGCCGGATCCCCGCTGGAGGGACCATGACCGCCCTGGAGGTCGCGACCCTCGACACCCCCGCCTCCCGCGCCGGCCTCGCCCAGGCGGTCCGGGCGGAGTGGACCAAGCTGGTCACCCTCCGCTCGACCCTCTGGACGCTGCTGGTGACCTTCGCCGGCTCGCTGGTGGTCACCGTGCTCTCGACCAACAGCGTCGGTCACCACCCGCACGGGTCGTACCAGGGCTTCGACCCGACCAACCAGTCGATGGCCGGGTTGACCATCGCCGTCCTGTCCATCGGGGTGCTGGGCGCCCTGGCGATGACCGGCGAGCACGCCACCGGCACCATCCGGTCGTCCCTGGCCGCCGTCCCCCGCCGCCCGGTGCTGCTGATCGCCAAATTGTCGGTGGTCGGTGCGGTCGCCCTGGTGGTCGGCGAGGTGCTCACCTTCAGCTCCTTCGGCGTCGGGCAGGCGGTGCTGGCCCACGGCGGCGCGCCGACCGCCAGCCTCTCCCAGCCCGGCGTGCTGCGGGCGGTGGCCCTCTCCGGCGCCTTCCTGGCCCTGCTCGGGCTGGGCGCGCTGGGGCTCGGGACGATCGTCCGCCACACCGCAGGGGCGCTGGCCGGCTACGTGGGGTTGACCTTCCTGCTGCCGCTCCTGCTGCAGCGGCTGCCGGGCCACCTCGGCCGCTTCACCCCGATCCTCATGCTGGCCAACTCGGTCGCCGCCGTGGTGCACCAGGGAGACGCCGTCAGCGTCCCCACGGCCTTCGGCCTCATGGCGCTCTACACCGCGACGGTGGTGGCGGCGGGAGCTGTGCTGCTGGCCCGCCGTGACGCATGATGCAGGCTGGGGTCGACCGATCAGGGGTCCGTGTGCAACTGCGTCTCGGGGACAAGGAGAGGGTGATCGAGGTCCCCGAAGCCTGGGTCGGGCAGGCCCGCCGACTGGCCCGGGCCGTCTGGCACGAGCCCTTCGCCCCCCGGGCGTGGCGCGAGCTCCTCTACTTCGCGGCCGGTGGCGCCCTCACCGGGGTGAGCGCGGCCTTCGCCGTGAGCACCATGGTCGCCGGGACCGGCCTCTTCATCACCTTCGTGGGGGCGATCATCGTCGCCGCCTCGGTGCGCGGCGCCCGGGGGTTCGGCCGCTACCACCGGGCGCTGGCCCGGAGCCTGATCGGCCAAGAGATCGAGGAGCCCGAACCGTTCGCCGCCAAGCCGGGGCTCTTCGGCTGGCTGCAGTCCGCCCTGCGCGACCGGACCGGCTGGCGGTCCATGGCCTACTCGCTGCTGAAGGTCCCGCTCGTCTTCCTCGGCGTCTGGTTCGCCTTCAGCGTGTGGATCGACTCGTTCTTCTGCCTCACCTACCCGTTGTGGGGTGGCGGGGCGGTGGCGCCGAGAGAGTTCGGCGTCTTGCGCAACCTCTTCTCGCCGGGATACCTGTCGGTCGGCAGCAGCTGCTTCTTCCACGGTCTCTTCATCTTCGTCACCGGGGTGCTGTTCCTCTTCGTCGCCCCGTGGCCGACGAGGCTCGTCGTCTACTTCGACCGCTGGCTGATGAGCCTGCTGCTCACCCCCGATCCCCTCACCTCCCGGCTCCGCTCGCTCGAGCGGGCCCGCGCCCGGACCGTCGACGTGTCGGCGGCCACCCTGCGGCGGATCGAGCGCGACCTGCACGACGGGACCCAGGCCCAGCTGGTGGCGCTGGCCATGCGGCTCGGCCAGGCCAAGGAGAAGCTGGCCGAGGGGGTCGACGTCGACCTCGATCAGGTGCGGCGGCTGGTCGACGACGCCCACCGCGGGGCGAAAGAGGCCATCGTGGAGCTCCGGGACCTGGCGCGGGGGATCCACCCGCCGGTGCTCGACACCGGGCTCGAAGGTGCGCTCTCCACCCTGGCCGCCCGGAGCCCGCTGCCGACCGAGCTGACCGTGGCCATGCCCGACCGCCCGACTCAGGCCATCGAGGCCATCGCCTACTTCTGCGTGGCCGAACTGCTGGCCAACGTGGCCCAGCACGCCCACGCCTCGCGGGCGGCCATCAGCTGCGTGCAGCACGGGCACTGGCTTCGTCTCGTGGCGCGCGACGACGGGCGGGGAGGCGCCCACCCGTCGGCCTTCGGCTCCTCCTCGAGCGGGCTCACCGGCTTGATCGACCGGGTGCGCACCGTCGACGGCCACCTCGACGTCACCAGCCCGCCCGGCGGCCCCACGGTGGTCACCGTCGACCTGCCGATGCACGCCTGAGGCGACCCGGAATGACGACCGATGCCATCCGGGTGGCCATCGCCGAGGACTCGGCCATCCTTCGCGACGGGTTGGTGCAGCTGCTGACCGACCGGGGCTTCGATATCACCGAGGCGGTGAGCGACCCCGACGCGCTGCGGGCCTCGGTCGAGCGGGACGTGCCGGACGTGGCGGTGGTGGACATCCGTATGCCGCCGACCTTCACCGACGAGGGGCTGCGGGCCGCCCTCGAGCTGCGTCGCCGGCACCCGCGCCTGGGCATCCTGCTCTTCTCCCAGTACATCGAGACCCGCTACGCGGCCCAGCTGCTGGCCGAGGACGCCGCCGGCATCGGCTACCTGCTGAAGGACCGGGTGGCCGACGTGGGCGACTTCGTCGAGGCGCTGGTGCGGGTGGCCTCCGGCGGCACCGCCCTCGACCCCGAAGTGGTCACCCAGCTGGTCGGTGCCTCGAGACGCTCCGGCTCATTGTCCGGGTTGAGCGCACGCGAGCGGGAGGTGCTGTCGCTCATGGCCGAGGGCCGCTCCAACGCCGCCATCGCCACCACCCTGGTCATCTCGGAGGGTGCGGTCGAGAAGCACGTGGCGAACATCTTCGCCAAGCTCGACCTGCCGGTGTCCCAGTCCGACCACCGGCGTGTGCTGGCGGTGCTGCGCTTCCTCGAGTCCTGACCGACGCCGTGGCCCGGCGGCGGACCGGTCGACGCTGCGGGCGGGTCAGCCGAGCTTCTCGGCGAGGGCCTGCAACGCCGACTTGTAGGAGTCCGAGAGCAGGGCGACCATCGAGTCCGGTTCGGCCTCGAAGGCCCAGGTGATGGTCGAGCCGCGCTCGGTCGGCGTCACCGACACCGTGGCCCGGTGGTGCTCCACCGGCACGCCTTCGACGATCGAGTAGGTGATCGAGCGGGCGGTGTCGTCGCGGGCCACCAGGCGCTCTCGCACCTCCATGCCGAACATGCTGAGCACCCGGTCGTCACCGTCGGCCCGCACCGAGTCGATGCCCGGGAACCACTGCCCGATGCCCTGGAAGTCACCCACCAGCGCCCAGGCGTCGTCGGCCGACGCCGTCACCTCGGTCGCCACCGCATCCTTGCCCATGGTTCGCCCTCCCCTCGCTCGTCCGGCCATGGCCGTCCGGCCAGCATCGTCGCAGGCGCCGGTAGGGTACCAACGGACCCGACCCCACGCCGGAAGGACGCCCATGCACACCCGCAGGATCGGCTCGCTCGAGGTGTCGGTGGTGGGTCTGGGCTGCAACAACTTCGGGGGCCGGTTGGACGAGGCGGGCACCCGACGGGTCGTGTCGGCCGCACTCGACCAGGGCATCACGCTCTTCGACACGGCCGACATCTACGGCGGTGCCCGGAGCGAGGAGTACCTCGGGCGAGCCTTGGGCGCACGCCGCGACCTGGTGGTCCTCGCCACCAAGTTCGGCATGCCCGCCGCAGGACTGGCCGGCGGTGGCTCGCCGGCCTACGTGCGCACGGCGGCGGAGGACAGCCTGCGCCGGCTGGGCACCGACCGGATCGACCTCTACCAGCTGCACGCCCCGGACCGAAAGACCCCGATCGCCGACACCCTGGGCGCCCTCGGCGAGCTGGTCGCCGCGGGCAAGGTACGCGAGATCGGCTGCTCCAACTTCGACGCCGACCAGTTGCGCGAGGCGGCGGCGGCAGGCACGGGAGCGCGGTTCGTCAGCGTCCAGAACCACTACAGCATCCTCCACCGCGAGCCGGAGGCCGCGGTGCTCGGCGCCTGTCGGGAGCTCGGGCTGGCCTTCGTGCCCTTCTACCCCCTCGAGCGTGGCCTG
>DAHUYA010000008.1 GCA_027315445.1 Acidimicrobiaceae bacterium | reverse complement strand
CCGAACCATCGTGCAGCCTCGACCGCGTCGCGCTCCTGGCCGAGGTAGTAGGAGCCCGACGGGTCGCGGACGGCGCAGACGTGGAGCACGGGCGAGAACGGTCGGGTCGACCGGCGCCGGCAGGATCCGGCCGTCAGGATCCGGCCGGCAGGACCAGGCCGGCAGGATCCGGCCGTCAGGATCCGTAGCGAGAAAGGATCCGCCGGGCCACGTCGGCGCCGGCGGTGACCAGCTCGGCCGGCCCGAGCACTCGGGCATCGGGCCCGAGTTGCAGCAGGAGCCGTTCGAGCCACGCACGCCCCCCCACGGCCAGCGTCACCTCGTGACGCCCCCCGCCACGTTCCCGCACGCCGTACACCGGGACCGACTCGAGCAACCACGACGCCGCCGGCTCGAGCAACAGGGTGACCATCGTCGCACCGGGACCGGGGACGAACGCGTCGGTCGAGGGTACGTAGTCGTTCGTCCCGCGCGGTCCGTCCCCACCTGCGACACCGTGCGCCGGGTCCTCCCGCCAAGCCCTGATCCGGTCGACGCGGAAGCGACGGAGGCCCCCTGCCCGGTGGCAGAAGGCATCGAGGTACCAGTGGCCGTCGAGCGACACGACCCCGAGGGGCTCGACCAGCCGGGTGCTCGTCTCGTCGGTCGAGGCAGAGTGGTACTCGATCTCGACCGGTGCGCGACGTTCGACGGCCAGGCGCACCTCGGGCAGCAGCGACGGCTCGTCGAGGTCCACCAGCACGGCCTGGTGGTCACCGAGCGTCACCTCGAGCTTGGCCAACGCGCGGGCCAGGGCGCCGGTCTGGTCGGCACCGGGCACCGCCAGGATGGTCCGGCTGACCGCCGCCAAGGCGAAGCCCTCGCCGGCGGTCAGCCGCCGGGGCCGAGCCATGCCCTCCGGCAGGAACGCCTCCACCGTCGTGTCGGTCACCACGATCTCGAGGAGGGCGTCGGGTGAGTACGGCGGGATCCCGCAGCAGGCAGCCAGCTCGAGCTCGCGCACCACTTCGTCCTGGCGCAGACCGAACCGGGCGGCCACCTCGGCCAGGGGGGCCCTGCCCACCCGGGCCAGCCACCCCACGATGGCGAGCAACCGGCGGAGCCGGTGGCTGGCGTCGTTCGCCGTCCGGGGCTCCGTCGGGCCAGGACCGACGTCGGGTGCCGGGCGGGGCCTCTCCGTTGATCCGCCCCGCGGCGACGCGGCCGTGGGGACGGTGGCGACGGGTTCAGCGCCCGGGGCCGTCGCGGTGGCCGTCGCGGTGGCCGACAGCCAGTCGACCAACGCCTGCCGGGCATCTTCGGGCCCGAGCACCTCGGCGTGATCGAGGAGGCCGAGCACCCAGGACCGCATGGCCTCGGGGAGCGTCACCCCGAGGCGCAGCACCACCGAGCCGTCCCCTCGCCGCTCCTCCACCGCGGCCGGGCCGACCTCCTCCATCACCCGAGCCGCCTC
This sequence comes from Acidimicrobiaceae bacterium, assembly GCA_027315445.1. GTDB lineage: Bacteria > Actinomycetota > Acidimicrobiia > Acidimicrobiales > RAAP-2 > DAHUYA01. The sequence goes on along the minus strand of DAHUYA010000008.1, from coordinate 6,917 downwards.
CACCTGGTCGACCAGCACCCGCACGTCGGCCTCGTCGCCCGAGCCCGCTCGCACCGGCTCCTCGGGAACCACGGCCTCCACGTCGAAGCCCGTGGGCAGGGTGCCACTCCCCGGCTCACCCTGCACGGGCGGCCCGTCGAGGCGATCCACCCGGAACGTGCGACCGGCAGCCCGGTCGAGGTCCCACCCCGCCAGGTACCAGCGGCCGCGGCGGAACCGGACACCTCCCGGCGCCACCCGCCGCTGCTCCCCGCGGTAGGCGAACCGGACCTCGGCGTGGGACCGGACGGCGTCGAACAGCGCCACCAGGGCCGCCGGCGGGGCGAGCAGGGCCAGGGGCGCCGAATCGACCGCGCCGCTGGCCCCCAGCTTCAAGAGCGCGTGACGACCACTAGGATCGCCGAGGTGGACGCCGGCGACGGCGAGGTGCAGCGCCGCCTGCTCGTCGGGCTCGAGTTGCAGGTCCGGCAGATAGAAGTCCTCCGGGTCGATGCGGTACCCGAACTGCTCGGGGCCTTCGACCGGCTCGGTCAGCACCGGTATGCCCTCCTGGCGCAGCACCCGCTTGTCCCGTTCGAAGGCCTGCCGGCGGGCGCCGTGCCCCTCGGGGTAGCCGGGCACCTCGCGGGCGATCTCGGCCAGCGTCAGCGGACGACCGGTCCCGAGCAGGACGAGCACCAGGTCGGTGAGCCGTTCGAGCCGGTCGAGGGGAGGCACCCCGTGCAGCGTAGGGCGGGGAGCCGGTTCCGATGAACGGACAGCCCTGGGCGTTCCACCTCCACCCGGTCGCCCTCGGGCTGACCCTGGCCGGGATGGCCGGTGCCTGGCTCCTCCTCCGGCGGGGCGGCCCGACCGCCCGCCGACAGCGGACCGCCATGACCGCCGCCCTCTTGTTGGTGCTGATCGCCTTCCAGTGGCCGCTGGCCGACCTGGCCATTCGGTGGTCGCTGGCCGCCCTGGTGGTCCAGCGGCTCGTGCTCCTGCTCGGGGTGCCGGTCCTCCTCCTGGTGGGGACGCCCGAGGGCGTCCTGCGGGCGGCCACCCGCCCGGCGGCAGTCGACGCGGTGCTCCGGCGCTGCGCCCGTCCCGTGGTGGCCATCGGAGTCGTCACGGTGGTCGCCGTGGCCACCCTCACCACCGGGGCGGTGGACGCCCAGGCGCACAACGCCCTCGCTCGGGCCGGCATCGACCTGCTCCTGCTCCTCGCCGGCGTCGTGCTCTGGCTGCCGGTGGCCGGGCGGGTGCCCGCCACCGAACGACCCTCCCCGCTGGGGCGGGCGGGCTATCTGGTCGCGCAGTCGATCGTCCCGAGCTTCCTGGCCGTGGTGTGGATCTTCGCCCGCCACCCCCTCTACCCGGTCTACGCCCACGCGCCGGCCGGGCTCGGGCTCGCGCCGGTCACCGACCAGCAGGTCGCCGGCTTCGTGGCCAAGCTCGGGACCATCGTGGTGCTGTGGACCGTGGCCTTCGTCATCGTCACCCGCGACGAGCGCCGGCCGGCCGACGCCTCGGGGTCCGAGCCGCTGACGTGGGCCGACGTCGAGCGCCAGCTCGAGCGGGCAGAACGTGCGGACCGCCGGGCCCGTCGGTGGGGCCTCTACCTGCCGCCGGTCGCCGGAGGGAACGGCGGTGCCGGCCCCGAACGGGAGCGAGAGGCGGGCGACCCCGGCGGCATGCCGGGCGACGACCGTCGCCCCGACGGGCCCACTCGGCCATAGGGAGCCCGGCCTCGACCGTCCCCGGTGTCCCCGGTGTCCCGGGTGCCGCTCACCGGGCCCGGATGGCGGACCGGCGCGGGCCGGGCGGTCACGCGGCGCCCAGGTGCGAGTGCCCGAAGTGGACCGGTGCGCGGACCAGCAACAGGGTGCCCAGGAGCCGGCTGTCGGGGTACTCGAGCACCACGACGGCCAACCTCCCGAAGGATCTGCCCTTCGGACGCTCGACCTGCCCGGCGCGGAAGCGGCCGTGGAACGCCACCAGGCAGACCTGCCGGACCTCGAGGCCCGGCGCCGTCGCGATGGCGTAGACCCTCGGGGCGCGACTGCGCAGGGACTTGACCGCCTCGAGGCGCACTCCGGCCAGATGACCGGCGCCGTGCACCGCCCGTGCGGCGGCCGGAAGGGTCACGTAGCAGCCACTGTCGTTGGTGCCGAGGTCGTTGCGGGCGGCGGTGCAGCCGGCGAGCGTCCCTGCTGCCACCACGGCCGTCAACACCGCACCAAGCCGGCGACGGCCTCGGGGTACCAGCTTCGACACCGCCCTCTGCATCGTCACGACCCCACCTCCCAGTCACGACCTCCGACCGGCTCCTCCTCGCCGGAACGCTCCGCTGCGGCCAGCTCGACCGGCGCTTCGAGGGCTCGGCGGGCCCAGCGGCCACGGCGCACGCCCAGCGCCAGGCCTCCCCAGGCCATCCAGCCGAACAGCAGCTCGCCCCAGAAGCTGATCAGCCGGTAGATCAGCACGGCGTCGACGGTGCTGACGCGGGCACCACCGAAGGCGACCAGGGCGATGGTGATGCTCCCCTCCACCGCCCCCAGGCCGCCAGGGGTGATGGGCAGATTGGCCGCCAGCTGGCCGGCGCCGTAGGCGAGCAGCAGGCCCTTCCAGGGGACACCGGCACCGATGATCGGGAAGCAGAGGGCGAAGCACGCGCAGTCGAGGAGCCAGTTCGCGACCCCCCACCCGGTCACGCCCGACGCCTGGCGCCACCCGAGTCGCACCACGGTCACCCGCTCCACCACCCGGGCGATGTTGGCCGCGACGTCGCCGCGTGGTCGCCCGATGGTCCGATGGCAGAGCCGGACCCCCCGGGACATGACCCAGCCGAGCGGGCGCTCGTACACGAAGAGCGCCCCGGCGGCAATGGCGATCACGAGCACGCCGATGACGACCGGGATCAGGTCGAGGCTGGCCCCCTCGCTGGCCGCCATCGCCAGGCCGAGCGCGGCCACCAGCGACAGCGACACCCCGGCCACGACCAGCGTGCCCACCAGCGCCCAGCCGGCGATGGCGTCGTCGGCGCCGAAACGCCGGTACCAGCGGAACCCGTAGACCGCCGCCACCGCCGCCCCGCCCGGAAGGGAATTGGTGATGGCCTGCGAGGCGAGCGAGACGGAGAGCAACGAGCCGACCGGCGGCCGCACCCCACCCGCTTCGAGCAGGCCGTACTGCATGCCGGTGAAGGCGACGTACGAGGCGGTCTCGAGCACCACCGCCGCCGGGAGCCACCACCAACGCAGGTGGGAGAAGGCGTAGCCGAGCTGGGTGAGGTCGCCCTGGTTGTCCCGAAGGACCTCGACCACCACGGCGAGCACCCCGAGGGCAACCGCCCAGCGGAGGATCGGCCACACCCGGTGGGCCACTGCACGGGTCCGGGCCAGACGGGGCCGGCGTGGCGGAACCGGTGGTCGGTCGCCGGTGTTGCTCGACGTGGTCCCTCTCCTCGCTGCCTCGGCCGGCGCCGGCCCGGTGGGCCGTGCGCCCGATCATGCCAAAGCGGAGGGGTGGCCCGGGTCTCGGCGCCGCTCGGGCCGGTGGCCCGCCAGGTCGAGGTCCCCGGTCCCCGGGATCAGGACTGCAGCAGCTTGATGTAGTCGAACATGGGGAGGTAGAGGCAGATGATGACCGTGCCCACCACCGCCCCCATGATGATGACCATGAAGGGCTCGAGGATCGAGGTCAGGTTGTTCACCGTCTGGTCGACCTCGCCCATGTAGAAGTCGGAGACCTTCTGCAGCATCTCGTCGAGGGCACCGGTCTGCTCACCGACCTCCACCATCTGGACGATCAGCGGGGTGAAGACGTCGTCGCGCATCCGCAAGGGGTCGGCGAACGGCCGCCCCTGCCGGACGGCCTCCTTGGTCTCGAGGATCGCCTCGGACATGACCGAGTTGGTCACGGCCGCCGCCACGATGTCGAGCGACTCCATGGCGGGCACACCGGCCGACAGGAGCGACGACAGGGTCGAGGCGAAGCGGCTGAGGGCCGCCTTGTGCGACAGCGGTCCGAACACCGGGGGCTTCAGCTTGAAGCGGTCCCAGGCGAGGCGGCCGTTCTCGGTGGTGATCCAGCGCCTGAAGGCGACGACGATCGCCACCACCAGCGCCACCACGATCAGCGCGTGCCAGCTCGCCAGGGTGTTCGACACCGAGATCAGCATCCGGGTCGGGGCCGGGAGCTTGCCGCCCAACGTCGAGAACAGCTTCTTGAACACCGGCACGATGAAGACCATCATGGCGATGAAGATGATCCCGATCACGGTCGTGACGATGATCGGGTACATCATGGCCCCGTGGATCTTGCGGGTGAGCTCGACCTCCTTCTCGAGCTGGGCGGCGGTGTTCTTGAGCACGGTGTCGATCGAACCGCCCACCTCGCCGGCCCGGACCATCGAGACGTAGAGCTCGTCGAACACCTTGGGGTGCTTGGCGAGCGCCTGCGACAGCGACATGCCAGTCTCGACGTCGTCGCGGACCTGCCGCAGCTTCTGGGCCAGGTACTTGTTCGGTGTCTGGGTGGCGAGCACCGACAACGAGCGGCTGATGGTCAGGCCCGAGTCCACCATGGTGGCGAACTGCCGGGTGAAGACGTCCACCTCCTTGGGCTTGATCCGGTCGGTCAGCCCCGGGATGACGATCTCGGCCTTGAGCCCCTCTCGTGTCGCCGGGGTGACGGAGACCGGCAGGTACCCCATCTCGCGGAGGCGGCCGACGACGAGGGGCATGCTGTCCCCGTCGAGCTTGCCCTGGATCAGCTTGCCTGACTGGTCGCGCACCTTGTAGTCGAAGGTGGTGGTCATCGAGGCTCTCCTCGTTGCCTGCCGGTACCGGCACGCCGGTCCGGGTACCTGTGGGACGTCACGTCGGTCATCCGATGACCCCCTTGACGTGGTTGTGGAGGTCCTCCTCGTTGCGGCAACGGTCGAGCGCCATGCCCATCGTGATGACGCCCTGGCGGACGAGCATCGCCAAGCTCTGGTCCATGGTCTGCATCCCGTGCTGGCCGCCGGTCTGCATCAGGGAGTAGACCTGGTGTGTCTTGGCCGACCGGATCAGGTTCTGGATGGCGGACGTGCAGATCAGGACCTCGGCCGCCACGCAGCGGCCGTTCCCGTCGGCGGTGGGCACCAGTTGCTGGGTCACCACCCCCTGCAGCGAGGACCCCAGCTGAATGCGGATCTGCTCCTGCTGGTTGGGCGGGAACACGTCGATGATGCGGTCGATGGTGGACGGCGCGTCCTGGGTGTGGAGGGTGGCGAACACCAGGTGCCCGGTCTCGGCCGCCGTCAGCGCGGTCGAGATGGTCTCGAGGTCCCGGAGCTCGCCCACCAGGATGACGTCGGGGTCCTGACGCAGCACCCGACGCAACGCCTGGGAGAAGGACTCGGTGTCGGCCCCGACCTCGCGCTGGCTGATCACCGAACGCTTGTGCTCGTGGAGGAACTCGATCGGGTCCTCCACTGTCACGATGTGCAGGGGCTTGGTGCTGTTGATGATGTCGATGAGCGACGCCAGGGAGGTCGACTTCCCCGAGCCCGTGGGTCCGGTCACCAGCACCATCCCTCGCCGGAGCTCGGCGAAGTTGCGGACGGCGTCAGGCAGGCCGAGCACGGAGAAGTCCGGGATCTCGTGGGGGATCGGGCGGAGGGCGACGGCGATCGTCCCGCGCTGGAGCGCCACGTTGACACGGAACCGACCGACCCCGGCGATGCTGTGGGAGGTGTCGAGCTCGTGCTCCGCCTCGAAGCGCTCCCGCAGCGTCTGGGGGAGGATCCCGAAGGCCATGTCCCTGATGGTGTTGTTGTCGAGCGAACCGACCTGGTCCATCGGGCGCAGGGCGCCGTGGACCCGCAGCGCCGGCGGGATGCCCGGCGTGAGGTGCAGGTCGGAGGCACCGACGCTCACGGCGAAGCGGAGCAGCTCGTCGATGTGCAGGGGTAGTTCGGAGGTCTCGTCGGCCGCCGCCACCCCGCCGCCCCTGACCGGTCCCGTCACCTCCGGGGTCGTGGCCGCCGGCGGCGAGGTCACCACGTGACCTTCCGGGGGCGGGGGCGGGGGCGGGGACGCCGCCGGGTCGAGACCGAGGTAGCGGTCGATCACCAGCGGGTCGGCCAGCACCGGTACCACCTCGTAGCCGATCAGGTCGCCCAGCGACCGGAGGTCGGCCAGATCGGGGGGCTCGGCGAAGGCCACCATCACCTGGCGGCCGGAGAGCCGGACCGCCACCGCCCGGTGGTCTCGGGCCAGCAGCGGCGGCACCATCGGAACGACGTCCTGGGCCGGCGGCTCGGATTGCAGGTCCACCACGGGCAGGCGGGCCAGCTGGGCCAGGGTGTTGACCACCGTCACCGCCGGCAGGACCCCCCGCCCGATGAGCAGTGTGCCGAGGGGCACGTCCGTGTCGGACGCCTGCGACAGCAGGGCCCCCACGGTCGGCTCGTCGGCGTAGCCGCCCCCGATCAGCGCCCGGGCCAGTCGCCGGGACCACTCGGTGCGGGTGGCGCTCGAGAGGGTGCTCATACGACCACCCGCAAGACTTCCTCGAGCGTCGTCTGGCCCGAGACCGCCTTCAGCAGGCCGTCCTGACGGAGCGTCCGCATGCCCTGCGTACAGGCCATCCGCTCGATGTTCACGATGGACTCCTGTTCGATGATCATCCTGGTGATCTCCTCGGTCATGTTCATCACCTCTGCAAGCACCATCCGCCCGTAGTAACCCGTGTGGCTGCAATTGCGGCAGCCCACCGCCCGGTACAGGACGGACGTGTCGATCCCCTCGATATCCACCTCGCGGTAACCGGCCGCGAAGAAGTCCTTCTCGTTGGCGTCGTACGGTTCCTTGCACTGGACGCAGAGCACCCGGGCCAGCCGCTGGGTGAGCACGCTCCCGACGGCCGAGGTCACGAGGACCGGCTCG
>DAHUYA010000004.1 GCA_027315445.1 Acidimicrobiaceae bacterium | reverse complement strand
CTCGGCACCGGTGGGCCCAAGGTGGCCGTCCTGTCGGCCACGGGCCGGGTGGCGGCCCACGGCTTCGCGCCGGTCCCCCTGCACCTCCTTGCGGGTGGGGGGGCCGAACCGTCTCCTGCCGACGGGTGGTCGGCGGTCGTGACGGCCGCCCGGCAGGCCGTCGCCGAGAGCGGGGTGCCGGTGGAGCGGATCGTGGGCGTCGGGTGCACCGCCCAGTGGCTCGGCACCGTGCCGATCGACGGCGACGGCCGGCCGCTGTGCGACGCGGTCATCTGGATGGACTCCCGGGGCGCCCCGCTGGTCCGGCGGATCGTGCGCGGCCGGGTCAACGTCCTCGGCTACGACCCGGTCAAGGTCGGTTCGTGGATCCGCCGCACCGGCGGCGCCCCGAGCCTCTCGGGGAAGGACCCGGTCGGCCACATCCTCTTCCTCCGCACCCACCGGCCCGACGTCTACCGGGCGACCGCCACCTTCCTCGAGCCGGTCGACTACCTCAACCTCCGGCTCACCGGGGTGGTCGCCGCCTCGTTCGACTCGATCACCATGCACTGGGTGACCGACAACCGGCGGATCGACCGGATCGACTACGACCCGGTGCTCCTGGCCCGGGCGGGCCTCGAGCGGTCCAAGCTGCCCGACCTCCTCCCGACCGGGGCGGTGGTCGGCGGCCTCGGGTCGGCGGCCGCTGAGGAGCTCGGCCTTCGCCCCGGCATCCCGGTGGTGACCGGGACCGGCGACCTCCACTCGGCCGCCGTCGGCTCGGGGGCGGTGGCCGACTTCGCCGGGCACCTCTACATCGGGACGTCGAGCTGGATCAGCTGCCACGTCCCGTTCAAGCGCACGTCGATCACCACCAACATCGCCTCGCTCCCTTCCGGCATCCCCGGTCGCTACGTCGTCGCCGACGAGCACGAGACCGGTGGCGCCTGCCTCACGTGGCTGCGCGACCGGGTGCTCTACGCCGACGATCCGCTCTCGCCCGGCGCCGAACCGCCGCCGGACGTCTTCGAGCGGCTCAACGCGGTGGCCGCCGCGGTGCCGCCGGGGGCCAACGGGGTGCTGTTCACGCCGTGGCTGAACGGCGAGCGGTCGCCGGTCGACGACCACACGATCCGCGGCGGCTTCCACAACCTCTCGCTCGGCACCACCCGGTCCGACATGGTGCGGGCCGTGCTCGAAGGGGTCGCCTACAACTCGCACTGGCTGCTCGGAGCGGTCGAGAAGTTCACCCGGCGGCGGTTCGACAGCCTGGCGTTCATCGGCGGCGGCGCCAACTCGGACCTGTGGGCGCAGCTCCACGCCGACGTCACCGGCCGGGTGATCCGCCAGATGGCCGACCCGGTGCTGGCCAACGTCCGGGGGGCCGGCCTGCTGGCGCTGCTCCACCTCGGGCGGGTCGAGATGGGCGACATCCCGGCGATGGTCGAGGTGAAGGCCGAGTACCGGCCCGACCCGGCCAACCGGGAGCCCTACCAGACGATGGCGGCCGAGTTGGTCAACCTCTACCGCCAGACCAAGGGGATCCACCGCACCCTCAACCGCCACCGCCTGAACGGGCCGTTGCCGTAGGGGGAGGGCACGGTCCCTATACTTGTAATATGTCCATTCCACAAGAGCCCGGTCACGCCATCTACCGGGTCTCGGCTCGCGGCCAGTTCTCCCTGCCGGCCTCGGCCAGGCGCCGCTGGGGCATCGAAGGGGGTGGAGAGGTCGAGCTGTTCGACCTCGGGGACGCGGTCGTGATGCTCCCTGCCGGCTCGGCCCGCACGTCGGTGGCCCGGGCACTGAGCGCCGACCTCTACCGCCAACACGTGGAGGCGATCGTCGATCCCGACCTGCGGGACGAGTGAACGTCCTGATCGACGACCACCTGCTCCGAGAGGTGCTGCTCGAGGAAGAGCCGCTCTGGCTCGCACGGACCAGGGGCACCGGCCAGCTCCTCACCACCGGCCTGTGGTACTACCGGCTGTGCAGCGCCCTCGGCACACCGAGAATGGCCGGTTCGCTCTCGGGTCCGATCGCCAGCCTCCCGGTCGACCTCCGGTGGCGGGTGGTGCAGAGGGTGGCCGCCCTCCCCGGTGCAATCCGGCTCCTGTCGTTGCGTGACGTCGCATGGTCTGCCGCCGGCTACGCCGCGCGCTACGGGCTCAATCTCCTCGCCGCCGAAGCAGTGGCGGCAGCGGTTCTCACCGAATCGGCGATCGCCACGGCGATCGGCAACCTGCCGCCGCGCCTGGCCGTGGCGGCACAGGGTGAGCGGGTGAGGGTGCTGTCGCGTCGATAGGCCTCGAGCCGAGTGGGCCGCAGTGAGTCGTGTTCGCCCTGCGTCGAGTTGCGCCGGCGCCCCGACCCGGGCGTCCGAGCGGTGTGTGCCGATGGAGAGGCTGGTTCGCATGCAGGGTCGCCATTACCTTTGATCAGGCATCGTCGAACTCTCCGGTCGGATGGTGCTCGAGGAGGTACTCGGCAAACAGCGGGACGGTGAAGTCCACACAGCCCCTGCGCGGCGACCAGATCAAGCCCTTCTGGATGAGGCTGTCGCGGTGTGGAGAGGTCTGTCGCTGGTTCTCCGCCCCCCAAGCTCTTGCCACCTCCACCGACGAGTACGGCGGCGAACCGAGGGAGGCCATGGCTGCCAGGTAGCGCTGTTCGGCGTCGCTGGCCATGGCGAAGCGCGTTGCGTAGAAGGTACGGGCGAGCTGTTCCTTGACGAGGTCCCCTACCTCTTCGACGTCGGCCATGGTCACCGAAGGAGCTTCGGCCGCGTTCCACAGCTCCCTGCCGTACTCCTGAAGGAAGTAGGGGTAACCCGCCGCCATCTCGACCACGGCCCGGGCGGCGTCCTCGTGGTACCGGACACCCAGGGTGGCAGCGGGTTGGATGAGGGCGATGCGCGCGGCGGAATCCGAGAGCCGCCCGAGCTCCCGGTACTCGAAGAGGCGATCGGCGTAGGGCTTGGCACGCATGAGCCGGACCTGGAGGTCGGGCGGGCCGGCTCCGACGAGCGCGACCGGCAGGGCGTCGCGACTCACCGCCTGGAAGGCCATGCACACCGCCGCCAGGGACGGGCTGTCGAGGTTGTGCATCTCGTCGATCAGGAACAGTGCCCCGCTTCCCGCCGCGCGCGCCGATTCCCCAATCTCCCGAAGCAGTTCCACGAGGTCCTGCTCGGGATCTCCGGAATCGGCCATGCCGGTGACGGCGTCCACGTCGAGCTTGAGCTGCACGCCTCCCGGGGTGAGCAGGCTGAAGGCCTTCACCACGCCCAGGGCCCGATCGATCCGCTCCTTGATGCGGTGCGTGCGGCTCATCTCTCGCAGAAGGCGCGAGGCCATCTGGGCGAAGGTGGCCCAGAAGTCCGGCCGGGAGCCCACCTCCTGGACGTCGGTGGTGGCCCACCCCGCCTCGGATGCCAGGATGTCGAGCTCCATGAGGAGCACGGTCTTACCCACCCCGCGAAGCCCGTAGTAGATGAGGCTGCGGTCGGCCCCGCCACCCGAGAGCACCTCCACCAGAGAGGCGAAGTCCTCGAGGTCCTCGTCCCGCCCCGCCAGGTACGGTGGCTTGCGGCCGGCACCAGGGGTGTATGGGTTGTCGCGCCGCTGCACCCAGAGGTCTAACTCTTTCTAGGTCTGGGTTACCAGGCCTTAGAAAGAATTAGACGAGGAGCAGCACCCTTCACCTCCCTCGACCTCGAACTGGTTCGATCGCTCGGCGGCGCATCGTGCCCGGGGGTGACCTGCCGTCCCTCATGACATGGATCGCCCGAGCGGCGGTGAGCTCCGGCCCGCTGCCGGGACGCCGAGCCCCGCTGCGCCGTCGAGGGGCCGCCGCCGAGCCCGTGCGCCCCGGAGGCGGTCGGTCCGCGCTCGAGCTGGTTTGCGGTGACACGGTGGGGCGGGTGGGGTGACCTGGGGGGACGGCGACGGTGGAGGGATCGATGCGCGAAGGGGTCGCCGGGGTGGCCCAGAGGATCCAGGCCCGGTCGGTGGCGAGGTTCGCCCTGGTGGGTGCAGCGATGGCCGCGCTGGCGGGGGTGCCGGTCACCGCCACGGCCTCCGCCGCCACCCGGCCGGCGGCGGTGGTCCGCGCCGCCCTGGCTCCCGGGCACATCGACCACATCTTCGTGGTCGACCTCGAGAACGAGGGCTACGCCGCCACCTACGGCCCCTCCTCGCCGGCCACCTACCTGAACCACACCCTGCGGCGGGACGGGCTGCTGATCGAGCACTACTACGCCATCGGCCACGTGAGCCTCGACAACTACCTGGCCCAGGTGTCGGGGCAGGCGCCGAACCATGCCACGCAGCTCGACTGCCTGGGGCGCGATTTCGTACCGGTGACCCCCGGCACCGACGACCCGAACCCGGCGACGAACCCCGGCCAGGTCGACGGGACCGGGTGCGTGTACCCGGCCCCGACCAGCCACTCCCACGGGGCGCCGACCATCGCCGACCAGCTCGACGCCAGGTTCCCGCCCAATCCCCGCACCCACGTGGCCTCGTGGCGGGCCTACGTCGAGGACATGGGCAACGACCGGGCACGCGACGGCGGCGTGCCCGACCCGACCGGGGGCACCGACTGTGCCCACCCAGCGCTCGGGGCCCCGGACCCCGCCGAGGCGGCCGTCCCCGGCGACCAGTACGTGCTGCGCCACGACCCGTTCGTGCACTTCGACTCGATCATCGGCAAGCCGGCCCTCTGCGACGCCAACGTGGTGCCCATGGGCACCCTCGGGCCCAACGGCAAGCCCAACCCGTCGGGCCACCTGGCCCGGGACCTGCGCCGTGTCACCACGACCCCCCGGTTCGCCTTCCTCGTCCCCAATGTCTGCGACGACGGCCACGACTCCACCTGCGTCGGGACCAACGACGCCGGCGGCCACACGGGAGGGCTGGTCGCGGCCGACCTGTGGCTCCGGCACTGGATGCCGCTGGTCCTCGCCTCGCCCGCCTACCGCGACGGCAGCCTGATGGTCGTGATCACGGCCGACGAGGCGGACGTCAACCCGAGCGACCCCTCCTTCGCCGCTGCCTGCTGCCACGAGCAGTCCGGTCCCAACACCGCCTCGCCGGGTGACTTCACCGGGAAGGCGACCACCGACACCGACCCCGGGGGCGGCCAGGTGGGCGCCCTGCTGCTCGACGCGAAGTACGTCCGCCACGGCGCGCTCGACACGACCGGCTACTTCAACCACTACTCGGCCCTGCGCAGCTACGAGGACCTGCTCGGGCTCACCACCGGCGGGGCCGACGGTCACGGGCATCTCGGGTTCGCCGCCGCCCCGGGGCTCGTCCCCTTCGGGAGGGACGTCTTCGGGTAGGCGGAGCGATCCAGGGTGCCTGCGCCCGAGCGCCGGCCCGGGGCCACGGCCTAGTCCGCGGGCTCTTCGAGGGCGTCGCGCACGACGACGACCGGGCAGTGGGCGTGCGCCGTGAGGAACTCGCTCACCGACCCGAGCAGCATCCCGGCGAACTCGCCGCGGCCCCGGCTGCCCACCACGATCAGCGATGCCGTCTTCGACGACTCGGTGAGCATCTGCGCCGGCGCACCCTCGAGGACGGACGTGGTCAGCGTGATCTCCGGGTCGGGGCCCAGGACCTCCTTCACCTCGTGGTCGAGCATCGCCCTGGCGTCGGCCTCGGGGTTCCAGTCCTCGGGGAACGGCGGGGACCACCCGTAGTTGGTGGGGTACCGCCAGGCGGTGATCACGACCAGGGGCACGGCGGCCATGGCGGCGTAGCGGGCCGCCCATGCCAGCGCCGCCTCGGAGGGCCCGGAGCCGTCGACGCCGACGACGACCGGCCGGTGGTCGTCGCCCGTGCGGATCGCGCTCGCCATGACGAGAATGCTGCAGCGCCGGCCCCGGTCGCGCAAGGGGAGGAAGTCCCGTCCCGAGCCGCCCGTCCCGAGCCGCCCGTCCCGAGCCGCCCGTCCCGAGCCGCCCGTGACGCCGCCTCCTCGGAGCAGACGATCGGTGCGGAGCCGGACAAAGCGGCGTGGTGCGGCGGTAGCATCGTCGGCGCACGGCCGCGACGGCGGCCGTCAGGAGTGGGGGTGGGTGTGATGGCGCTGACCGTGCTCGACCCGACCAACGGGCCGATCGACGCGCAGGAGCGGTTCGTCCTCGCCGATCGCCCGGCCACCCTCGCCGGGCAGACCTTCGGCGTCCTGGCCAACGGGCTCGGCGACTCGGAGGTGATGTTCGACGCGTTGGCGGCCGCACTGGCCCAGTCCGACCGGTTGGGCGGCACCGTGAAGGTCGTGAAGTCGAGCGTGGCCGTCCCGGCCGACCCGTCCGACTGGGAGCGGTTCACCGCCGAGGCCACGGTGGCGGTCACCGGCATGGGCGGGTGCGGCAGCTGCAGCACCCGGTCGATGCGCGACGCCTTCGACCTCGAGGCGGCCGGCATCCCGGCCGTCTGCATCGTCCACACCGCCCTGGTGCCGGCGGTGCGGGCCATGGCCTCCCTGATGGGCCTTCCCGACTACCCGATCGTCGTGGTGGACTACCCCCACAACCCGACCGCCGTGTGGACCAAGGAGGAGGCGGTCGCCCTGGCCGCCGAGATCGCCCCGGCGGTCCGGGCCCGACTGACGACCCGGCCGTGACCGCCCTGTCCTCGCAAGGACACACCTTCGAGGACGCCGACGAGGCCCTCGAGGCCTGCTTCGAGCTCGGTTGGACCGACGGCCTGCCGGTGGTGCCGGCCACCCCCGAGCGGGTCGAGGCCATGCTGGCCGCCGGCGGGCTCGGCCCGCACGAGGTGCTGGGGGAGGTGCCGACCCGCAAGGTGACGGTCACCGCCGAGAAGGCGGCGGTCAACGCGGTGATGGCCGGCTGCCGGCCCGAGTACTTCCCGGTCGTGGTGGCCGCCGTGCGGGCGTTCCTCCAGACCAAGGCCAACGCCCACTCGACCACCGCCACCCTGGCCGGGGCGGCCCACGCGGTGATCGTGAACGGCCCGGCCCGGCGCCGGCTCGGCATCGAGAGCGGGCAGGCCTGCTTCGGCCCCGGTTTCCGGGCCAACGCCACGATCGGCCGGGCACTGCGCCTGGTGATCCGCAACGTCTGCCGGGCCGTGCCCGGCGAGCTCGACCGGGCCAGCTTCAGCTGGCCCCTGCGCTACTCCTTCTGCTTCGGCGAGCACGAGGAGGCCAGCGACTGGACGCCGCTGCACGTGCAGCTCGGCTACCGCCCCGAGCAGAGCGTGGTGACCGTGCAGTCGGTCATGCGCCTGCTGCAGGTGACCGACTTCCACCCCGAGCCGCACGCCATCCTCGACGCGATCGCCGAGCACGCCCGGTTCAACGGCCTGCAGCGCGACGAGTGGGCCGGCGACGGCCGGAGCGTGGTGGTGGTGGTCGGGACCGAGCACTACCTGCGCCTCCTCGACGGGGGCTTCACCAAGGAGAAGGTGCAGGAGCAGCTCTGGCCGCGCCTGGTCGCCGACACGGTCGGCAAGTACGACAACAAGCTGCACCTGGCCTCGCCGGCCAACGTGATGGTGGTGGCGGCCGGGGGCCCGGGGATCGCCCAGTCGTGGGTGCTGGTGCCCCATCTGGCGGTGCCGACCCACGAGCCGGTCGACCTCCCGTCCGCCGGCGCCGGACCGGTCGTCGCCACCTCCACGGCGGACGTCGGCCGGGGGATGCTCCGCCCTGCTGCTCGGGCGGTCCTCGACGAGCTCGACGGCATCGTGGCCGCCGACGGGGCCCGATTGCGGCTGCGTGCGGTCACCGGCCCGGTCGCCGAGCTGGTCCTCGATTTGTCGGGTTCGACCTGCCCGGAGTGCGTGCTGCCCAAAGACCTGCTGGTCGAGATGCTGACGAGCCGTCTGTCGGCGGCCGACCCGGACATCACCGAGGTGCGGCTCGACGACCGCAGAGATCCCCGCGAGGCAGAGCCCGCACCGCCGTCGCCTTGACCGGAGGCGTCGCCGCCGAACAGGTCGAGCCGAGCGGGTCGGGAGGACGACCGAACAAGTCCCACAAACGAGGGACAGGGACTGGACGCTGGGCGGACGGGGGAGGAAGATCGTCGGTAGGTGGGAGATCCCCGGAGGCCGGTCGCGGCCCCCGCGGTCGCCGAGCCAGGTGGAGGAATGCCATGCGGACGCTTCGTGGTACCGGTCGTTTCGTCACTCTCTCACTGGGGAGGCTGATCGCCTCGGCGGCGCTGCTGTGCGGGGTCGGCGTGGTGGCCACCGCGCTGGGGCAGGCGCCCGCAACTGCGGCCACCTGCAGCGCCGCGGGGTCGACCGGCCTGACCGCGTCGGTGGTCGTGTCGTCGGCGGCCACCGTTCCCGCCCCGGGCACGACGGTCAACGCCACCGGTTGCGACGTCGGCGTCTACGTGCAGCCCGGGACCTCCAACATCACCATCGACAACGTGACGGTCACCGGGGCCAACGACCACGGGATCTTCGTGCAGGACGCCAACAACGTCACGATCGAGAACTCGACGGTCCAGGGCAACGGCGTGGCGCCGACGAAGGGCATCAACGAGAACAAGGCCATCGAGCTGGTCGGCACCTCGGGCTCGACCGTCACCGGCAACACGGTGACCGGCAACTTCGCCGACGGGGGCATCGGCATCGCCGACGACGGACCGATCGACCCGGGCGCGCCGAACCCGGGGACGCTGAACGGCTCGACCAGCGACACGGTCTCGAACAACACGTCGTCGGGCAACTACGGCGGCTGCGGCATCGTGCTGGCGGCCTACAACGCAGGCGGGGGGGTCTCGGGCAGCACGGTGACCGGCAACACGGTGCAGGGGCAGCCCGGGCAGTTCGGTTCCCACGGCCCGGTGATCGGGGGCGTCGTGGTGGCGGCGGACACGCCGGGGACGACCGTGGCCAACGTGTCGGTGGCCGGCAACAACATCACCGGGGCGGCCATCCCCGGCGTGGTGGTCCACTCCAACGCACCTCACGACGCCGTGTCGAACGTCAGCGTGACCGGCAACACGCTCAGCGCAGACGATTGGCTCGCCACCGACGGCGCGCCGGTGCCCGCCGGTGTCGTGGTCGGCGCGTCGCCCATTCCACCCCCTGTCTCCCCGACGCTCACCGGCACCGTGGTGACGGGCAACACGATCACCCAGGAGTACTTCGGGATCTGGGTGGCCGGCGCCCTGGGGAGCACGACGAGCCCGAACACGATCACCCCCACCGCCGGCGGCCAGGCGGTGTTCGTGGTGCCGACGGCGGGGACCGGATACTCGATGACGTCCTCCGACGGCGGGGTCTTCACCTTCGCCAGTGCGGGCTTCTACGGCTCCATGGGCGGCAAGGCGCTCAACAGCCCGGTGGTGGGCATGGCGCCGAGCCTCGACCAGGGCGGCTACTGGCTGGCCGCCGCCGACGGGGGGGTCTTCTCCTTCGGCGATGCCACCTTCTACGGCTCCATGGGCGGCAAGCCGCTCGACAGCCCGGTGGTCGGCATCGCCGGCACCCCGGTCGAGCCCACCACGCCGCCCGCCCAGCCTTCGCCAGCCGGGAAGGGCTACTGGCTCGTGGCCAAGGACGGCGGGGTCTTCTCCTTCGGCGACGCCACCTTCTACGGCTCCATGGGC
>DAHUYA010000213.1 GCA_027315445.1 Acidimicrobiaceae bacterium | reverse complement strand
GCGGCACCGAGCGCTGGCCGGCCCCACCGGCTCCGGCCCCGCCGCCCCGGGTGTACTTGGGGGAGGGCGACGCGTGCCTCGAGCTGCTCGGCCCCTACCGGGGGAGCACCAGACTGTGGGAGGGGCGGCTGCAGCTCGGCGGCGTCCCCACCCTCACCTGGCTGGCCGTCAACGGCCGCCCCATCCGCTACGGGTACGTGGCGCGGGCCTTCCCGCTCGACGCCTACCAGAACGTCTACGCCACCGAGCCGGGCAGCGCCGAGATGCCGAGCGCCGGGCGCCCCTTCACCCCCGAGGTGCTCACCCGGCTGGTGGCCAAGGGGGTGGGGGTCTCCCCGGTGGTGCTCCACACCGGTGTGGCGTCGCTCGAGGCGGACGAGCTGCCCTACCCGGAGCGCCTCCGGGTGCCCGCCAGCACCGCCCGCCGGGTCAACGAGACCCGGGAGGCCGGGGGCAGGGTGGTGGCGGTGGGAACCACCGTCGTGCGGGCCCTCGAGTCGGCCGTCGACCCGGGCACCGGACGGGTGTCGGCGACCGAGGGCTGGACGGACCTGGTCATCACCCCCGAGCGGGGGGTGGCGGTGGTGGACGGGCTGCTCACCGGGTGGCACGAGCCCGAGGCCTCGCACCTGCTCATGCTCGAGGCGGTGGCCGGCCGCGCGCTCCTCGAGGTTTCGTACGCGGCCAGCCTGGCCGAGGGCTACCTCTGGCACGAGTTCGGTGACGTCCACCTCCTCCTGCCGTGACGGTCCGGGCGGCTCAGGGCCATTCGGCCACGAACCGGTAGCGGTCGCCCCGGACGGTGGCCCGGCGCAGCTCCACCGGCTGGTCGCCGGACACCGCCCGGCGCTCCACCAGGAATGCGGCCGTCCCGGCGGGCATGCACAGCAGCCGCCGGTCCTCGGCCGGGGGGATCACCGGGGCGATCCGCTCGCTGCCCGCGGTCACCCGGATGTCGCAGGAGTCGGCCAGCGCCCGGTAGAGGGGGCCGTGCTCGAGGTCGGCCCGCAGGAGCGGCGCCGCCAGCGACCACGGCAGCCAGGAGCGCTCGAGGGAGAGCGGGTCCTCCCCGGCGAAGCGCAGGCGCTCGAGGAAGACCACCGGGGCCCCGGCCGCCAGACCGAGCTCGTGGGCCACGTCCTCTGGGGCCGCCCGTCGCTCGGCCGCCCGCACCTCGTTGTGCTCCGACAGGCCGTGCCCGCTGACCGTGAGGGCCAGGCTGTACAGGGCGTGCAGCGGCTGTTCGAGGACGGGGCGACTGAGGGTGGTGCCCCGGCCGCGCTGGCGCACGAGAAGCCCCTCGGACTGCAGGCGCCGCACGGCCTCGCGGACGGTCTGGCGGCTCACGCCGTAGGTGGTGGTGAGCTCCTCGTCGGTGGGGAAGCGGTCGTCGAAGGCGCCGTTGGCCATCCGGGCGCGCAGGTCCTCGATGATCTGGGCCCACAGGGGCACCGGGCTCGACCGGTCGACCACGCTCACCCCGAACCACCGCCCAGGAAGAAGGAACCGACCAGTAGGGTCAGGACGAAGAGGGTGACGAGCGTCATGGCGGGGTCCCGCTCGTAGACGAAGGACACCACCGACACCGCCACCCGCAGCACCGGGGTGGCGATCAGCAGCAGCAGGCCCAGCACCACCAGGCCCTGGCCCTCGCCGCGGCTGAGTGACGTCCCCAACTGGGAGAAGGTGTGGGGGAACGGGGTCGCCGGCGCCGTGAGCCTGTGGTACGAGAAATTGCCGGTCCACGAGGTGTACTCCCCATGGTGGGCGAACATCAGCCCGAGCCCCACCGAGATCACCAGCACGCTGACGGTGACGCCCACCCGGAGCACCAGGCTGATGGCCAACTCGACCCGGCGGACCCGGGCTTCGTCCACCGTGCTGATGGTGACCGGGTCGGTGGCGTGCGGGACCGGGGTGTCCCTGCCGGGGGACTCGGCGCCGGGGGTCTCGGGGCCTGGGTCGTCCGGGCCGGGGGACTCGGGGCCTGGGTCGTCCGGTGGGCGTGCCATCAGCCCGTGGCCCCCCGCTGCAGCATCTCCACGCAGATGACCGCCAGCACCACAACGAACACCAGCCGGATCGTGGTGGAGGTGACCCGACCGAGCACCCGGGAGCCCACCATCGAGCCGGCCAGCACCCCGGCGGCCACCGGGGCGGCGATGAGCGGGTCGATCTGGCCGCGGGCGAAGTAGACGCCGGCGCTGGCGGCGGCCGTCACGCCGATCATGAAGTTGCTCGTCGCGGTCGACACCTTCATCGGCAGGTGCATCGCCAGGTCCATGGCCGGCACCTTCAGCGCCCCCGACCCCACGCCGAGCAGTGCCGACACGAGGCCGGCCACGTACATCAGGGCCAGCCCCACCTTGGTGCCGGCCACCTTGTAGGGGATCTCCCGCCGTTCGGCCGGGTCGTAGTACGAGCCGTGCAGGCGGAAGTAGTTGGCCAGTCGGTCGTCGGAGGTGGTGAGGAGCGCGGCGGAGTGCCGCTTGCGGAAGGTGGCGAAAGCCGAGTAGCCGAGGACCACGGCGAAGACGATGAACAGGACCCGGGCCGGCAGGGCGGTGGTCAGGTAGGCGCCGGAGATGGCGCCGACGGTGGTGGCCATCTCGAGGAACATGCCGGCCCGCAGGTTGGTCATCCGGTCCCGCACGTAGACCGCCGCCGCCCCGGAGGAGGTGGCGATGACCGAGACGATCGACGCCCCGATCGCCAGCCGGATGTCGATGTGGTACACGAGGGTGAGGACGGGGACCACCACCACCCCGCCGCCCAGGCCGACCAGGGACCCGAGGACGCCGGCCAGCACCGAGATCAGCGCCAGGGTGATCACGAAGACGAGCGGCGTCATGGGACCATTGTACGTACATTCGGTCGAACGTACAAATGGGCCGGTGAGATCACTCCCAGGGGGGTGGGGGCGGAAGGCCGGGGCGCTGCAGGCGGCCGTAGCGCCAGGCCAGCTCCTCCGCAGGGTGATCGAAGAGCGCCCGTGCCCCTTGCGCGGCACCGGCCTCCCCGCCACCGGCGGCTCGCGCCCGTGCCCCGGGGAGCCAGGCGTCGACGAAGTCCCCCGACCAGCCGAGGGGAGTGAGACCCAGGCCGAGGTCGACCAGGTGGACCTCGGCCTCCCGCCAACGGCTGGCCGGCAGGTTTCGCAGAGGGACCTCCTGGCCGCGGACGTCCCTGCTGAGGGCGCCCCAGGCATGGTCGGGCACCTCCGCCCAGGCCTCCTCGGCCGCAGACGCCGAACGCCGGACGTCCGCCGCCAGCTCGGCCGCCGGGCGACCGGCGCCGGCCTCGATGGCGGCCTCCCGGGCCGGCCGGCCACCGGGATATTGGTCGACCATCTCCCCTCGCCGTGCCGCCCGGGCCCGGTGGACGTGACTGTCGGCGTTGCGAGCCAGGTGGGTCAGCAGGTGGCCGACCGTCCAGCCCGGCAGGAGGCTCGGCCCACGGGCCGACTCGTCGGTCAGGCCCTCCATGGTGCCGAGGAGCCGGCGGTGGGAGGCGGCCACCCTTTCGACGTCCTGGGTCGGTGCGGTCACGTGGCCGACGTTACCCACGCGCGCCGTCACCCGGTCCGGGGGTCCGAGAGGGCTGTGGATGGGTGTGAGGCGCGTGCCGGACGGGAGCGTGGACACCCTCGTGACGGCTCACACGAGCACTGCCTCAGCGAGGACCTTGGCGCTCGGCCCCCGTGGCACCCACCAGGCGGGCCAGCGTCGGTGGCGCTGCCATGAGTCGCCTCAACCCGCCGAGGGTGGTGGCTGTTGCAGGTAGACGTCGAGAGGTCGGATCTTGTCGTCGTCGCCGAAGGCGAGGACGACAGCTCGCTCGTTTGACAGCGAACGAATGATCATGGTGTTTGCCGATCCCGTTGACGGTGATGAAATTCACGGATCCGTGAGTTTCATCACCCGGGGCCGGACACCGGCGTGCCAGTACGGCCGCCCAGCCGCCACGACCGCATGCGGACATCGAACGGGTATCATGTGGCGCATGTCGATGCTCCGTCTCCGCTCCGCGGCCAGCCCGTTCGACGATGCGGTACTGGCAGGCCAGGCGGCAAGGCTCCTCATCCTGGCAGAAGCCATCGGAGCCTGGGAGCCCAAAAACGTCGTATCCGAGTTGGACAGCTCCCTCTTCGGTGACGCACTCAACTCTTTGGCAGCCGCCGGTGTCGCCGCGAGTGCCAGCCTCGAGTGGGAGGCGCACGCGGGTAAAGGCAAGGAGCACTTTGCCACTTGGCTCTCGACGATCAGGGATGCGATTTTGAGCTCTCCGCTCCCAAGCCTCGAGTTGCCCAAATTGGAATCCCTCTTCGGTACCGAGCGACTGGCGGAACTGGCCGGCGTTGCATCGTCGACCATCCGCCGTTACCTCACCGCTCAGAGGGAGGTCCCGGACGACGTCGCGGAGCACGTCCATTTGGTCGCTCGCATCGTGGGCGACTTGGCGGGGTCGTACAACGAGAGGGGGATCCGTCGCTGGTTCGACCGACCGCGGAGCCAGCTTGGTGGGAGGACGCCGGCAGAGGCGCTCGAGCGCGCCTGGGGGCGTGACGAGCGCGAGGCCGAGGCGGTAGTCGCACTGGCGGAGGTCCTCGTCAGCTGATGGCGCAAGCCTTTCGAACGTGCGACTCACGATTTCCGTTTCTCTGGTCTGGCCCGGGCCAACGACCCGGTCGATGGCACGCCGAAGGACAGGGCCCGTGTCAATACCTCGCGACATCTGCGAAGGCTGCTTGGGCCGAGGTGCTGCGCCACGAGGAGATCACCGAGCTCGAGGACCTGTTCGATCTCGAGAGGGCACTGTGGGGAGTGGACGTACCCGAACCCGACATTCGGGTGGACCTTCCGCTCGAGGTGCTCACTGGAGGGATCGAGACGTACCCAGCGTGCCAAGAAGAGGCGCGCCGCTTGCGGGCGTCCGGCCATCGTTCACTGCGCGCACCGAGCGCGTCACTCGTATCGGGGTTCGCGGAGCGCTATCAGGTCGTTGAGGGTTCGCAGTCGACGTACGACCTGGTCCCAGCCGAGACCTTCGTCTTTTTCGGTGAGCCAGTGGATCTCGTGGGAATGCCATTGGCCGAAGGGCACGCGGAGCCGCCCGTGTTCTACGACGTGCGGCCTCGCTGAGCTGCGCCACACATCGGCAGACGCGAGCCCCGGTTCACCAGATGCTCGAGCCGGCAAACTTGCGGGTCAGCCGCTCGATCTCGGCGGCCTGGGATGCGATCTGCACCTGAAGTGCCGCGTTCTCCGCTTCGAGCTGCTCGGTGGTCAGGTCCGACATGATCGCCAGCCAACCAACCCGCGTGTGGTTTCGCGAATCGCTTGGTCAGCGGCACTTTCCGGCTGCCAGGTAGCCCTGGAGAGGTGAATCGTTACGTCTTGAGACACGTGGGCTGGGGAGTGCTCTTGAGCACGATGAACTTGCCGTGCTTGATCCCCATATAAAAGAAACAGCTGTTGGAAGTGGGCTTGTTCTTCTTGAAGTGGAGCGGCGGCGTGAGCCCGCCGAGGGTGGT
>DAHUYA010000178.1 GCA_027315445.1 Acidimicrobiaceae bacterium | reverse complement strand
GGCGCTCCGCCTCGGCTGGGCGATCGACCGTCTGTTCGACCGGTTCGCCCGGCGCTGCCGCTGAGCCGGAGGCGGTCGCTGAGCCGGAGGCGGTCGCCGGGGCCGGAGGCGGTGATGCCCACCGCGTGTCGAGGTCGGGCCCCTACCGGGTGCCGTAGTCGGCGATGAAGAGGTTGAGCGACGCCGTGCAGAGCGGCTTCTCGATGGTGGGCAGGGTACAGGTGGCCACCCAGCTGCCCTCTTGGTCGTTCGGGTAGTAGGTCATGACGGCGTTGGCCACGTAGGAGCCGCCGGACGGGCTGGCGGTCCCGGCCACGCCCGGCGGTTCGGCGAAGGCGACCATGCCGGAGGAGAGCCGTTCGTCCGTCTCGCCGCTGGGCGGCGCGGGGCAGTTCCTCCCGAACTCCTGGGAATAGGCGGTCGCCGCAGCGGGGAACAGCGGGCAGGCCTGGAACAGCGTGCAGCCGACGCAGGCGGAGGTCTGCGACCCGACGATCCCCTCGTCCGGCGAAGGAGTGAAGGGGCGGTACTGAGGGACCGGCCCGTCCGGAGGGTGGATCGAGAGGCCGCCGGAGCCGTCGGCGCCGTAGAGGCCTCGACAGGACCACCCGGTGGGACCGAGCAACGCCATCCTGTTGCGGGTGTCCGTGAACATCGACACCTTGCCGACCAGGGACCGCGCGAGGGAGACGGTCTCGGTCGACGGCAGCAGTACGTTCGGCGGGGGTGGTGTGATCCCGTAGGTCGTCGGACAGACGACGAGCGGCACCTGCGTGGAGACGGGCGCCGTAGGGGAGGCGGGCGCCGTAGGGGAGGCGGGCGCCGTAGGGGAGGCGGGCGCCGAGGGAGGCGTCGTGGTGGTCGTCGTGGTGGTGGTGGAGACGGCCCGGGGGGAAGGGGCGGTCGTCGTGGTCGACGCCGGGACGGAGGACGTCGGCGCCCCGGGGGCGACCGAGCCGATCCGGTGGCCGCTCGCAGGGGCCGCTCCGTGATCGGCGGTGAGGGCGAGCGGGATCCCGATCGCTGCCGCCACGACCGAGGCGGCGCCGACCACGAGGACCGGCAGATGCCGGCCGCGCCATGGTGGGCGTGGTGATCCGTCGGCCGTCAACGCTGCCTCTTCCCGCCGGTCAGAGCATCACCAGGCGGCCCAGCTCGGCCAGCTGCGACTCCGTGCCGACCGTGATCAGCACCTGGCCCGGATCGAGCGGCGTCTCCGGGGGCGGGTTCGTCAGGAATTTCCCGTCCGGCTGCCGGATGGCCAGCACCAGGGCGCCCGTGCGGGCACGGATCCGGCTCGATCCGAGGCTCGACCCGCACAGGTCGCAGCTCTCGTTGAGCTGCACCTCCTCTAAGCGGAACTCGATCCCGGCCTCGCGGGTGACGACGTCGAGGAACTCGGCCACGTGGGGCTGGAGCAGCAGGGCGGCGATGCGGGAGCCGCCGATGGCCTGCGGGTTGATGACGCGGTCGGCCCCGGCCCGCAGGATCTTCTCCTCCGATTCGGTGACCCGGGCGCGGCCGACGATGAACAGGTCGGGATTGAGCGACCTGCCCGACAGAGTGACGTAGAGGTCGGCGGCGTCGTTGCTCATCACCGTCACGAGGGCCTTGGCCCGTTCGATCCCGGCCTGCCGGAGCACGGAGTCCTCAGTGGCATCACCCACGACCTTCGGGTAGGTGGTGTCGGAGAGCCGTTCGCCGTCCAGGTCGACCAGCACGAAGTCCAGTCCGCGGCGGGCCAGCTGGTCGGCCACCACCCGGCCGACACGCCCCCAACCGCAGATGATGACGTGCCCCGACATGTCCTCGATCCTGCGTTCCATCCGCCTCCTTTCGAACACGCCGGCGAGCTGGCCCTCCACGAGCAGCTCGAGCAAGGCGCCCAGTGCATAGAGGGCGACCGCCACGCCCACCAGGACGAGCACGATCGTGAACACCTTCTCGGCACCCGACGGGGCCTTCGCCTGGTAGAAGCCGACCGTGGTGACGACGGTGACCGTCCGGTAGAGGGCCTCGAGCGGCCCGGACCCCAGTGCCCAGAACCCGAGGGAGCCGCCCAGGATCACCAGGACGAGCGCCAGAAGGGCGGTCCACAGACGCCGGAGGGCCGGTCGGTCGCTCAACGACGCCATGGGCGGTAAGTCTCCCCCATCGGGCCGTGCCCGGGTCCCTCGTTGCGCCGAGCCCGCCCTGGCTCAACCGAAGCCGGGCGCCGCGGGTCACACCGAGTCGCGTGAGCTCCGGGGTGGCGTCCTCGGCGCGTCGAGCGGCAGGTCGGCCGAAAAGTCGACGGGGAAGGTGACCGGCCGCTCGAACATCCCCATCGGCCGGAGCTCCATCAGTTCGGAGCGGATCTCCGCGCCGGTCGGGAGGAAGTCGCACATGGCGTCGACCGAGGCGCGCAGCTCCGCCTTGGCCAGGTGGACCCCGAGGCAGTAGTGGGCGCCGTAGCCGAAGCTCAGGAGGTTCGTGTTGTCGCGGGCGATGTCGAGCTCGTCGGGGTTCTCGAAGACCTCGGGGTCCCGGTTGGCACCGCCGAAGCTCAACATGAGCATCTGGCCCCGGCGGATCTGCTTCCCGCGAAGCTCGAAGTCGCGGACGGCGAAGCGGGGCAGGCCCCCGGGGCCGCCCATCCCGTGGCGGATGATCTCGAGGACGGTCCGGGGCACGAGGGCCCGGTCGACCTTCACTTGCTCGAAGACGTGCGGGTGCTGCAGCAGGGTCATGATGGCGACCAGCGCCCCGAGCGCGGTGGTTTCGCTCCCGGCGCCGATCAGACCGGCGACGAGGCTGACGATCTCGTCGTGCGTCATCTGGTCGCCCATGTCGTGGGTGGTGACGAGGTCGCTGATCAGGTCGTCCTCCGGGTGCAGCTGGCGGCCGGCGGCCATCTCGCGGACCCAGGCCGACAGCTCGAGCATGGCCTGCTCACCCTGTTGCTGGACCTCCTCGGGGGCGAAGGGCAGGGCGTTGGCGATCACCGCCTGGGCGAGCCGCCGGAACCGGATCTCGTCGCCGCCGGCCGCCGGGATGCCGGTGATCCTGCTGATGACCGTGTTGGGGATCGGGTCGGTGAACTCCGACATCAGGTCGACGATCCCGGTGCGTCCCTCGAGCGGGGCGGCGAATCGGGCCACGACCTCCCGGATGTGGCCCTCCATCCGGGCGATCGCCCGCGGGGTGAAGGCCGCGGTGACGAGGCGGCGCACCCGGCGGTGGTCGTCGCGTTCGAGTGCGAGGAGGCTGTTGTCGGCGAGCCAGCGCGTGTAGGTGCCCGCCGGGGCCGGTTG
This sequence comes from Acidimicrobiaceae bacterium, assembly GCA_027315445.1. GTDB lineage: Bacteria > Actinomycetota > Acidimicrobiia > Acidimicrobiales > RAAP-2 > DAHUYA01. Next base: position 11,302 of record DAHUYA010000178.1, on the reverse strand, counting down.
GTAGAGCTCCCAGGCCCGGCGGTCCGGTGTGGCGATCTCGGCGTGGGAGAGGAGCCGCTTCACGTCGTCGTGGCGGGTGACGAACCACAGCGCCATGTGCTCCACGTAGTGGACCGGGTCCTCCCGGCGGAGCCTGGCGATCTCGGGGTACGGGTCGAGCATGAACTCGGGCGTGAAGGCGGTCATTGGGTCAGCCAGTCCTCGAGCGCGGCGTCCTCCCAGTCGTCGGGGCCGTACACCGTCCTGGGGAGGGGGGTCATGATGTGCGTGTCGCCGCCGGTCACGAAGCCGGCAGCCGCCCGCTCCCACTCGACGATGCGGTCGTCGCGCTCCCCGTCGCCACCGAGGCCCCGGGTGGTGTCCCGGGCCTTGCGGAACCGCAGGTTCGACTCGAGATCGGTGGCCCACACCATGACGACCTCGTGCTGGTTGCTCAGGACCTCGTACAGCCCCGTCGCACGGTGCCCGTACTCGGCCATGAGCGGCTTGCGGGTCTCGGCCACCGAAGCGAGGAATTCGAGCGCGCTGCCCGGGCGGACCTGCAGGATCTCGTTGACGAAGAGCGTGCCCCTGATGCCCTGTGCCCGGATCTCCCCGGTCGTCGGGCTGCCGGGGACGCCCCCGCACAGTCGGTCGAACCCGCCGCTGCGCCACTTCGCGGCCTCGTCCCACCAGTCCCCGTAGAAGGCCTTCCGACGCTTGAGGTTCATGCGGTCGACGTTCGCCGCCCAGCCGTCCCACCCACGGGAGCCGACGTCCCAGATGTTGACGACCTGGGGCCACCGGCCGCCGCCGGCCGCGCACACGTAGAAGGAGCCCTGCAGCCCGAACATCTCGGGCATCTGCAGGACCGGGTCCTTCCAGAGATGCTCCATGTAGTCGTACTGGCCCTGGCCGACGACGTCGACCACCTCGTACAGGTACAGGTTCCGTGATCCCATCGCACACCCTACGGTCGGCGCCCCACGCCGGGTGCCCCTGCCGGCACCCGGCGACATTCTCCCCGATCGGCGGGCGACGACGCCCGTCTCACCGGTCGACGTACCTCGTGTAGCCGTCGAGCGCGGTCAGGACCTCGGTACGCCCGGAGGGCGGCAGCCGGAGCACGCACTCGGTCACCCCGAGGGTTCGGTAGTGCTCGAGCTTCTCGGGGGTCGGCAGGACGCCCATCGGGACGATGTGCAGCTCGCCCGGGTCGCGGCCGGCGTCGGCCACCACGCGCCGGAGCTCGGGGAGGGCGTCGCGGAGGCCGGCGCCGCCGAAGGGGATCCAACCGTCGCACCATTCGGCGATGCTGGCGTACAGCCCGGGCCCGGCGGCCCCGCCCAAAAGGGTGCGGACCCGGGGCTGCTGCACCGGCTTGGGCCAGCACCAGCTGGGAGACACGGCCACGTGGTCCCCCCGGAACGAGCCCACCTCGTCCGCCCACAACGACCGAGCCAGCAGCATGACCTCCCGGACTCGCGTCCGCCGGTCGCCGAACGCCACGCCGTGGTCGCGCAGCTCCTCGCGGTTCCACCCGTAGCCGACACCGAGCGACACCCGGCCCCCCGAGATGAAGTCGAGGGTGGCCACCCCCTTGGCCCATGCGATCGGATCGTGCTCCGCCGGGAGCGCCACCGCGGTGCCCAGCCGGATGGTCCGGGTGACGGCCGCCGCCGAGGCCAGCGCGACCAGCGGGTCGAGGGTGCGCTTGTAGCCCTCGTCGAGCTGGTCGTCTCCGGTCGCCGGTGCGGTCTCCCGGCTCGTCGGGATGTGGGTGTGCTCGGGGACGTAGAGGGAGGAGAAGCCGCGCTGCTCGGCCTCCGCCGCCAGCTCGTGGACGGGCATCGTGCGGTCGGTCGCGAACAGCGTGACGCCGATGTTCATGGTGCCGTCAGAGGGGTGGGGCGGGTGTGGGCGGTCAGGCCGCCCTCACTCCGCTTCGGGAGGCAGCGGGGCGCGGAACACCCGGGCGGCCGTGCGGTGGGTGAGGTCGGCGATCTGGTCGCCGGAGAGCGACGCCTGCGGATCGCGCTCCCACCGCTCCACGACGGCCTGGCAGTCCGGCCAGGTGGAGTCCGAATGCGGGTAGTCGACCTCCATCATCACCCGGTCCGACCCGATGCGGTCGAGGACCCGCAGCGTCGAGGGGTCGTCGAGCATGCAGAACCAGAAGTTCCGCAGCAGCACCTCGGACGGCGAGAGCTCGCCCGCCCACTGCAGGTCCCCGCCCTTCCCGGCGTGGTCCATGATGTAGTCGAGCCGGTCGAGGAGCATCGGCACCCACCCGATGCCACCCTCGGACATCACGACCTTCAGGCCCGGGAACCGTTGGAACACGCCGGACCACACCCACTCGGTGGCCGCGAGGAGCGAGACGGCGGGGAAGAGGGTGATGTTCTTCTCGAACCGGGGTCCGCCCGGGGGCAGCGGCAGCATCCCCGAGGATCCGACGTGGAGGCAGATGGCGGTGTCGGTCTCCTCGCAGGCGTCGAGGATGGGGTCCCAGTAGCCGGTGTGGACCTCCGGGTAGCCGAGCCAGTGCGGGAGCTCGGGCATCGTCACCGCCCGGAAGCCCCGCTCGGCGTTGCGCCGGATCTCGGCCGCCCCGAGCCGGGGGTCGGCCAGCCACGTGAGCCCCGCGCCGATGAACCGGGCGGGGTAGCGGGCGCACCACTCGTCGTGCATCCAGTCGTTCCACGCCCCCATGACGGCGTGACCGAGCTCCTTGTCGTCGGAGGCCGAGAACACGCTCCCGCAGAACCCGGCGATCGAGGAGGGGAAGTTCATGGAGGACCAGATCCCGGCCAGGTCCATGTCGCGGACGCGGGCGTCCGCCTCGAAGCACCCGGGGCGCATCTCGGCGAAGGACGTCGGCTCGAAGCGCTGGGCCGCGTAGTCGGAGTGCCCGACGACCGCGTTGAGGCCGACCTGGGCGAAGATCTTGCCCTCGTACTCCCAGACCTGGCGACCGGCCTTGTGGGTGACGATCGTCGGCAGGCCCTGGTGGGTCCGGCTCACCTCGGTGCCGACGTCGAGCTCCACGATCCTCGGGGCCCGGTCGGCGAGGCGCCCCGGGAGCCGGCCGACGAAGGTGTCGGGTGCCTCCACCACGTGGTCGTCGGCCGACACGATCGTGTACCGCACGGCCCGGGGATCGGGGTCCTGAAGGAAGTCCGGGACGGGATCTCGATGCGTGGTGGCCATGGGACGCTCCTGATGCGGCCCGGACTCTACATCGAAGTCGAGGTTCGGAGCGTGGCCCGCTCCCTGCGTCCCCGGGAGCCTCAGGGGCCGGTCGGCTACCGCAGACGGGTGCGCCCGTGATCGGGCCGCCGATCCCCTCGGGCCCGTCTTCGCAGCGTGAGGATCCCCCACCGGCCCTCGATCGCTCCCCGGGCCTCGGGCGCCGGCGCACTTCCCTCGCTCCCCACCGGCTCGAGCTCCACCGGTTCTTCTCCCTGCACCGGCCCCTGGCGCAACTTCTTCAGCGCTGCCTCGATGGCCAGCCGGGAATGGACGCCGGTCTGGAGGCCCGCCTCCATGAGCCGTCGGTTGGCGTCCTCGGCCCCGGCCGCCCGGAGCGCCGCCGGGTCGGAGATCCCGACCGCCTTCAGGTCGGCCGCCAGCTGCGGGCCGATCTCCCGCAACGACTGCAGGGCCGTCGCCGGGTCGGCCCACCCGGGGACGACCAGTTCGACGTGCTCGAAGCGGAACAGCCTCGAGCGGACCTTCACGGCCGCCAGCATCCCCACGCTCACCAGGGCGACGGCGTTGCTCACGTAGATGACGGGGTCCCTGCGAAAGAGCCCGTACAAGAGCCAGACGGCCAGCCCTGACCCGTAGATGATCAGGTACGACCACGAGAAGTCCGAGGCCGTGCCGCGGCGCAGCGTCCGGAACAGCTGGGGGATCCAGCAGGACGTCGTGAGAAAGGCTGCGACCACGCCCACGAGATCGGCCATCGCTGCAGACGCCTTCCAGGCTCACGGTCGACCACGACCACCGTCGCCCTCCACCCTGTGGAGTGGCGACCGCGACGGCAAGGGCCGAAGGTCACCCGGGGTGGGGCGTCAGGGCAAGGCGGCCGCCCCGACCCCCTCCACCTCACCCGAGAGGTAGTCGGTCACCAGCACCCACCGCCCCGCGTCCCCCACCGCCATATCCCGCGGGAAGGCGCCGGTGCTCAGGTAGCCGCGGAGGGTCATCCGGCCGCCCGACACGTCGACCACCGCCAGGCTGGCGGCGTTCCCCGGGGCGTGGAACCGGTCCGAGTCGGCCACGACCACCCTGGTCCCCCCGTCGACGACGGCGAGGCCCACCGGCGCCTCTCCGACCCGTACCGCGCCCACGAGGGCCGACGCCGGATGCGCCACCAGGTCGGCCGCGTCGTACTGCAGCAGTGCGTCGCTGCCGCGGGCGGTCACGTAGACGTACCGTCCGGCCGCCACCACCCGGACCGGGCTGCACCCCGCCGGCACGGTGGAGACGACCGACCTCGACGGCCGGTGCTCGGCGGCGGCCAGGGAGACCGTGCTCAATGTGCCCTCGGGCCGACCGAGACCCTCGGACTCGCTGGTGACGTAGAGGTAACGGCCGCCCGGTGCGACGGCCATGCCCACCGGAGCCACCCCGAGCGGCACCAGCCCCACGAGATCGGACCGCCCGAACCCGACCCGCAGCGCCGACCCCAGCCGGAAGACGGCCATGGCACGGCTGCTCTCGAGGGTCACGAAGACGTACCTGCCGTCCGGGGCGACCGCCGCCTCGATCGCCCCGCTGCCGGGGCTCCGGAGAGTCCCGACCAGCCACGAGGCGGGAGCGGCCCGCACCGACTCGAGGCGCCGGACGTCGAAGACCGCGGCACCGGTCCCCTCGGCCGCCACCAGGTACCGCCCGCCCGGCGCCATGACGAGCCCGAGCGGCGAGAAGTCCAGTGACGGGGCGGCCTGCACCGGGCGACCGGCCCGTTCGGCGGTGAAGTGGTCGGTGCGCTCCAGAACGCCTCCCGACGGCCCCACCGAGAGCACGTCGATCGACCCGGCGGCGTCACTCACGAACGCCTGCCGGCCGTCCGGGGCGACCGCGACCCCGAACGGGACGACGGCGCCGTCGACGAGGAAGGTCGGGACGCCGGCGAGGGGGGCGGCGGGCGCCACGGCCGTGGTGCACGGCGGTGCGGCGGTGGACGGCGGGGACGGCGCGCTGCCGGCGGCGGTCGCCGGGGACGGCGCGGAGACGAGCGCGACCGAGCACAGCCACGCGGCGACCAGGGTCAGGGTGGCGCGGGACCGGCGCGGGCGGACGGACCCCGAGGCGAGCCGGTCGAGCCGGTCGAGCCGGGCGAGCCGGTCGAGATGGGTCACCGGCCAATGGTGGCATCGACCGGGCTCCCGGGTGCCACACTGCGCCCATGCCGAGCAGCGGGAGGAGGGCGACGAAGACCGAGTCCGAGCCGGGACAGGGATCCGGGCCGGAGCCAGGACAGGGATCCGGGCCGGCGGAAGGGGAGCGGCGGGCCGCCAGGGTGGTGCTCGTCGACCCGACCGGTGCCGTGCTCCTCCTCTCGGGGCTCGACCCGAGCATCCCCGACGCCCGGCCCTTCTGGTTCACCCCCGGTGGTGGAGCCGAGCCCGGCGAACGGGTGGCCGACGCCGGCCGCCGCGAGGTGGAAGAGGAGACCGGGCACCGGGTCGGCGACCTCGGCCCCGTGGTGTGGCGGCGCCGGACGTCCTTCCTCTTCGACGGTCTCCGCTTCCGCCAGCGTGAGTCCTACTTCCTCGTCCGCCTCCCCCGGTTCGAGGTGCGCCCGCTCGCCTTCACCGACATCGAGGCCCGCTCGGTGACCGGCTGGCGCTGGTGGCCCCTCGAGGAGCTGACCGGGACCGACGAGACCGTGTACCCGCACGGCCTGGGGACCCGGGTGGTCGGCTGGCTGCAGGCCCGAGACGAGTCCGCCCGCGGCTCGCCGGGGAGGGGGCCGTCGGGCGGGCGCTAGAGGCGTTCGGCCCTGGCGGGACCGGGTCGCCCCACCGACCATGGGGCCATGGTGGTGACGAGCGACGTCCGCGACGGCCGGGCCGTGTGCCGGGTGGCCCTTCCCGGCGGCCGCACCCTGGTGGTGCGGCCGATGTCCCCGGACGACGGCGAGAGCCTCGTCCTGCTGTTCGCCGCCCTCGACGAGGAGGACGCCTACCGCCGGTTCTTCTCCGCCCGGCCGCCCCCGGACACCTTCGTGACCAGGATGGCGAATGTCCGCCACCGTGGCGGGTTCGGCCTGGTCGCCTCCATCGAGAGCCGCCACGGCGAGAGTCCCCGCGGCCCGGGGCGCCTCGTGGCGGAGGCCACCTACGAGCTGCTGCCCAACGGCGACGGCGAACTGGGGATCACCGTCGCCCCGGGGGCCAGGGGGTGGCTCGGCCCCTACCTGCTCGACACCCTGGCGCAGGAGGCGGCGCGGCGCGGCGTGCCGAACCTCGAGGCTGACGTGCTGGCGACCAACCACCGCATGCTCGCCATGCTCCGCGTCCGGGGCTACGCGGTGCTCGGCCACGAGGGGCCGCCCGAGATCCTGCGGCTGGTGGTCGGGACGACCGGCCGGGTCCCGTCCTGGCCGCGAGGTGGCCACGGCCGCCGTCTGCTCCTCGAGCAGCCGGGAGCCCGGTGGCACGCCGAGGCCGCGGCCAGACGGGCCGGTTTCGAGGTCCTGGCCTGCCCCGGGCCCGGTGACGGCTGGCACCGCTGCCCGGCCGTGGAGGGAAGGCCCTGCCCGCTGGTCACCGGGGCCGACGTCGTGATCGACGGTCAGCCGGGAGAGCTCGGCCGGACCCTCTTGCAGGCCCACCGGAGGCTCCACCCCTCGGTCCCGCTCTGTGTGGAGCAGTCACCGGGGACCGACGAGGCGTGGCCCGGCGTCATCCGAGTGCCTCGTGACGCCGACGACGAGACCGTCGTGTCCCTGCTGGGCCTGCTCACTGCCGGCGCGCCGACCAGGTAGCCGGGGCGAAAGGGGCCGTTCGGCCCTGGGAGGCGGGCCGGGCCCGGCCGTACGTTGGGTGCGGGAGCGACCTGGCCGAGGCACCGGGTGCCGACACCGGCGCACCCGACGAGTCGAGACGACGCGACCGGCGAGGAGGCGGTGCGGTGCGGTGGGAGCCGATCCACAAGCCGAGCCGGCCGCCGGATCCGGCTCCGAACCTGGCCGACTACGCCACGGAGCGTGGCCGCTTCGACTGGGCGGAGGCGCGCCGGGCCCTCGACGGCCTGCCCGGTGACCTCGGGCTGAACATCGCCCACGAGGCGGTGGACCGGCACGCCGCCGGGCCCCGCCGTGACCACGTGGCGCTCCGGTGCCTCGACCGGCACGGGGGGCGGCGGGACGTGACCTACGGCGACCTGGCCGAGCGCACCAACCGGTTCGCCAACGCCCTCGACGACCTCGGCGTGGCGCCCGGGGAGCGGGTGTTCGTCCTCATGCCGCGCACGCTCGACCTGTTCGTGGCGGCACTGGGGACGCTCAAGCACCGCTCGGTGCTCTGCCCGCTCTTCCCGGCGTTCGGGCCCGAGCCCATCCGGCAGCGCATGACCCTGGGCACGGCGACCGTGCTGGTGACCACCCCCACGCTCTACCGGCACAAGGTCGCGCCGATCCGCGACCGGCTCCCGGCGCTGCGCCACGTCCTGCTGTCGGGCGGGCCGGAGCCGGCCGTCTCGCCCGCCCCGGGGGACGGCACCGGTCGCTCCTCGCCCGCCACGGCGACGCCGCCCGCCATCCCTGAGGGCACCGCGCAGCTCGCCACGGTGCTCGGTGCCGCCTCCAGCGACTACCGGATCGGGCCGACCGATCCGCAGGACATGGCCCTGCTCCACTTCACGAGCGGCACCACCGGCACCCCGAAGGGCGCGGTGCACGTCCACGAAGCCGTGGTGTCCCACCACGCCACCGGCAGGCTCGCCCTCGACCTCCATCCCGACGACGTGTTCTGGTGCACGGCCGACCCCGGTTGGGTGACCGGGACCTCCTACGGCATCGTCTCGCCGCTCGTCCACGGGGTGACCAGCGTGGTCGACGAGGGCGACTTCGACGCCGACCGCTGGTACCGGGTCCTCGAGGACGAGGGCGTGACCGTCTGGTACACCGCGCCGACCGCCCTGCGGATGCTCCGCCAGGCCGGGGCGGAGCTGGCCGGGGCCCACGACCTCGGCCGGCTCCGCTTCGTGGCCAGCGTCGGCGAGCCGCTCAACCCCGAGATCGTCGTGTGGGGCCAGGAGACCCTCGGGCTGCCGATCCACGACAACTGGTGGCAGACCGAGACCGGCGGGATCATGATCGCCAACTACCGCGCCATGGACATCCGACCGGGGTCGATGGGCCGGCCGCTCCCCGGCATCGAGGCGACCGTGCTCGTGCGCGACGAGGACGGCGAGGTGGTGGTCGGCTACGACGGCCGGGCCGTCGAGGCCGAGGACGACCAACAGGGCGAGCTGGCGCTCCGCCCGGGGTGGCCCTCGATGTTCCGCGGGTACCTCGACGACGAGGCACGGTACCGGGCCTGCTTCGTCGGCGGCTGGTACCGCAGCGGCGACCTCGCCCGCCGGGACGCCGGCGGGTACTTCTGGTTCGTCGGCCGCGGGGACGACGTGATCAAGTCGGCCGGGCACCTCATCGGGCCCTTCGAGGTGGAGTCGGTCCTGCTCGAGCACCCGGCCGTGGCCGAGGCCGGCGTGATCGGGAAGCCCGACGCGACCTCCGGCGAGGTGGTGAAGGCGTTCGTCACGCTCCGGCCGGGGTTCGAGCCGAGCGACGAGCTCCGGCTCGACCTCCTCGGCTTCGCCAGGCGGCGACTCGGGACGGCGGTCGCCCCCCGGGAGTTCGCCTTCGACCAGCACCTCCCGCACACCGAGAGCGGCAAGATCGTCCGCCGGCTGCTGCGGGCCCGCGAGCTCGGCCTGCCCGAGGGCGACACCTCGACCGTGCAGGTGACCCGGTGAACGAGGCGGGACGCGGGGCGGTGCACCTGCTGGACGAGATGGTGCGCATCCGGAGGTTCGAGGAGCGCTGCGTGGAGCTCTACAGCGCCTCGGCCATCCGGGGGTTCCTCCACCTGGCCATCGGTGAGGAGGCGTGCGCCGTCGGGGTGATGCAGGCGCTCACCGCCGACGACGCGGTGGTGTCCACCTACCGCGAGCACGGGCACGCCCTGGCCCGGGGCATCGGCATGCGAGCCGTGATGGCCGAGCTCGAGGGGAAGGTCGAGGGCGCCAGCCTCGGGCGCGGTGGCTCGATGCACATCTTCGACGCCGCCACCCGCTTCTACGGGGGCAACGCCATCGTCGGTGGCGGCCTGCCCCTCGCCGTGGGGCTGGCACTGGCCGACCACCTGCAGGGGCGGGCGCGGGTGACGGCGTGCTTCTTCGGCGACGGCGCGGTGGCCGAGGGTGAGTTCCACGAGTCGATGAACCTGGCCGCCCTCTGGCACCTCCCGGTCCTGTTCTGCTGCGAGAACAACCTCTACGCCATGGGCACCGCGCTGGCCACCGCCCAATCCGAGACCGACCTGTCGCGGAAGGCGTCGAGCTACCGGGTGCCGGCCTGGCAGGTCGACGGCATGGACGTCCTGGCCGTGGCAGCCGCGGCCCGCAGCGCGACCGAGTCGGTGCCGAGCGGGGGCGGCCCACACTTCCTGGAGCTGCGCACCTACCGCTTCCGGGCCCACTCCATGTACGACCCCGACCGCTACCGCGACAAAGAGGAGATCGAGCACTGGAAGGAGCGGGACCCGATCCCGGCCCTGGCCGAGGCCCTGACCGCCGCCGGCATCCTGGCCGAGGGCGAGCTCGAGGCGATGGAGGCGGCGGCGGCGGCCGAGGTAGAGGACGCGGTCGCCTTCGCCGAGGCCGGCACGCTCGAGCCGGTTGCCGACCTCGAGCGGTTCGTCACCTCGGGTGCGCCCATCCCCGCCGGCGCCCCGGACCCGGAATCGGCCCCGGACCCGGAATCGGCCCCGGACCCGGAATCGGCCCCGGACCCGGAAGGGGCGAGCCGGTGACCACGATCTCCTACCGGGGGGCGATGCGCGAAGCCCTCCGCGAGGCGCTCCGGCGAGACGACCGGGTCTTCCTCATGGGCGAGGACGTGGGACGCTAAGGCGGCTGCTACGCGGTGAGCCTCGGATTGCTCGAGGAGTTCGGGCCCGAACGGATCCGCGACACCCCGCTGTCCGAGTCGGCCTTCGTCGGCGCCGGCATCGGCGCCGCCCTGGGCGGGATGCGCCCGATCGTCGAGATCATGACGGTCAACTTCAGCCTGCTGGCCCTCGACCAGATCGTGAACAACGCGGCCACCCTCCTCTACATGTCGGGCGGCCAGTTCAACGTCCCACTGGTCATCCGCATGACCACGGGCGCCGGCCGCCAACTCGCGGCCCAGCACTCGCACAGCCTCGAAGGGTGGTACGCCCACATCCCGGGGCTCCGGCTCCTCGCCCCGGCCACCCTGGAGGACGCCCGGGGGATGCTCTGGCCGGCCCTGTGCGACCCCGACCCGGTGCTGATCTTCGAGCACGGCGCCCTCTACAACGCCGAGGGGGAGCTCCCCGACGACGCCGGCGAGGTCGACATCACCTCGGCGGCGGTCCGGCGCACCGGGGGCGACGTGACCATCGTGGCCTACGGCGGGACGCTGCGCACCGCCCTGTCGGCCGCCGACCAGCTCGAGGGGCGGGGAGTGTCGGCCGAGGTGATCGACCTGCGGTGCCTTCGCCCGCTCGACGACGCCACCATCCTGTCCTCGGTGGCCCGCACCCACCGGGCGGTGGTGGTGGACGAGGGATGGCGGAGCGGCAGCCTGTCGGCCGAGGTGAGCGCCCGCATCACCGAGGGCGCCTTCTACGACCTCGACGCCCCGGTGGCCCGGGTGTGCGGGGCCGAGGTCCCCATGCCCTACGCCAAGCACCTCGAGGACGAGGCCACGCCACAGGTCGCCGACGTGGTGGCGGCGGTCGAGCAGATGGGTGCGTAGATGGGCGACTTCACCATGCCCTCGCTCGGCGCCGACATGGAGGCCGGCACCGTCACCAAGTGGCTGGTCGCACCGGGGGACGAGGTCCACCGGGGCGACATCGTGGCCGAGGTGGACACCGAGAAGTCCACCATCGAGGTCGAGATCTTCGAGAACGGGGTGATCGAGGAGCTGGTGGTCCCCGAGGGCGAGCGGGTGCCGGTCGGCACGGTGCTGGCCCACGTGGCCGCCCGGGCCCCGGCCCACGTCGGCGCGGCGGCACCGGCCGGCATCCCCGGCCCGGCCGCCCGAGCCGGGCCC
>DAHUYA010000191.1 GCA_027315445.1 Acidimicrobiaceae bacterium | reverse complement strand
GGAGTGGACGCTCGCCACCACCACGTCGAGCTCGTCGAGCAGCCCCTCGTCCTGGTCGAGCGAGCCGTCCTCGAGGATGTCCACCTCGATGCCCTGCAGGATCCGGAAGGGTGCCAGCTCGCGGTTGAGGGCCGCCACCTCCTCCATCTGGCGGCGGAGCCGGACGGCGTCCAGCCCGTGGGCGACGGTCAGGCGGGGGCTGTGGTCGGTGATCACCAGGTACTCGTAGCCGAGGGCCTTGGCCGCCGCCGCCATCTCGCCGATCGGGCTGCCGCCGTCCGACCAGGTGGAGTGGGAGTGGCAGTCGCCACGGAGGAGGCGGCACAGACGGCCGGCCTCGCCCGGCGGCTCGGCCCCCGCCTCGTCCTCGAGGTGGCGGAGGTACGTCGGCACCTCGCCGGCCAGCGCCTCGGCGATCACCTTGGCGGTGGTGTCACCGACTGCCGGCAGGGTCTCGAGGCGACCGATCGACGCCAACTCGACCAGTCGCCCGCGCTCGACCGCCTCGACGGCGGCCGCCGCCCTCCGGAAGGCGCGCACCTTGTACGTCGGCGCCCGGGCGGCCTCGAGCAGGTAGGCGATCCTCCCCAGCGCCTCGGCCGGTTCCATTCCCCCCGTCTACCCCGACGGCGAGGCCGCTGCACGCGATGGGGGAGCGGTGGCCCGCCGTCGATCCGCCTCGCCCTCGTCGTCTGCCCTGTCGTCCCTATCTTTTGGACGACAGCCGCTACACTCCGACCACCGTCGGACGACCGTAGAGGGGAGGGTCCGGATGTCCACGTCCTGCCGCCGAGGCTGGTCGCCAGGTCTCCTGTTCGTCGCGCTGGTGGTGGGTGCCACGCTGGTGTCGTTCCCGGCGCCCGGTGACGCCGCCGGCGGGCGCGGGAAGCCGTGGGCGATCGGCATGATCTGCAGCTGTACCGGCCCCGAGGCGTCGAGCACCTCGGTCTCGGCGCCCACCCTGGTGGCATGGGCCGACGCCGTCAACGCCAAGGGCGGGGTGGACGGCCACAGGATCGACCTGATCGTGAAGGACGACGCCACCAACCCGGGCACCTCCCTTTCCGAGGTCGAGTCGATGGTCTCGCAGGACCACGTGCTGGCCATCTTCGACAACAGCGACGTCGACAACGCCTTCGAGACCTACGTGGCCGCCCACCACGTGCCGGTGATCGGCAGCTACGCCGACAGCACCGCCATGTACACCAACGCCGACTTCTTCCCCAACGGCTCCACCATCAACCGCGAGCCGCAGGCCTTCGTGTACCTCGCCAGGCGGGTCCACGCCAAGAAGGTCGCCGACCTCTACTGCGCCGAGGTGGCCATCTGCAAGCAGGACACCGAGGCCGGGATCCCGGTGTTCGCCAAGGCCGGCATCAAGGTCACCTACACCGCGGCCATCGGCTTCGCCGCACCGAACTACACCGCCCAGTGCCTGGCCGCCAAGGACTCCGGGGCGACGGCCATGACGGTCGGGGACGCGGCCGCCGTGGTGGTCAAGGTGGCGCAGGACTGCGCCGCCCAGGGCTACACACCGGTACAGATCAGCGGGGACGGGACGGTCGCCGAGTCGTGGCGGACCACCCCGGCCATGAACGGGAACCTCGACGTCCAGCCGGACATCCCGTTCTTCGTCGACTCGACGCCGGCGACCAGGGCCATGAACGCCGCCATCCGCAAGTACGAGCCCAGCCTGGCCTCCTCGCCCGACTTCGGCGAGGTGGTGGTCGAGGCCTGGACGTCGGGGTTGCTCTTCGAGGCGGCCGCCCAGGCCGCCCACTTGGGGAACGGGGCGACGCCGGCGGAGGTGATCAAGGGCCTCTACGACCTCCACGGGGTGACCCTGAGCGGGATGGCGCCCCCGCTCACCTTCACCCGGGACAAGCCGACCACCGGCATCTCCTGCAATTTCGTGATGGGCATCAAGAACGAGAGGTGGACGCTCCCGATCGGGCTCAAGACCGTCTGCCCGAAGTGACGACCGCTACTGGTGCTCGGGGGAGCCGCCGCCCCTGAGGCTGAGTCCCTCGGGGGCGGCCAGGAGGTCGAGCGGCGACGACCCGCCTCCCGGCACCGGTGATCCGCCGGCGGGACCCGGCGACCGGCTGCGGTCCAGGGCGGGCACGGTACCGGCGCGCGATTGCCAGGCCGCCTCCCAGGCCGACTGTCGGCGGCCCGAGGCACGGTCGGCCGGGCCGGTGGCCGACAGCGAGGTGTCGGGGGCGGTGGTCGGCCACCCTGTGGCGACCCGATCGTCGAGGCGCCGGCCCGCTCGCTCCTCGGTGCGCTGCCATTGGACGTAGATCGGCAGGAAGGCGATGAGGCTCAGCACGTCGGCGGCCGTCCACAGCAGGGCACCCCCCACATGGGTGCTGGCCACCGAGTACATCGGGGCGATGGGACGGGCGTAGAAGAGGATCGAGACGCCGAGGAAGGCCTCGATGCCCGAGCCGATCAGCACCAGGAACATTCGCAGCCCGTAGCCGAGGCGCCAGTGGAGGATGGGGTCGATCCCCACCATCGGCCACCAGAACAGCGTGCCGCCGAAGAGGAAGAGCAGGTTGAGGACGTCCATCAGCCACATGTGCTCCATGGCGAAGCCCAGGAGAGCCGTGAGGAAGAAGACGAACATCACCCCGTAGTAGAGGAACGACACCGTCACCGGGTGCGACACGACGGCGAACGGCCCCGACCGCAGGACCCGCAGCCAGCGCTGCTTGGCCGGGCGGCTCGCGGTCTGTAGGAACAGGGTGGACGGTGCTCCCATGGCCAGCAGCGGCGGGGCCACCGCCATGAGGAGTAGGTGCTGCACCACGTGCGCCTGGAAGTAGGTCCCGGTCAGGGTGGCCACCGGCGACTGCAGGGCGACGTCGACGACGGCCAGGCCCGCCAGGAAGGCGGCGGTCCGTATGCCGCTCCAACGCCGTCCGCGAACCGCCAGCTTCCAGTCGGCCTGGAGGTACCACACCGCGACGGCCGCCAATGCCAGGGCGACGGTGATCGGGAAGACGCTCAGGTTCCAACGGGTGAGCAGGGTGTGGAGGCTGAAGGGGATGTGGGGCATCCCGCCCATGCCGGACACCCCGCCCGTGGCGGCGGTCAGCGGCAGCGGGCCCACCTCAGCCGCTCGACCCGTACTGGATGGGCACCCGGACCACCTGCGCCCGGCGCCAGCCGGCCGCGCCGGCGTCGATGGTGTAGTCGATGAGGGTGGAGGAGTGGACGGTCACCGCGTCGATCCTTCCGGGGGAGAACGCCGCCGCCACCGTACCGCGGGGCGGCACGGGCAGTGAATCCCACCGACCGAGGCGCTCGTCGGCCAGCCGCTCGGCGCCCCGCCGCCCCCGCAGCAGGACGAAGATCCCGCCCCCGGGCACGCTTCCCGAGGCTACGAGGGACTCCCCCGGGTCGAGGCGGAAGGACGCCGACACGGTGGCTCGGCCCGCGGCCAGCGTCGCCACCTCGAGCCGGTCCCCCCGCCGGCCGCCGAGCGCCAGCAGGGCGGCCACCCCGCCGTCCCCCGCCACCAGGCGCAACGTCCGTGCCCGGCTCCCCGAGGCGACGGGCACTCGGATCGCCGTGGGGGCACCCGAGCCCGATGCGGCCAGCTCGAACAGTCCCGCCTGACCCGTTCGGTGGCACGCGGTGGCCACCACCACCGACCCGTCGGGCCCTGCGGCGGCGGCCGAGAAGGCGATCGGGCGGCACTCGGCGGCGGCGCCCGTCGGGGCGAGGTCGGCCGCCGACCTCAGCCTCCGCCACGACCCGCTCCGGCCGGATTCTTCCAGCAGCAGACGGCCACCGTCGACCACCGCGACGGCGCCGGACCCGGCCACCGCCAGGGCGTCCGGTGAGGCGTCGAGCGCCGCGGGCACCAGGCCGGGCGACCACGAGCGGCCGCCGTCGGCGGTCGAGGCCAGCGGGGAGAAATGCAGGTCCTGGCTCGGGAGCACCGCCACCTGCAGCCCCCCGGCACCCGCCGTGGCGACCAGCCCCCCGTTGTCGGCCACGCCCGGCGGGGTGACGAGCGTCCAGCCCGCCCCCGCAGCCGGCGGTCGCACGAACAGCTGCCAGAAGGTGTTCGTGGCCTGCGAGAGGATCCCCATGGGCACCACCAGCCAGGTGCGACCGGCGGGATCCACCACCGACGAGGTGAGCGGCGCCCGTATCGGGGGGGCGCCCGTCGGGGCGTCGGCCACGGCCGGCAGGGCGGCCACGGCCACGGCCACGGCGACGGCCACGGCGACGGCGACGGCCACGGCCACCGGGGCCGGCCCGAGGAGCGCACCGCGGGTCTTCCGCCGTGAGCGGGGTCCCGGTGCCCGTCGGTCGATCACGGCCGGCCCACGAACCGGTGCAGCTCCTGGTCGAGCAGCGAGGAGAAGGAGGCGCGGCCGGCGCCGGCGGCGGCGCCGGGGTTGGTGCCCAGGATCACCCGCAGCCTGCCGCGGGGGTCGATGACGGCGGCCAACTCACTATGGGCCACCATGGCGCCGGCGGGCTCGTCGGCCGCGGTCACCCCGTAGGCCCGCCAGGCCTGGCGGAGCCGGGGGAGCGGCCCACTGAGGAAGTACCAGTTGGCCAGGCCGGTCAGTCCCTCCTGCCGGTCGAAGGCCCGGACGACCGCCGGCGAGTGGTAGATCGGGTTGGTGGCCACCGCCACCACGGCCACCCGCCGGGCGGTGGCCCCGAGCGCGGCATCGGCCATCCGGAGCTCCTGGGCGATAATCGGGCAGTCGTTGGTGCAGACCGGGTCGAGGAAGGCGAGCGCCACCACCCGTCCCCGGAAGGTTGCCAGGCT
Source organism: Acidimicrobiaceae bacterium (assembly GCA_027315445.1). Taxonomy (GTDB): domain Bacteria; phylum Actinomycetota; class Acidimicrobiia; order Acidimicrobiales; family RAAP-2; genus DAHUYA01. The sequence continues at coordinate 8,629 of DAHUYA010000191.1, read as the reverse complement.
GACCGGCCGTCCCGCCTGGTCGAGCAGGTGGAAGCCGGGAGCGGGGACGTCCTCGGCCGCGGGCGGGCCGTTGACGGCCTCGGTCAGGGCGGGGCTGACGGAAGGACTGGCCGTGGCCACCGCCATGGGCACCGCCCCGAGCAGCACCACCGCGAATGCCGCCAGGGCGGCCGCGGCCCGCAGCAGGTAGGCGGGTGGGGCATTCAGTACCGACGCCGGGGACCGGCGTGACGTAGGGGTGCCGGCCGCGGGGACCGTGGCCGCCCGGGCCGTGGCCGTGGCCGGGTGTCGCAGGGCGGTCCACCCGGTCGCCACCAGCAGGGCGAGCACCGGCATGCTGTTGGGGTCGGTGCCGACCCCGCCGAAGAACCCGAGGTCCTGCACCAGCACCCAGTCGGCCAAGCAGAGCACCGTCGCGGCCACGGCCGCAGCGGTGGCGATGGCCGGGCGGGGCTCATGGACACGTCCGGCCCCGGCCACCAGTCCGACGCCCACGGCCGCCATCGCCGTCACCGCCCCAAGGTTGACCCCCCACCCGTGGCCCGCGGCGAGGGTGCCGAACGCCCGCACCAGGTCGGCCAGGGGCGCCGGCTGGTGGGTCTGGGCCATGGACCGCACCATGACCACCACGCCGCCGCGGCGGCCGCCCTGCCAGAAGCCCCGCCCGGGCCAGGCCTGGAGCACCGCCAGCCCGAGGAAGAGGGCGCCGGCGCCCCGGAGCAGCCACCGCCCGGCCGTCGGGCCCTCCCACGTCCGCGCCGGCAGAGCGATCAGCACGCCGGCGACCGCGCAGAGGAGGGCGGCCCCCGGGGCGCCGAACAGCCAGCTGGCGCCGGGTGCCATGACGCCGCCGAACGCCTCGCCGAAGACCCACACCACCAGTCCCCAGCCCACGGAGGCGGCTCCGGCCGCCCGTGACCAGCCCCCGGGCGGGGCCGCCAACAGGGCGAGTCCGATCCCCACCTGGATCCACACGACGGCCGCGGCGGCGGTCACCGGATGCCCGAGCCACGTGGTGACGGCGAAGTGCACCAGGTGCTGGACCCAGCCGGGTGTGCCGGTGGTCGCGGGCTGCATCACCCGGAGGGGCAGGCCGAGCGGCATGGCGGACTGGCCCTGCAGGATGCCGTCGAGTATCCAGAAGAGGCCGAAGCCGACGCGCAGCAGCCGCACCGCCGGTGCTCCGGTCCCGGTCGGCGGCGGGGGGCCGAGGGCGGGGCGGCCGTCCCCGGCCGACAGGGCCCGCAGCTGGCGGGCCCGCAACACCGCCCGCAGCACGCCGACGGCCACCACCAGCAGCACGACCACCAGGAATTGCCGCCACAGGGTGTGGTGGAACGCCGCGACCACGCTCGAGCCGGTGGCGTCGGTCCCCGATCCCATGCCCGGCACGGGTTCATCGTCCCTCACCGCCCTCGGCAGAACAAAGCGGGTCGGGGCCCGACACCGGCGCGCCGGGCCGAAAGGATGCACCCCTATTGCAACCGTCTCCGGTATCCTCGACCAGGCCTTTCGTGGGGCGCTCGGCTGCGAGCGGGCGCTCGGCGACCAGACGGGGCAGCGAGGGCGAGGGGAGGATCCATGGACTCGGCGGGAGGAGCGGCGCTGCCGGCTCCCGGTCCACCCCAGGAGGTGGGAGAGGTCGGGGGGGTGCCGTCCGCCAACCCTCGCCGTTTCGTCCTCACACCGCGGGCGTTCAGTTACCTGGTGGGCCCGCTGGCGCTGGTGGTGATCCTCGTCCTGCGCCGGTTCGGGGCGGTGGCCGACGTACCGCTCTGGGCGTGGCTCGTCTTCTTCGCCATCGTGCCGGCGGTCTCGTTCCTGACCGAGCGCTTCCGGTCCGAGGATCCGATCTGGCTCCACGTGGACATCGCCCAGCAGGTGGCGGCGGTGACGATCGCCATCTACATGACGGGCTGGGGGCCGGGCCTGGTCGGCATGTACCTCTTCGTGGCAGTGCTGAACGGCTCCCTGGTCGGGGCCAGCGCCTGGCGCCTGGTCGCCATCTGGACGCTGATCGGCATCACGGGAGGGGAGTTGGCGATCGCCTTCCACCTCGCGCCGAGCTTCCTGTCGACCACCCGCGGCGGCTTCCTCACCCTGCTGAGCGGCGTCGGCGTCCTGTTCGGTATCCGTTTGACCGGGGTGACCGTCGCTCAGAAGGAATTGGCCGAATCCACCCTCCGGACCAATGAGGAGCGGTTCCGCTCGCTCGTCCAGCACTCGAGTGACACCACCCTGTTGATGGACGGGGGAGGGATCGTGACCTATGCGAGCCCGGCAACCGTCGACCTCCTGGGCCGCTCCCCCGAGGAGGTGGAGGGCGTTGTCGTCGTCGAGCTCGTGCATCCCGTCGACCGCCAGCGGGTGGAGGCGCGGTTCAGCTCGCTCTTCGACCAGACGGGCGTCAGCGAGCCGGTGCAGTTCCGCATCGCCCACCGCGACGGCACCTGGCGGCACGCCGAGGCCATCGTCGCCGACCGGCGGGGTCACCCGGCGGTGGGAGGCTTCGTGGCCAACCTCCGCGACATCACGGAGCGAAAGGAGGCCGAGACCCTCCTCGCCCACCAGGCGCTCCACGATCCGCTCACGGGCATCCCCAACCGGACCCTGATCCTCGACCGGGCGGAGCAGATGCTGGCCCGCTCGAGACGGGACCACGTGCCGGTGGCGGTGCTCTTCATAGACCTCGACAACTTCAAGGACATCAACGACTCCCTGGGCCACGGCGCCGGGGACCGGGTGCTGAAGGCGGTGGCGACCCGGTTCACGGCCAGCCTGCGTGCGAGCGACACGGTGGGCCGGCTGGGCGGCGACGAGTTCGTGGTGCTGGCCGAAGGGCTGTCACTGGCGGCCGGACCCGAGCTCCTGGCCGAACGGCTTCACGACGTCCTGCGGGAGCCCTTCAGGGTGGAGGGCTTCGAGCAGTACCCGCTGGCGTTGACGGCCAGCATCGGGTTGGCGGTGGGGGACCGACCCTCGGCCAGTGACCTGTTGCGGGATGCCGACATCGCCCTCTACCGGGCCAAGGCGCTGGGGAAGAACCGGACGGCCGTCTTCGAGCCGGGTATGCAGTCCGAGGCGCTCGACCGCCTGGCGCTCGAGATGGACCTCCGCGGGGCGCTGTCCGAGGGACAGTACTTCCTCGTCTATCAGCCCGTGGTGGCGCTCGACGACCTGAGCGCCTGCGGGGTGGAGGCGCTGCTGCGCTGGCGTCACCCCGCCCGAGGAGTCGTCGCGCCGGGCGAGTTCATCCCGGCGCTCGAGGAGACCGGCCTGATCCTCGACGTCGGTCGCTGGGTGCTCGAAGAGGCCTGCCGCCAGGCCGCCGAGTGGCGCTCCCACGGATACCCGCTGTCGATGTCGGTGAACGTCTCGGCCCGCCAGCTCGAAGCCGACGGGTTCTACGAAGACGTCCGGTGCGTCCTCGCCGACTCCGGTCTACCGGCGGGAGCACTCATCCTCGAGGTGACCGAGACCATGCTGATGCGGGACACCGACGGCGTGCTCGGTCGCCTCCGCGAGCTCAAGTCGCTCGGGATCCGCATCGCCATCGACGACTTCGGGACCGGGTACTCGTCACTGGCCTACCTGCGGCGATTCCCGGTGGACACCCTCAAGATCGACCAGTCGTTCGTCGCCAACATGTCCGAGTCGCCGGAGTCGATGGCGCTCATCCACACCCTGGTGGAGCTCGGTCGGGCCCTGGGTCTCGAGACCCTCGCCGAAGGCATCGAGGAGCGCAGCCAGCTCGAGACGCTCCAGAAGGAGCGGTGCGAGCGGGGCCAGGGGTTCCTGTTCTCGAGACCGATCCCCGCCGAGGAGGTGGAGCAGTTCTTCGCCTCGGCCGGCCTGGCGCTGCCCACCCGCGGCGAACGCTGACCGCCGCACGGCCGGCGCGGGCCCCGGCCGCGGGCTCGCCGACTCAGGCGCTGGCGGCCAGGAGCTCCCGAGACCGCAGGGTGGCGGAGCGGCGCACCTTCTCGGCGACCGAAGGCGCCAAGTCGAGGATCCGGCGGAACTCGCTCGGGGTGCAGACCCCGCAGGTGAGGCGGCTGGCCGCCACCACGGTGGCAGTACGGCGCCCGTTCGAGCCGTCCGGGAGGAGCGCCATCTCCCCGACGAAGTCGCCCGGGCCGAGCCGGGCGACTTCTTCGTCGCCGAGCAGCGATCGACGGCGGACCGAGGCGGCCCCGTCCATCAACACCATGAACTCGTCGCCGGGCGCGCCCTCGCGGATCAGGACGTAACCCTCGGGGAGGGCCACCCGGGTCAGCAGCAGCGCGATCCGTCCGAGCTCCGCCCGGGTGCAGTCGGCGAAGAGGTCGAGCCGGGCGAGCTCGGCTCGTCGGTCGTCCCTGCGAAGGCGCATTCGGTCTCCTTCCGGTTTGCTCCCCTCCCGTCTATGTTCCTACGCGCTGCGAGCATCAGTCAAACAAATGCGACTGATTCCTTGTATCTCTACAAGCGATGGACCGCCCCGCCCGAGGGCGTGTACCGTGCTCCCGATCGAGGGGAGGGCGAGTGATGGCCACGGCGACGGTGAACGGGATGACGCTGGCCTACGAGGTGGTGGGCAGCGGGGGGACCCCGTGGGTCATCACTCCCGGGGGGCGCTTCAGCAAGGACGTGCCCGGGGTCCGGCCGCTTGCCGAGGCGCTGGCCGCCGCCGGCAACCGGGTGCTGATCTGGGACCGGCCGAACACCGGGGCCTCCGACGTGTGCTTCGACGGCAGCTCCGAGTCGGAGATGCAGGCCGACGCCCTGGCGGGGCTGCTGGCGTCCCTCGACATGTCCCCTGCGGTGATCGCCGGGGGCTCCGGAGGGGCCCGGGTGTCCCTGCTGGCCGCGGCCCGGCATCCCGAGGCCGCCCGGGGCCTCGCCATGTGGTGGATCTCCGGGGGCGTCTACGGCTTGATGACCCTGGCCATCGTCTACTGCGGCGAGTCCATACGGGCAGCCTGGTCAGGGGGGATGGAGGCGGTGGTCGAACTGCCCGAATGGGCGGAGGTGCTCGAACGGAACCCCGGGAACCGCAAGCGCTTCCTCGAGCAGGACCCGGCGGAGTTCATCGCCACCCTCGAGCGCTGGATGCTGGTCTACTGCCCCGACCCGGTGTCCACCGTGCCCGGTCTCGTTGACCGGGACTTCGCCGCGCTCGAGGTCCCGACCCTGATCTTCCGCAGCGGGCGGAGCGACCCGCACCACACCCGGGCCACCTCCGAGCGGCTCCACGAGCTGCTCCCCGGTTCGCGCATGGTGGAGCCACCCTGGGGGGACTCCGAGTGGAACGAGCGCTCGGGCGCGGCCCGGCAGGGCGGGGGGCATCTCTTCGAGCGGTGGCCCCTGCTCGCCCCCCAGCTCCTCGAGTTCGGCGCGACCCTCACGGCATAGGGCCGCCCGCTTTCGGGGCGTGGGGCTCAGGGCATGAGGCTCCCGCCATTGACGTGGAGCGTCTGCCCGGTCAGGTGCCTGGTCTCGTCGGTCGTCAGCCAGGCGACCGCGGCCGCGACGTCCTCGGGCGCCAGCAGGCGGCCCATGGGATTGGCGAGCGGGGAGGCCGTCGCCATCGCCAGCATCTCGTCGTCGGTCGGCCAGGCGGCCCTCGACATCGGGGTGTCGCCGATGCCCGGGGCCACCACGTTGGCCGTCACACCGTCGGCGGCCCCCTCGAGCGCCACCGCCTTGGTCATGGCGATGAGCCCGGCCTTCGACGCGGCGTAGGCGGCCGTACCGGCGGTCGGCCGCAGTGCCGACCCCGAGGCCACGGATACGACCCGCCCCCAGCCACGGCGGCGCATGCCGTCGATGACGGCCGCGGTGCACAGGAAGGCGCCGGTCAGGTTCGTGCGGAGCACGGCCTCCCATGCGTCGAGGGTCATCTCGCCGACCGGCGCCCTGGCCGAGACGCCGGCGCAGTTGACCAGGATGTCCGCCGGACCGAGCTCGGCGACCAGCTGCGCCGCCGCCCGGTCGAGGGTCGAGGCGTCGCCCACGTCGCAACGGAGCACGGCCCGGGCGCCGGCGACGGCGGGCGCCTCGGACACGTCGAGCACGGCCACCGTGGCGCCGTTGTCGGCCAGCCGCCGGACCACGGCCCTGCCGATGCCGCCGGCGCCCCCGGTCACCCACGCCACCCGGCCCGCCGAGACCCCGCCCCCCACCGGTGCCGCACCTCCCGGACCAGCGCGCACGTCGCCACCTCCTCGCCTTCGGCCACCGGTCATCCTGCCGCGCCGGGTCCCCCAAGGGGCGAACACCCCTTGGGTAGGGTGACCTGCGTGGCCGCGGTGCTCGTCGAAGGCCTGTCGAAGCGCTACGGCTCGACGGTCGGCGTGGACGACGTCTCCTTCGAGGTGGCGCAAGGGGAGGTCTTCGCCCTCCTCGGACCGAACGGGGCGGGCAAGACCACCGCCATCGAGATCCTCGAGGGGTTCCGCAGCCGTGACCGCGGCCGGGTGGAGGTGCTCGGCTTCGACCCGGCCGATCGCGGCACCCTCCGCCTGCTGCGTGAGCGGATGGGGGTGGTGCTCCAGGAGCTCGCGGTCGAGCCGTTCCTCACCGTCCGCGAGGTGCTCGCCCGCAACGCCGGCTACTACCCGAGCCCCAAGGACCCCGACGAGGTCCTCACCCGGGTGGGCCTGGTCGAGAAGGCGAGGGCCAGGGTCAAGACGCTGTCCGGCGGGCAGCAGCGCCGCCTCGACCTCGGCCTCGGCATCGTCGGGAACCCGGAATTGCTCTTCCTCGACGAGCCGACGACCGGGTTCGATCCCTCGGCCCGCCGGGACGCCTGGGAGCTGGTGCGGCACCTGACCGAGGGCGGCGTCACGGTGATCCTCACCACCCACTACATGGACGAGGCGGAGGCGCTGGCCGATCGGGTGGCGGTGATCAGCCAGGGGCGGATCGTCGCCCAAGGGACGCCGGACCACCTCGGCGGGCGCGACGTGGGCGAGGCCCGGATCCGGTTCCGGCTGCCCGAGGGGGTGGACCCGGGCATGCTCCCGGTGCCGACCGCGGCGAGCGGAGGAGACGGCCTCGAGATCCGCACCGATCACGAGATCGGCGTGCTGCGCCGGTTGACCACCTGGTCGGAGGAGGAGGGGGTGCCCCTGGTCGGCCTGACGGTGGAGCGGCTCACCCTCGAGGACGTCTACCTCCGCCTGACCGGCTACCGGAGCGGCGAGGGGACGCCCGGCGGTGACGGACCGTCCGGCGGCCACGGCACCGGCCAGCGCGAAGGGCGGTCCGGGCGGTGACGGACACCGCCGGCCGAGCGAGCGCGACCGGGGACCGCCGGCCGAAGGCCCTCGGCTCGGGAGCGGACCTGCGAGCGGACCTGCGGATGGTCGGGCGGCAGCTCGGCTACGAGCAGCTGGCGTTCTGGCGGAACCCGATCGGGGCGGTCTTCACCGTCGGCTTCTCGGTCGTCTTCCTCGTGCTGCTGGCCTCCTCGGCCGGTCACTCCCGCAGCGCCGCCATCGGCAACCTCGAGGTGGTCCAGTACTACGTCCCGGGCTTCACCGCCTACGGGGTGATGTCCGCCTGCTTCAACCTGCTGGCCATCACCCTGATCATCCGCCGGGAGACCGGTCTGCTGAAGCGCCTCCGCCTCTCGCCGTTGCCGACGACGGCCATGGTGGCGGCGATCTTCCTCAACGCCATGGTGATCTCGGCCGTCCAGGTGGTGCTGCTGCTGGCCATCGGGCGACTGGGATACGGAGTGCACCTCCCGAGCGACCCCGGCCCGCTGGTGGTGGTGCTGGTCGTGGGAGCGCTGTCATTCGCCGCCCTGGGGGTCGGCGTCTCGACGTTCATCCCCAACCAGGAGGCGGCCGGGCCAGTCATCAGCATCGTCTTCTTCGTCCTGCTGTTCCTGTCGGGCCTGTGGTACCCGTTGGCCCCCGGTTCGACGCTGGCTCGCATCTCGGCGTGGTTCCCGATGCGCCACATGATCACCGCCACCTTCGCCTCGTTCGACCTGCGACCCGGCGTGTCGCCGTGGGCATGGCGCGACCTGGGGGTGATCGCCATCTGGGGGGCCGGCGGCGCGGTGGTCGCCCTGCGGCGGTTCCGCTGGGCACCGGTCCGCGGCTGAGCCTGCCGAACGACCCAGGTCACCGACCCCGCTGGCCGTCGCCGCCGGGCGGTCGCAGGTCGCCGCAGGCCGGTCGCCGTAGGCTCCGTCGCCATGGTCTCCGAGATCTTCGACCCCGACGCCTGGCGGTCCGTTCCGGGCTTCGAGTTCCGCGACATCACCTACCACCGGGCAGTCGACCAGGGGACGGTGCGCGTCGCCTTCGACCGCCCCGCAGTGCGCAACGCCTTCCGCCCGCACACCGTGGACGAGCTCTACACCGCGCTCGACCACGCCCGGCAGTGGCCGGACGTGGGGTGCGTGCTCCTCACCGGCAACGGCCCCTCGCCGGTCGACGGGGGGTGGGCGTTCTGTTCGGGGGGCGACCAGCGGATCCGTGGCGACGACGGCTACCGCTACGAGGTGGGCGAGGCGCCGGTGGTCGCCGGATCCCCGGCCGTGGGCCGCCTGCACATCCTCGAGGTGCAGCGGCTGATCCGCTTCATGCCCAAGGTGGTCATCTGCGTCGTGCCGGGTTGGGCCGCCGGAGGC
>DAHUYA010000188.1 GCA_027315445.1 Acidimicrobiaceae bacterium | reverse complement strand
CGACCGTCTCAATGCCATGAACGCCAAGATGCGCGACGAGTTCGGCGCTGCATGGGCCGAACTGGGCGACGATCCCGAGGTCCGGGTCATCGTGCACACCGGAGAGGGGAGGGCCTTCCAGACCGGGGTCGACGTCGCCGAGATCGCCTCCGATGGAGTGGGGATGGAACGGTACCGTCGCTCGGTGGAGGACTGGGACCTGCACTTCACCGCCTGGCACCAGCACGTGTGGAAGCCGGTGATCACCGCAGTCAACGGCATCTGCGCCGGCGGTGGCTTCCACTGGATCGCCGACGCCGACATCGTGATCGCCGCCTCCGACGCCCAGTTCTTCGATCCCCACGTCTCGGTGGGTCAGGTGGTGGCCATCGAGGCCATCGGGCTCATCCGCAAGATGCCGGTGGAGGCCGTGATGCGGATGGCCCTGGTCGGCCGCCACGAACGCGTGTCGGCTCAGCGTGCCTACGAGCTCGGCATGATCAGCCAGATCGTCGACCCGCCCGAAGGGCTGCGCGAGGAGGCCCAGCGCCTGGCCGAGACGATCGCCCGGAACTCACCGGCCGCCATGGCGGCCACCCAGCGGGCGCTGTGGGGTGCGCTCGAGATGGGGCTGACCGACGCCTGCCGGGCCGGGGCCCAGGAGCTGGTCGGCATGTGGGGCCACCCGGACCAGACCGAGGGTCCGCTGGCCTTCGCCGAGAAGCGAGAACCGCGCTGGCAGGAGGGCTGAGCAGCACCGGGAGCCGGCCCCCCCAGGGGGACACCGCGCTATCGGCGGTCCCGCTGTCCCAGGGAGGCCCGAAGGCGCGCCACCGTCTCCTCGAACACCGGGCGTCCCATCGACCACTCCTGCGCCTCGAGCTCGAGCGCCAGTGCGGCCGCCGGGTCGCTCAGGCCCTCGGAGGCCCGAAGGCTGGCCTTGGTCCGGACGACCAGCTCGTGGTCCCGCCCGGCCACCCGACGGGCCAGGGACAGCGCCGCCGCCTCGAGCTCCCCGCCCGGCACGCAACGCCAGGCCAGGCCTCGCTCGACCGCCTCTCGGCCGTCGAGCACCTCCCCCATCAGCACCATGGCCGCCGCCCCCTGGGAGCCCACCCGGCCCCGGAGACGCCAGAGGTGCCCGCCACCGGGGTGGATGCCCAGGTCGAGGAAGCGGGGGTCGAAACGGGCGTCGGGCGACGCCAGCACCACGTCGCAGCACAGGGCGAGGTTGACCCCGGCGCCCACGGCGGGGCCGCCCACCGCCGCGATCGTCGGCACGGGGCAGGCGGCGAGCGCCTCGAAACCCCGGTAGATCTCGGTCAGGGGCACCGAGCGCTCGAGCAGGCTGTCGAGGGAGCCGCCGGCGCAGAACACCGGCGGCTCGGCGCAGAGCACGACCCCCCGGGCGCCCCGTTCGAGCACCTCGCCCACCGCCGACTCGATCGCCAGGGTCATGGCCGGGGACAGCACGTTGCGGTGGGCCCCGTCGGTCAGGCGTACCACCGCCACGCCCTCGTCGACCGTCATGGTGACAAACATCGCCTCTCCTCCTCTGCTCACGTCGTCCTCCACCTCGCTCAGAAGTCGGCCCCGCCGGACCGGGCGGCGTCGGCCACCAGCGGGCCCAGCCGCTCGGCCAGCACCCGGTGCCCCTCGTCCCCCGGATGGATCCCGTCGGGCAGCAGCTCGGGGTCGACCAGCTCCATCCCCGGGCACCAGCGGAACGCCGGGTCGCGCCCGGCCCATTCGGCGTAGACCCCCTCCATGGCCTGGCGGAGGTCGGCCAGGGTGGCACCCCGGCGGTTCGGCGTGTGCTCCGCGTCCGGGCGAACGATGGGGCTCACGGCCACCATCGGGACCGTCGGATGACCCTGGCGCAAGACCTCCAAGAAGGTGTCGGTTGCCGCGGCCAGGAGGTCGGGCCGGTGGGGCACCATCGACCAGCAGTTGGTGCCGTGGGAAACCGAGATCACCGCCGGTCCGGGCAGGCCGGCGATGGCCTCGGCGCTGACCAGCTCGCCACGGGCCGAACCGGCGTAGCCGAGGTTCACGAGGTCGAGGCCCCGGCGGCGGGCGACGATCGCCCCCCAGGCCTGCGCCGGGGCGCTGGCCACCCATCCCTCGAGGATGGAGTCCCCGTAGGCGATCCAGCGCGGCCGGGCGGGGGCCGGCTCGACCACGCCGCCCACCGCCGCCAGACCGAGCACCTCGGGGCGCATCCCCTCGGGCAGGTGGACCACCCGGCGGGTGGTGGCGACCTCCACCGGGCCGAGCCGGAGCCGGACCCGACCGGCGCCGAGCACGGCCGGCTGGGAGTCGAGACGGTCGTCGCCGACGTAGACCTCGAACCGTCGCCCGGCGCCCTCGCCGCGGTAGCCGAGCTGGTCGGTGGCCGTCCGGTAGTCGAGGTCGACCGCCTCGGCGTCACCCACGAGCTCGAGGCGGACCCCGGCCGGCAGCTGGGCGGCGGCCCACGTGTCGCCCGGGAGCCTGCTGGCGTCGAGCGGATCGTGCCGGGGGTAGGGGACGCCGGGCGCCGGGGGCCAGGCGCAGCCGGCCAGGAAGGGGGCCACCGACTCGGGCCGGATCGGGACCCGGTCGCTCACCGGGTCGCCACCGCCGGGGCAGGGGCGACCGGGGCGGGGCGGAGCCCGGCCGCGGCCAGCTCCTCGAGGGCAGGCCCGAGCGCTCCGGCATGGCGGGCGCTCACCGTGAAGTAGGTGATGCCGAGCTCCCGGCGGAGCCGGACCAGGTGCCCGACCATCTCCGCCGGGCGTCCGAGGAGCACGAACGGCGAGGCGACCAGCTCGTCGACCGAGCCCCCGGCGGTCGCCGACAGCTCCGCGGCCGCACGTCGGGGGTCGGCGCCGGCGACCACCGCCAACACCCGGAGGTTGCGTTCGGGCGTCTCGGCCCGTCCGGCGGCGCCCTCGGACATCCATTCGACCTGCCGGGCCAAACGGTCCCAGCCCGGCACACCGTCGAGCCCGGTGGCGGCGGTCCGCCGGGCGTTGTCGGTGGCGATGCTCACGATGTCGGCCACCCTGCCGGCCAGGCGCAGCACCGAGCGCCCCCCGCCACCGACGGCGATGGGAGGACCCCCCGGCCGCGATGGCTGCGGCGCCACCCGCAGCCGGTCGGGACCGGTGGCGCCGTCGGGGCCGCTGCCCGGTGGCGCGACCTCCTCGTCCCGCCAGACGGCGCGCAGCAGGGCCACCACCTCGGCCAGCTGGGCCAGGCGGGCCGGCGGGTCGGGGAACGGCACCCCCAGGGCGGCGAACTCACGGGCACTCCAACCGGCGCCGAGCCCGAGCTCCACCCGCCCCCCGGACAGCACGTCGAGGGTGGCGACCTCCTTGGCCAGCATGCCGGGGTTGCGGAGCCCGACCGCCAGGACGAAGGTGCCGAGCCCGATCGACCGGGTGGACGCGGCGGCGGCGGCCAGCGCCACCAGCGGGGCGAACTGCGGTCCCAGGTGATCGGGCACCGACAGGACGTCGTAGCCGTCGGCTTCGGCCCGCCGGGCGGCCGCCGCCCAGGCCGCCCCGTTCTCTGCCGCGGTCAGCTGCAGCGCGAAGCGCATCGGCCGCTCGGCTCCCATGGTCCTCCCTCGTCCACCAGGCGTCCGCCAGGCGTCAACCAGTCCGCCGCCCCCACCGGGGGACACCGGCGTATCTCTGTAATCTATGTACGTGCAAGGGACCCGGTCGAGCGATCGGTCGCGCCCCGGCGCGGAGGAGGGCTTCTCCCCCCTGCTGGCGTCCCCGCCGGCCACCGCCCACCGGCTGCTGGAGGCCGTGGCCGAGGACCACGGCGACCGGGACGCCTACGTGGAGGCGAGCGGCGAACGGGTGACCTTCGCCGGCTGGGACCAGGCCGCCGGCGCCACGGCCGGCGCCCTGGCCGGGCTCGGGGTGGGCGAGGGGGACGTGCTGGCGGTCCTCCTGCCGTCGTCGGTCGACTACGCCGTCTGCTACCTGGCGGCGATGCGCCTGGGGGCCATCACCTCCGGCATCAACCCGCGGCTCGGGCCGGCCGAGGTGGGGAGCATCCTTCGGCGCACCTCGCCGGCGGTTCTCGTCCACTCCGACGGGCTCGAGCTGCCGGCCGGCAACTTCCGGTCCGTCCCCCGCTCGCAGCTGGCCGGGCTGCGCCACCACCCGCCCGCCCGGCACCTGCCGGCGCCCGACCCGGCGCGGCCGGTGGCGCTCGTCTGGACGAGCGGCACCACCGGCGAGCCCAAAGGCGTGCTGTTCGACCACCGGAACCTGACCGCGGTGGCGGTCGGTGCGGGACCGCTGCGGGCACCCTTCGACCGACGCATCTCCCCGACGCCCTTCTCGCACGTCGGCTACATGACGCACGTCGCCGAGGAGATCGGCCATGCCCTCACCACCGTGGTGCCGGCCACCCCCTGGAAGGCCGGCGAGGTGCTGACCCTGATGGCGGCCGAGGGGGTGACCGTTGGCCAGGGGGTCCCCTCGCAGTGGCGCCTGCTGCTCGACCATCCCGACTTCGAGCGAACCGACCTCTCGTCCCTGCGCATCTGCGGGACCGGTGCCGCCCCGGTCCCCCCCGCCCTGGTGCGCGAGATGCGCGCCCGCCTCGGCTGCCCCGTGGTGATCGGCTACACGAGCACCGAAGCGGCGCTCACCACCGGGTCCCTGCCCGACGACAGCCCCGAGCTGATCGCCAGGACCGTCGGCCGGGCCCGCGAGAACGTCGAGGTCCGGGTGGCCGACCAGGACGGACGGCCGTGCCCGCCCGGCGAGGTGGGCGAGGTGCAGTGCCGCTCCGGGGCGGCGATGCGCGGCTACTGGCAGGACCCCGGACGCACCGCCGCCGTGCTCGACCCCGACGGGTGGCTGCACACCGGCGACAACGGCTCGCTCGACACCGACGGCTACCTCACCCTGGTCGGCCGGCGGAGCGAGATGTACCAGCGGGGGGCGTACAACGTCTACCCGGTGGAGGTCGAGCGCGTGGTGTCCGACCACCCGTCGGTCGCCCAGGTGGCCGTCGTCGGGAAGCCCGACCCCGTGCTGGGCGAGATCGGCGTGGCCTTCGTGGTGCCGGCCGGCGACCCGCCCTCCCTCGACGAGCTGCGGGCCTGGACCCGCCGGTCGATCGCCGACTACAAGGCACCCGACGTGCTCGAGCTGATCGAGCAGCTGCCCCTCACCGCCATGGGCAAGGTGGACAAGCGGGCGCTGGCCGAACGGGCCCTGGCGCTGGACCCGCGCTGAGCGCCAAGCACGGCGCACGGCGCACGGCGCACGGCGCACGGCGCAGATGGGTCAGCCCATGTAGAGGATCTGCATGACGTAGAGCAGCGAGGGACGGTCCTGGCCGACCACGCCCACCTCGACCTCGCTGGTGACGAGCGTTCCCCTCGGGCGGGCCTCGGCCCGGACCAGGCGAGTGCGGGCGTGCACCGCGGATCCGGCAGGGACCGGTGCCATGAACCGGAGCTTCTCGGCGCCGTAGTTGGCCGCGTTGACGTGCCCGGTGATGCCGATCCCCTCGTCGGGGATCAGCTGCGGGAGCAGGCTGAGGGTGAGGAAGCCGTGGGCCACCGGCCCGCCGAAGGGGCTCTCGCGCCGGGCCCGCTCGACGTCGACGTGGATCCACTGGTGGTCGCCGGTCAGGTCGGCGAAACGGTCGATCATCTCCTGGGTCACCACGACCTCCCTGCCCCACCCGCCGAAGTCGCCGGCCTCGGCGTTCAGGGCGTCGACGTCGTCGAACCGGACGTCATGCATCGTGCCCCTCCTTCTGCAGGGTTCCGGGGGCGGCGGGGGCTCCGGGGGCGGCGGGGGTTCCGGGGACGGGGGTGCGGGTGACGGTCACCGCCACGCCGCCCAGCGCCTCCCCGACCAGCGCCTCGAGATCGGAGGGCGCGAGGACGCACTGGCGACAGGCGCCGTCGGGCCCCTCCACGTACCGCAGGCGCACGGCCCCGACGGTGCCGGCCTCCACCTCGAGCCTCGCCCCGTCGTCGGCCAGCATCGCATTGAAGCGGTCGACCACGAATTGCACCCGCTGCTCGTCCACCACCCCGAACGATCTCCGGTCCTCGTCGTGTCTCGCGGTCAGAGGGCGAGGCCGAGCAGCGCGATGGCGTTGCCCCGCGCCAGCTTGTCGATGCGCACCTGGTCGAGGTGCCCGAACTGCTCCGCCGCCTGCTCCCGCGAATAGGGCCAGGTGCCGTCCTGGTGCGGGTAGTCGGTCTCGAAGATGACGTTGTCCTCCCCCACCTCGTCGAGGAGACGGATGCCGACCGGGTCCTTGAAGAAGGTGGAGTAGATGTGGTCCCGGTAGAAGGTCGACGGCTTCTCCTTGGTGTACTCCTGGCTGTGACTCCACCCCCGGTGCGTCTCCCACACGTCGTCGGTCCGCTCGAGGAGGTAGGGGATCCAACCGATCTGGCTCTCGGCAAAGAGCACCTTGAGGTTCGGGAAGCGGAGGAAGACGCCCGAGTAGAGGTAGTCGGCCATGGCGCCCACGCTGTTGCCGAAGATGATGGTCCCGGCCACCGCGTCGGGCGCGTCGCTGCTGGTGAGCGGGGCCTTGGTGCCCGAGCCGATGTGGCAGCACACCACGGTGGCGGTCTCGTCGCACGCCGCGAAGAAAGGGTCCCAGTGGCCGCTGTAGATGCTGGGCAGCCCGAGGTAGGGCGGGATCTCGCTGAAGGCCACCGCCCGGACCCCCCGGGCGGCGTTCCGCCGCACCTCGGCCGCCGCCAAGGCCGGGTCCCACAGGGGCACGAGGCACAGCGGGATGAGGCGACCGCCGCTCGAGCCGCACCACTCCTCGACCATCCAGTCGTTGTAGGCCTCCACGCAGAGCCGGGCCAGTTCCTTGTCCTTGCCCCAGAGGAAGATCTGACCGCAGAACCTCGGGTAGTTGGGGAAGCACATCTGGGCCTGCACCCCGTTCAGGTCCATGTCGCCCAGGCGGTCGGGCACCTGGAAGCAGCCGGGTCGCATCTCGTCGAAGGTGATGCCCTTGATCGAGATCTCGTCGGCCGGGTACCCGGCGGCGGCGATGAGCCGCTTGACCGAGTAGCGGTGGTCCTCGTAGCACCACCAGGCGACCAGCGGGCCGTCCGTGCCGGGCGCCTCGATGTAGGTGCCGCCGGACAGCACCGCCTCGCCGGCCGGCAGGTACTCCACATGGGGCCCGATCTCCCGGTAGCCCGCCGGCAGCCGGTCGGTCCAGATGCCGGGGGGCTCCACCAGGTGGGCGTCGAGGTCGAGGAGCGGCGGGATCCTCGCCAGCACTTCCGGGGCCACATCCGGCCGCACATCCGACGCCGTGCTCATCCCACCTCCAGGCCTCGCCCGTCGGGCCACCGCCCCTCCGGGCGAGTCGCCATCACCTGCAATCTTCTACACCTTAGAGGGTGCTCATCCCCCGTCCCCGTCCTTCCGGAACCTGCGCACGGCCTCGAGGTCCTCGGGCGAGGTGGACATCGAGGACACCAGCAGCCGGTCGATGTGCCGCTGCACGTTGCGGTCGTGGACGTCGGCGTGGATGTCCACGGCCAGCTTGGCCACCCCGAGCACCTCCGGCGAGATGGACATGATCCGGTGGCAGAAGGCGTAGACGTCGTCGAGGAAGGACTCGGCCGGGAAGACCTCGTGCACCAGACCGATCCGCTTGGCCTGCTCCGCCCCCACCCGCATGCCCGCCATGGCCATCCACTTCCCCCAACCCGGGCCGACCATCCGGGTGAGCCGGCTGGTGCCGCCGCTGCCGGCGATCACCCCGAGATGCACTTCGGGCACCCAGAACTGCACGTCGGGCGCGCAGAACCGGAAGTCGCACGAGAGCGCCATCTCGAGCCCGGCCCCCACGCAATTGCCCTGGGCGGCCACCACGATCGGCTTCTCCACCGCCTCCAT
Source organism: Acidimicrobiaceae bacterium (assembly GCA_027315445.1). Taxonomy (GTDB): domain Bacteria; phylum Actinomycetota; class Acidimicrobiia; order Acidimicrobiales; family RAAP-2; genus DAHUYA01. Next base: position 9,160 of record DAHUYA010000188.1, on the reverse strand, counting down.
CTCGTCGTAGAGGAGGTGGTGGCTGCGGTAGTTGCGCCGGAAGTTCCAGCCCGGGTGCTCGTCGCGGTTGGCCGGGTCGCCCGGCCGGTCCCCCACCCCGCCGTGGAGGTCGACGCCGGCGGTGAAGTAGCGACCCCTGCCCGTGACCACCATGCAGCGGAGGTCGTCGCGATCTCCGAGGGCCATGACCGCCTGCCAGAGGGTGGCCGTCATGGCCGGCGTGATGGCGTTGAGCTTGGCGTCGCGGTCGAAGGTGACCGTGATGATCCCGTCCCGCTCGTCGATCCGGGCCTCTGGGCCCGCCTCAGGAATGGTCGACAACGTTTCCTCCCTCGTCGGTCCTCAGACCCTATCGAGGCCCACCGGGGGCCCCGGTGGCCGGCGACGGCGCGCCGCCCGCCGGCGAGCACCCGTACGCTGGGCACGTGGAGGGGCTGGCACCGGTGGCGTTCCTCGGTCACGGGAACCCGATGAACGCCCTCGAGCGCAACCGTTTCACCGAGGCCTGGCGGGCCTTCGGCGCGGCGGCCGGGCGACCAAGGGCGATCCTGGCGGTCTCGGCCCACTGGTTCGTCGACGCGACGGCCGTGACCGCCATGGCGCGACCCCGCACCATCCACGACTTCTACGGGTTCCCCGACGAGCTGTTCGCCGTCGAGTACCCCGCCCCGGGGTCGCCCGAGGTGGCAGCCGAGGTGGTGGCGGCATTGTCGCCTCGGTGGGTGGGGCTCGACCACGACAGCTGGGGGATCGACCACGGCACCTGGTCGGTCCTCGTCCACGCCTTCCCGGCGGCCGACGTCCCGGTGGTGCAGCTCTCGGTGCACGCCGGCCAGCCGGTCGAGTACCACCTCGAGCTGGGCAACCGTCTGGCGCCCCTCCGCCGAGAGGGGGTGGTGGTCGTGGCGAGCGGCAACGTGGTCCACAACCTCCGCCTCCTCGACTGGAGCCGGCCCGACGGTGCCTTCGACTGGGCCACCCGGTTCGACCAGGCCGCCCGGCGCCAGCTCGTCGACGACCCCGCCGGGCTGGCCGCCCTGGCCGGGCACCGGGACTTCGCTCTCGCGGCGCCCACACCCGACCATTTCCTCCCGCTTGCCTATCTGGCCGGGATGGCGGCGGCAGACGGGGAACGGCCGGCCCCGCTGGTCGACGGCTACGCCTACGGTTCGCTGTCGATGGCCTGCTACACGCTGGGCGTGGTGACGCCCACCGGTGGGCCCCAGGGGGAGGGAGGCGCCCCGTCGGCCATCCCGGCGGACCCGACCAGCGTGCCACCCGGCGAGACGCACCTCTGACCCCGCCGATCCGACGAGCGCGCCGCGGCGCGAGGGAGGACGCCACATGAACAGCGCCGACATACTGGCCGACGCCTTCGAGCGGGTGCGCGACGCCGTCCACCCGGCGGTCAACGGGCTCGACCCCGACCTGCTGGCGACCCGTCCGGACCCGCAGGCCAACTCGATCGCCTGGCTGGTCTGGCACCTGACCCGCATCCAGGACGACCACGTGGCCGAAGTAGCGGGCACCGGGCAGGCATGGACGGACGACGGGTGGTTCGGACGCTTCGGGCTGCCGTTCGACCCCCCCGACACCGGGTACGGGCACGACTCGAACCGGGTGGGCCTCGTGCGGGCGCCGGCCGACCTCCTGCTCGGGTACTTCGACGCCGTGCACCGCCGGACCCTCGAGTTCGTCCGGACCCTCGGGGAGGCAGACCTCGACCGGGTGGTCGACGAGCGGTGGGACCCCCCGGTCACCCTGGGGGTCCGTCTGGTCAGCGTCGTCGCGGACGACCTGCAGCACTGCGGCCAGGCCGCCTACGTGCGGGGCCTCCTGCACCGCCGTCCATGATTCGATACGATACGACTCGTATTCTTTCCTCGAGGAACGTGACACCCCGGGACCAGAGAACCGACACCGGAACGGAGCGCTGATGGCCAGCTTGGACCGCAAGTGGTGGACGCTGATCGCGGTCTGCACCGCCACCTTCATGCTGCTGCTCGACATCACGGTCGTGAACGTCGCGCTCCCGGACATCCAGCGCTCGCTGCACTCGAGCTTCAGCGACCTGCAGTGGGTGGTCGACGCCTACTCGCTCACCCTGGCTGCCTTCCTCTTGACCGCCGGGGTGGTCGGGGACATGTTCGGGCGGCGGGAGGTCTTCGCCCTCGGTCTCGGCGTCTTCACCCTGTCGTCGCTGGTCTGCGGGCTGTCCTCCAACTCCGCCATGCTCAACGTGTCACGGGCGGTCCAGGGTGTCGGCGGGGCGGTCATGTTCGCAACCTCGCTGGCGCTGATCGCCCAGGCGTTCCAGGGACGTGAGCGGGGCACTGCCTTCGGGATCTACGGCGCAGTCCTCGGCGGGGCGGTGGCGGTCGGCCCGCTCATCGGGGGAGCCATCACGAGCGGCATCGGCTGGCGCTGGATCTTCTTCGTGAACGTGCCGATCGGGGTGGTCGCCGTGGCCATCACGTTGACCCGGATCGTCGAGTCGCGCGACCCGCGGTCCCGGCGGGTGGACTGGCTGGGCTTCACCTCCTTCTCGGTCTCGCTGTTCCTGCTGGTGTTCGCCCTCGTACGCGGCAACGACGTCGGGTGGCGCAGCGCCCAGATCATCGGCATGCTCGTCGGGGCGGCGGTCCTGATGGCGGCGTTCGTGGTGGCCGAGCTCCGCCAGCGCGACCCGATGCTCGACCTGTCGCTCTTCCGTCGACCGGCGATGATCGGGGTCTCGGCCGTCGCGGTCGCCACCAGCGCCTCGATCTTCGCCCTGTTCCTCTACCTGACCCTCTACATCCAGGACGACCTCGGGTTCGGCCCGCTGGCCGCCGGTGTCCGCTTCCTCCCGCTCACCATGCTCTCGTTTCTGGTGGCGCCGGTGGCCGGCAAGCTCACCGTACGGGTCCCCGTCCGATGGCTGATGGGCATCGGGCTGGCGCTGATCGGCCTCGCCTGCCTGCTGATGGCGACCACCCATCCCGACTCGGGTTGGACGGTGCTCCTGCCCGGTTTCGTGGCCGGCGGCATCGGGATCGGCATGGTCAACCCCGTCCTCGCCTCGTCGGCCATCGCCGTCGTCCCGCCGGAGCGCAGCGGGATGGCCTCGGGAGCGAACAGCACCTTCCGCCAGGTGGGCATCGCCACCGGCATCGCCGCCCTCGGGGCCGTCTTCCAGACCCAGATCCAGCACAAGACCCAGTCGGCGCTGGCGGCCCGCGCCGTCGGCCGGCAGGTGCTGGCCCACGGCGGGACCCAGCTGACCCAGGCGCTCGACGCCGGGGCGGTGCGGGCGGTGGCGGCCGACGTGCCGACCGGGCCACGACAGGTCTTGCTGCACGCCTACCGGATCGGCTTCTCGGGGACCCTCAACGAGCTGATGGTCATCGGCGCAGCGATCGCCCTCCTCGGCGCGGTGGTCACCTTCGCCACCGTCCGCCAGCGGGACTTCGTCACCCACGGGGCGCCGGCCGGCGCTGCGCCTGGCGACGAGGTGGATCGTGACGTGACCGGCCCCGCCGGCGGGGACGTGGCGACGCCGGTCGGCGCATGAGCGGCCAACTCCGCACGAGCGGCGACCGGGGGGCCGCCCCGCCGGCCGTGGACCCGGTCGCCCGGCCCCCCGGTCGTCCCCGGGACGAAGCGGTGACCAAGGCCATCACCGATGCCTGTCTCCGCCAGCTCGCGACGGTCGGGTACGCCAACGTCTCGATGGAGAGCGTGGCGAGCGAGGCCGGGGTGGCCCGGGCCACCGTCTACCGGCGGTTCCGTGACAAGGCGGACCTCGCCACCGCGGCCATCGCCGCCAACGGGGGCGACCTCACCGGGCGACCGGTCACCGAACCCCGGCGCGACCTCGTCCGACTGCTCGAGGAGTTCGACCAGCGCTTCGCCGAGTCCTGCCTCGAGGTGCTGGGCGCCCTGCTGGGCGCCCGCGAGCAGCCGCACGCACTCGCGCTCCACCGCCAGCGGGTGGTCGGCCCGAGGGTGGCCCATCTCCACCGGGTGCTCGACCGGGCCCGCCAGCTCGGTCAGCTCGACCCCGCCGCCGACCTCGAGCTGGCCGTCGACATGCTGACCGGAGCCGTCCTCTCGCGCCGGGTGCGCGGCGGCTCCCGAGGCGGGGACTGGGCGGTCCGGGCGGTCGACGCGGTGTGGAGGGGCTTCGCCCCGAGGCGGGTCGAGCGAGGCGGCTGAGCTCAGCCGACCGTCGTTTGGGCGGCGGACAGACGGGCCAGCTCCTCCGCCACGGCCTCCTCGTGCAGGCGGGCGTCCTGGCGGGCCTTGCGGGGGCTCCAGCGGCCCCGGGTGAGCAGGATGGTGGGCAGGAACAGCACCATGCCGACCACGTCCACCCAGAACCAGTGCTGCCACTGCCGCGGCGAGCGCGCCACCGCGTCCTCGAGCTTGGTGAGCTGCGCCTTGTGGGCCGCAAGGTAGTCGAGCTGGGCCGTGTACGGCTGCACCAGGGTCTTGAGCTGAGTCTGGTACTTGACGAGCTGGCCGAAGTAGACGGGACCGAGTGCCTTCTGGGCGGCGGCGATGTTGGCCGCGCTGGGGTCGGCCGCCACCGCGTCCACCACCGACTGGTGGGCCGCCAGCACGGTCAACAGTTGCTGGTGGGCCGTGGCGAAGGTCACCGACTGCGCATGCTCGGCCACGAACGTGGTGATGGGCTTCCCCGCCACCAACTGGGTGGCCGCCGGCTGGTTGTCGACCACCGGGCTGACGGTGTTGATCACCACCGGCAGGAAGATGAACGAGATCCCGACCACCAGCCGGAGCAGCCAGCCCCACAGCGCCAGCCCGGTGCCGACCAGCGCGGGGTTCTTCGCCTCGACCGTCTCGGTGTACCCGGCCATCCACGGGGCGTAGGTGAGCGACAGGCAGACCGCCAGGACGACGGTGGTGGCGGCGAGGGTTGCGTAGCCGGTGTGGGGATTGGAGGCGAAGCCGAGGAAGACGATCAGGGTGGCGATGCCGCCCAGCGTCCCGATCAGCATGAACGGCTTGCGCACCCGCAGGATGTCCGACAGCACGCCCACCACGATGAGGGCGAGCATGTCGAACCCCCAGAACCACTCGTTGAGCCCGTTGGCCTGTGAGACCGAGAAGTACGTGCCGTCGACGTTCTTGAAGGTGACCGAGTAGTAGATCGTGAAGAAGGCGGCGGCCGCGTAGTAGATGAGCAGGAAGATGGCGATGCCCAGGGACGAACCGATGAGGTCGCCCTTCACGATCTGCCGCCACGGGTGGCGGGTGGCCTCCTCCACGTCGGCGTCGGACAGGCCGCGGGCCCGGGCCTCGACCAGGGCCCGGTCGTGCAGGGTCACCATCAGCTGGTCGCGCAGCCTCGGCGAGAGGTCCTTCAGGAAGAAGAGGGCGATCACGAAGGTCCCGATGGCGGCCAGCCCGGAGATCCAGAACTGGCTGGCCCATCCATGGGCGTTCGCCCAGTGGAAGGAGGTGAGGGTATGGTTGGCGATCAGGCTGGTGATGAAGCTGCCGGCCACCGGGCCGACCGTCCAGAAGCCCATGGCCGAAGCCCGCCCGAGCTGGGGACTGAAGTCGCGGACCAGCGCCGGGGTCGCCACGAGGATCGCCCCTTCGACCAGCCCGATGGCGCTGATCACGATGGCGAAACCCCACTCGGAGCTCACGTTGGTCACCCCGAAGGTCACCAGGAAACCGACGATCAGCAGACCGTAGATGACCACGTTGGCCCGCCCGAGCTGGTCCGTCTTGCTGGCCGGCAGCGAGGCGAACGCGCCGATCAGGTTGGAGACCACCACGATGCCCACGTAGAACGCGAAGGACATGTGGTAGTAGCGCAGGATGTTTGGCGTGACACCGGTCTGTGTGTAGTACGTGTAGTAGAGGACGATGGTCGCCAAGACGGCGACCACCAGGTAGCCGTTGCGGCGGGCGTTGCCCGGGTATTCGTCGATCTCGTGGTGGAAGAGGAAGCGGGCCAGTCCCCCCCTCGTTCCCCCCGCTCTCGGAGCCTGGGTCTCGCTGCTCATCGGCCGCTCCTGTGCACGTCGTCGTCCCTCTGCAACGAAAGCTACCGTTCTCGGGCCGGGACCTGTTGTCTTTGCCGGTGGAGGGTCGAGGTGCCCGGGCCGCCGGGTCGGGTCGCCCGATCCGGGACAGACTGGCCCGGTGCACACCGGTGGGGCATCACGATCCGTCCGGTGGCGCGCCGTCGCCCCGCCGACCGCCCCGCTGCGCCCGGCGGTCGGCGGGCGTCGGCGGGTCGGCCCGATGGACCACCGACGGCGTGCCGGCACGTCGCTCGCGATGGCGCTCGCAGCCGCGGCCGTGGTGAGCCTGACGGCAGCCGGCTGTACCGCGGTCCGAGCGGGGACCGGTGCAACCGCTCGCCGCCGGTCGGGCCTGGTGGCCGGGGTGGGTTCGGTGGCCCATGGCTGGACCGGCCCCACGTCCGTCGACCTCGGCCGGGCTCTGGTCGCGCTCTCGTGCCCGGCCGCCGGTCGCTGCGTCGCCATCGACTCGTCCGGAGCCGCGGTGGTCGAAGACGGCCCCGCGTGGTCCGCGCCGGTGCCGGGGGTGGCTCCGCCCGCCGGTGGACCGGACCCCGGCGAGCTCACGTGCCCGTCCCCGGGCTGGTGCCTGGCCATCCACTCGCCCAACGAGGTGGCCACCTGGACCGGTGCCGGCACCGGGGGAGCCGGTGGCGACTGGGGGCCGCCGGTCCCCCTGGGCGGGGCCCATCACCTGCAGGCGGTCGCCTGTGCCGCGCCGGGGAGCTGCGTGGCCATCGACGGCGTCGGCGACGGCTGGGTCCTCGACGGTTCCACATGGTCCTCGCAGCTCAACGCCTGGGGCGGCGCGACCGACATCGCCTGCGGCTCACCGACGTCGTGCGTGGCGGCAATGGGCGGCATGTCCATGTGGAACGGCAGCTCGTGGACGAGGCCGGTCGACGTCGACCCAACGGGTATGCCCACCGCGGTCTCGTGCGCCACCGCATCCTTCTGCATGGCGGTGGACACCACGGGAGGCGAGACCACCTGGAACGGGGCTTCGTGGTCGACACCCCGGTCGGTCCTCCCGTCGTCGACGGCCGACGTGTCGTGCGCCGATCCGTCACGCTGCGTCGCCGTCGGCGCCGGCATGGTGACGGGTTGGAACGGGCACGCCTGGTCGGCGCCCGCGACGATCGATCCCGGGACCACGCTCGACGCCGTGGCGTGCTCCCCGACCGGCTCGTGCACCGCCGCCGACGCCCGGGGTGACGTCCTCGTCGACCGTTCCTGAACACGGACGGGCCCGCTCGACGGACTCGACGGCTCTCTGGCTCGACGGCTCTCTGGCTCGACGGACCGGCAGATCGGGCGGACCGGCAGATCGGGCAGATCGGCCAGATCGGCCAGATCGGCAGATCGGCAGATCGGCCGTCAGCCGAACGGCAGCTGGGGCGCCTCGGCCAGGGAGACCGATCGGCGACCGGCGGCCATGCGCCCACGCGGGGCATAGACCTGGCCGGGGCGGAAGGAGCGCAGCTTCCGGTCCCCCGACCTGCCGCCGACGACCTCGACCCACTCCTCCCCGGTGTCCCGGTTGCGGACGTGGGCCAGGAACGTCCACTGGGCGCACCGCAGCCGGGTCCCCTCGACGTCCACCGGGTCCCCGGCACGCAGTCCGGCCCAAGAGGTGCTGCGCTCGAGCTCGGACGGCACGGCTCCTTTCTACCGCTCCGCTCGACCGCTCCGCTCGACCGCTCCGCACCGCCTCTGCGGGCCCGCAACGCGGTCCGCGACACCCCGAGATCAACCCCCCGGTCACAGCCCCGTCCTAACCTTGCCCCGATGCCGGCGACCCCACCTCGGACCCTGAGCCCCTCGAAGGTCTCCTCCTTCACCGATTGCCCTCTGGCGTTCCGCTTCTCGATCATCGACCGCCTCCCCGAGCCGCCCTCGCCCCACGCCCTGAAGGGCACGCTGGTCCACGCCGCCCTCGAGGGGCTGTTCTGGCACCATCCGGCCGGCGAGCGCACCAGGGAGGCGGCGGGGCACGAGCTGGCACTCGCCTGGTCGGCGCTGCAGTCCGACCCCGAGTTCACCGCCCTCGGCATGGGGGCCGAGCAGGAGACGGCGTTCTTCGACGACGCACGGCTGCTCGTGTCCAACTACTTCGAGCTCGAAGACCCGGACGCGGTCCGGGCCGTCGGGGTCGAACTGGGCCTCGAGAGCGTGGTCGGCGACGTCCGCCTGCGGGGCATCATCGACCGTCTCGACCTCACCGACGAGGGCGACCTGGTGGTGATCGACTACAAGACCGGGCGAGCTCCGTCGGCACGCTTCGAGCACGGCCGCCTCACCGGAGTCCATGCCTACGCCCTGCTCTGCGAGCGGGTGCTCGGACGGATCCCGGTCGAGGTGCGGCTCCTGCACCTGCGGGACCCCGTCTCCATCACCGCCCTCCCGAGCGAGCAATCCCTCCGAGGGCAGCGACAACGCACCGCGGCCGTCTGGCAGGCCATCGTGCGGGCCTGTGACCGCGACGACTTCCGCCCACGCCCGGGACCGCTGTGCCGGTCCTGCAACTTCCAGTCCCTCTGCCCGGCCTTCGAGTCGGCGGCGGAGCCCGCCCTCGTCGCCTCGTGAGCGTGGCATCCGGGTCGCCGGGGACCATTTGGGACCCGGCCACCCCCTTCGGGGCCACCTTCGAAGCGGTGGACCGGGCGTTCGACCGTGCGTTCGGGCCCCTCCGGGGCCAGCGGGGTCCCGACGCCGCGGCGGCCGTGCTCTCCAACCTCTCCGACTATGGCGTGGTCTGGCCGCTGGTGGCGCTGGCGAAGGCCCGGCGGCCCGACGACCGTTGGCGGTCGGTGGCGTCGCTCGGGACGGCGGGCGTCAGCTCGTTGATGGTCAACAAGGCCTTGAAAGCGGCCTTCCGGCGGGAGCGACCGGGGGCCGGCAGCGAACCCGGTCGGAGGCCGACCGTGCGCACCCCGACGTCCAGCAGCTTCCCGAGCGGCCACACCCTCGCCTCCTTCTGCACGGCCGTGGTGCTCGCCGACGGCGCGCCCCAGGCGGTGGCCTTCCTGGGCTTCGCCTCCGGGGTGGCGGTCAGCCGTATCCACCTCCGTGCCCACCACGCCACCGACGTCCTGGCCGGGGCGCTGGTCGGCCTG
>DAHUYA010000177.1 GCA_027315445.1 Acidimicrobiaceae bacterium | reverse complement strand
CACCCAGGTGCGACCGGGGGACATGGTGATCGGGGTGCCGTTGGAGGCGGTGAACTGCGTCGGCTGTCCGAGGGACGATCGTTGCCAGGTGCCGGTGATCTCCTCGCCGTTGCGGAAGACCTCGGCCTGCCCGCTGGCGTTCTGGTAGAGGTTGGCCTGTACCTCCAGTGCCCCCTCGCTGTTCTCGACCCACGGCCCGTAGGTGATCTGCACGAATTGCACCACGACGTTGGCGGCGCTCTCCTGGCCACCGCCCATGGCCATGTCGGGCGCGCTCCCGTAGTAGCGGAGGTACAGGTGCTGAGCGGCGCTGTAGCGCCAGACCACGTCGGCCTCCTGGGAGAACGGGATGCCGACGCTCCCGTTTGGGGTGCCGGGGGGCGGAGTCGCCGAGTACTGGAAGACGGGCGATGGCGGGGTTGCGTCCTGCGTGCGGAGGCCCCAGAGGGCCGAGGTGGAGGCGTAGGTGTCGTAGGGGGCGTAGCGGCCCGCGGGGTGCTGGGTGACCGAGGGATAGCCCATGAGGTCGAGATCGACCAGCGGGGAGGCCGCGACGTTGGCCAGGACCGGGTTGATGCCTCCGACATGGACGAAGACGGGGTGGCCGAACTCACCCAGGATGCCGATGTCGATGTTGCGGGCCGAGCGGATCGGTCCCACCGACGGCGCCTGCTGGCACTGGTAGACGGCGGCGTAGCGGGTGATCCCGCCCTCGACCGGTTCCTCGAAGACGATGTCGGCTTGCCCCAGCCCGGACTGCGGCCGGGCGGCCTGGTAGTTGTCGACCTTGATCGCCAGGGCGGGGCGTTGGGGGACACCGCCGCCACCTGGGACGGGGGCCCCGGTGAGCGGGCAGGTCGCCGCCGATGCGGCCGCGGCGGTGGTGGTGGTCGAGGAGGTCGACGACGGGGGCGAGCTCTTCGGGGTGGAGGAGCAGGCGGCGAGCACCACGCCGCCCGCGGCGAGCGCCAGGAGCAGGCGGCGCTCAGGCCGACGGCGTGCTCGGCGCACTCGGGGCCCGGGCGGCCGATCCCTGGTAGGTGGCGCGCCAATTCCCTGTGGACTCATGGAGGTCGGCTGCGGGGCCATGGCCGAACGTACCGTAGACGTTCTCCATGACCCGGAGGAGGATGTCGGTGATCCCGGGGATGGGCGCCGGCACCACGTTGGAGGGGAAGGCGGTGGTGTTCGACAGCTTGTTGACGAAGGAGGCCATGCCCGTCGCCACGACGCCGCCGCCACCCGGTGAGGTGTAGTAGGTGATGTCCGACCAGTTGCCCTGCCCGGCGATCGGGGAGTGGGCGATCACGTCGAGGTTCGTCGGGCCCGGCAGCGTGGGGACGTAGCGGTCGTACTCCCCCTGCACCACCTTCGGCAGGTGCTGGCCGTCGTGGACCGGACAGCCGTCGAGCAGCCAGTGGGCGGCGTCGACGATCACCAGGTCGTCGTTCGCCCCGACCGACTGGTACATGTCGCCGATGAGGATGCTCTCCGGCCAGTTGGTGGGGGGCGAGTCCCACTCCGGCCCGGTCACCACGGCGTCGTCCACCCCCATCATCGGGTCGGCGGCGGCGTCCTTGTAGCAGACCTCGAGGCGGTCCGGTCCTATCGGGGAGGGTTGCAGCCGGATCTGGCGGTAGCAGGCGTTGGCGCCGAGGAACCCGAGGTTGACACCCTTTGCCACCGCCGCCAGGGCGCCGTCGCGCATCTCGAGCGACCAGTACTCGTCGTGACCGAGGCTGAACATCGCCCGGTGCTGGAGCAGCCGATCGGGCGCCCGGTGCAAGTCGACGTCCGTCCAGTAGGTCATGTCGAGCCCGAGCTGCTCCATCTGGAACAGCACCGGGAACTCGTTGCCCAGGAAGTCGGCGCTGCCCTGGGCCCAGGACTGCGGGTAGGGACGGTCGAACGAGACGATGCGGGCCCGATTGGCGAAGTCCTGGCCGCCGAAGGGCGTCGGGCCGTAGTAGAGGCTGAAGCCACCCCAGAGGTTGTACGCCTGCCAGGTCGTCACGCTGTTCTGCAACACGTAGGCGGCGGTGCTCGCGTCGTCGCGCACCGTCAACGGGACGTACTGCTGTTCCCCGCCGCCCCCGACCAGCTTCAGCAGGTAGCACCCGGGCGGCCACGACTCGTCGATCGAGAGCGTGAGGGTCGGGTGCCAGGGGCACTCCACCGTGTTCACCCCCGGGGTGAGGGTGGAAGAGGGCTGGGTGCCGACGCCGACCGTGGGGGAGCGGAAGACCAGGCGCCCCCCCATCCCCTGGTACCAGCCCATCCGGTAGGCCTCGACGTGCATGCTGGTGGCGGTCGAATTGACGAAGACGTCCACCTGGTCGCCGGGAACGGCGCTCACCTGGCTCGCGAACCCCTCGATGGCGTGCGGCGTCTGGGTGCCGGTGACGATCCAGGCGGTGGTGCCCGGGCGTTGGTTCTCCTCGACCAGCCAGCGGGCGGTGGGCACCACCACCCCGGAAGCGAGCGTGGCCGAGGTCACCGCCGGGAGCCGGCGGGCCTTCCGGCCGGTCCTCTTCCCGTGACGGCGGGTGGCGGCCGAGGTGGCCGCCCCGTCGCCGAGCGCCCCGCCCACGGCGCCGAGCGCCCCGGCGGTCACCTGCAGGAAGTGGCGACGGTCGAGGCGTCGGACCGGTGTCCCACCGCCCGATCCGCCCGAACCGTCCGGGCCACCCGGTGCAGGTGCACCGTCTGGCATGCGGGACAGACTACCGGGCCGCCTGACCAGGTCTTCGGCGCCCGGAGACGGCCAGGGAGCGGTCGTCGGCCGGATAGCGTTGCCCGGTGACCTGGGTCCGTTCCCTCCCACGCCCCCTGCGGGCCGCCGCCGCGAGCGCGGCCCAACACGCCTGGTCCGTCCTCTGCGACCTGGGCGCCGTCGGACCGGACGACCCCGGGGGCCGGAGATTCGGTGCCTTCGGCCGCGGGAGCGTCCTGGCCTTCCCCCAAGGGGCGCTCTTCAACGAGGAGTACATCCGGATCGGCGAGGACACCATGGTGGGGCCCTACGTGTCGCTGAGCGCCGGCATGGCGCCCGGGCAGCGCATGGCCAGCGACCCGGTGGTGCAGATCGGCGACCGGTGCGTCATCGGCAGGGGGAGCCACATCGTCGGTCACTGGCAGGTCGAGCTCGGTGACGACATCCAGACCGGGCCCTACGTCTACATCACCGACCAGAACCACTCCTACCGCGACCCCGACCAGCCCATCGGCCGGCAGTGGCCGGTGGAGGCCCCGGTGCGGATCGGCACGGGCAGCTGGCTCGGCGCCCACGTGGTGATCCTGCCCGGCACGGTGCTCGGCACCAACGTGGTGGTGGCCGCCGGGGCGGTGGTGCGCGGCGAGTTCCCCGACCACTGCGTGGTGGCCGGCGTGCCGGCCCGGATGGTCCGTCGCTGGGAGCCCGACCGGGGGTGGGTCGGCTGCGAACCATCCGTTGCCGTCCGGGCCACCACCGAGGGTCCGGCGCCCGCCCGGGCCACCACCGACCGGACGACCCCGGACGGGTCCGCCGGCGACCCCCTCCGTGCCTGACCGTCCCGTCCCCGCCCTCCGCAACGCCCCCTGGGTGGGGGTCGTCGGGCCCGGCACGGTCGGCACTGGCGCCACTCCCGCCGTCGAGTCGGCCGCCGAGGCGGTGGGGAGGGGCCTGGCCGAGGCCGGCGCGGTGGTGGTCTGTGGCGGTCTGGGAGGTGTGATGGCCGCCACCTGCCGCGGGGCCGCGTCGGCCGGCGGGACGACCGTGGGCATCCTGCCGGGCCCCGACCGGGGCGAGGCCAACCCCTGGGTGACCGTGCCCCTCCCCACCGGTCTGGGCGAGGCACGCAACGCCCTGGTCGTGCGGGCGGCCGACGTCCTGGTGGCCTTGGGGGGCGGTTGGGGGACGCTGTCGGAGATCGCCCTGGCGCTGCGGACCGGGCGGCCGGTGGTCGGGCTCGGCACCTGGCTCCTCGAGCCGCCGGGCGAGGCGGCGGGACCCGGGGTCGAGGAGGTGGGCGACCCCGTGGAGGCGGTCCGGCGAGCGCTCGCCCTGGCCGGGTCCAACCATGTGTAGGCATGTGTGAGCGGGTGTAGGCAGGTGCCCTCTGGCAAGGGGAGCCAGGGCACCCTGCTGGTGACCTTGCGCGGGCCGGACCGACCGGGGCTGGCAGCCCGCCTGTTTGAGGCGATGGCGGCGCTCGACCTCTCCGTCCTCGACGTCGAGCAGGTGCAGGTCCACGGGCAGCTGCTGCTGTGCGTGGAGGTGGCGCCCGCCGGGGTCGGGATGCCGATCCCCGGCGAGGTCGAGCGGGTCCAGGGAGCACTGGGGGCGGCCATCGGTCGGCTCGATCGCCGGCTCGAGCTGACGGTGTCGGAGCTCGGCCGGCTCCCGTCCGGCGCCGAGGAGGACGTCGGCCGGCGCCACCTGGTCACCGTGCTGGCCCCTTCGCTCGGTCCGACGGCCCTGGCCGGCGTCTTCGGCCAGGTGGCGTCGGCCGGCGGGAACGTCGACCGCGTCGTTCGGCTCAGCACCTACCCGGTGGTCAGCTACGAGCTCTCCGTGTCCGGGGCCGAGGCGGGACGGCTCCGGCGGGAGCTGGCGGTCACCGCCGCCCGGCTGCAGGTCGACGTGGCGGTGCAGCGGGCCGGGCTCCACCGTCGGGCCAAGCACCTCATCGTGCTCGACGCCGATTCGACCCTCCTGCAGGGGGAGGTGATCGACGCGGTCGCCGCCCGGGCCGGCTGCGCAGCCGAGGTGGCCGCCGTGACCGCCCGGGCGATGGCCGGCGAGCTCGACTTCGCCCGGGCCATGGACGAGCGTCTGTCGTTGCTCGCCGGCCTCGACCAGTCGGTGCTCGACGAGGTGCGGGACGACCTCCGGCTGACCCCCGGGGCGCGGACGCTCATCCGCACCCTCCAGCACCTCGGCTACGTCACGGCGCTGGTGAGCGGCGGGTTCGAGCAGGTGCTCGGACCGGTGGTCGAACGGCTCGGCATCGACCACCTGGCGGCCAACCGGCTGGAGGTGGCCGGGGGCAAGCTCACCGGCCGGCTCGAGGGCGAGCTCGTGGACCGCGCCGGCAAGGCCGCCGCCCTTCGCCGGTTCGCCCGCCTGGCCGGGGTCCCCCTCTCGCGGACGATCGCCGTCGGCGACGGTGCCAACGACCTCGACATGCTGGCGGCGGCCGGGCTGGGGATCGCCTTCAACGCCAAGCCGGTGGTGCGGGACGCCGCCGACGCCGCCCTGAGCGTGCCGTACCTCGACGCCATCCTCTTCCTGCTCGGCATCTCCCGCCCCGAGATCGAAGCGGTCGGGGACGCCTGACCGGCGGGTCGGGATGGCGACGCGGGTGAGCGGTCCCGGGCGCGCTCTGGCGCCAACACCCGGTGGAGGTCCCCGAGTGCTCGGACCACCCCTTGGGGCACCGGGCGGTAGGCTGTCGACCCGAGGATCACCGAGGCGAGGGGAGGGGGAGCATGGCGGACATCGCGCTCGACCCCGCAACGAGGGGAACGGAGCCGCTGGCACCGGACGGGGCCGAACGCTCGCACCCCGGTCCGCCGCCGGCTCAGGCCGGCCCGCCCGCCGTCCCGGCGTTCGACATCGTCCCGCTGCGGGGGCTGCCGGTGGTGGCGGTGGTGCTGGTCGGCCTGGTGGTGGCGATCGCCACCAACACCCTGTGGTCCCTCGACTTCTTCCACGTGGTGGCCGGCGGGCTGTGGACCGGGATCGACCTCTTCCTCGGCTTCGTGATCGGGCCGATCCTGGGGCGCCTCTCCGTCCCCGCCCGGATCGAGTTCACCACCCGGTTCATGCCGAAGATGGTGCTGATCATGCCCACCCTGGTGATCTGCACCCTGGCCGCCGGCTGGCAGCTGGCCCGCCACCTCGGGACCCTCGAAGCCAGCTACGGGCACCACAGCTGGATCGTCGCCTCGTTCATCGTGGTGGGTGTGATGGCGGTGGTGGCCCTCGGCCTGCTCGAGCCGGCCAACGTCGCCGTGCTGGTCGAGCTCAAGAAGCGTGAGCCCAACCCGGCGGTGATCGCCCGCCTGATGCGGCGCTTCATCTACGCGGCGGGGGTCACCGGGGCCATGCAGGTGGCGACGCTCATCATCATGACCAGGGTGGCGACGACGTGAGCGCGGCGGAGTCGGGCCCGCTGCCGGGCGCCGACGCCCCGGTGATGCACCGTCGGTTGCCGCGGGTGGCCGAGCTCGCCGTGGGGTCGATGGCGTTGGTCATCGTGGGCGGGATCTGGATGGCCGCCCACCTGCCGGCCCATCCGCCGCTCGGTCCGGCCCTCGGCCTGCTGCTCGGCGGCGTCGCCCTGCTGGTGGTGGCGGTGGGTCTGTTGGTGCGCATCCGGCCTTTCGCCCGGGACCGGTTCCTGGCGGTGGCCCGGTGGGCCCTGCTGGCCTACGTGGTGATCGCCGGCCTGCTCGGCTTCGTCTTCGTGAAGGACGGCACCCGCGGCGCCCCGCTGGCCCTGTTGCTGGGCATGCTGGCGGTGTTCGCGGTGGACGTCCCGTTGACCATCGGCTTCACCGTCGCCCGCTACCAGGAGGTCGAGACGGCGTAGGCCGTGGCCGAGCCGCCTCCCCGGTGGCTCGGCCCGTGGTCGGCGCCGGGGTCCCGGCCCGCCACGGTGCAGGCTTGCTCACCATTCGAGCACCAGCCGGCCGCGGACCCCGCCGGCCTCGAGTGCCCGGTGGGCGTCGGCTGCTTCCTCCGCCCGGTAGGTGCGGGCCACCCGGAGGGTGAGCCGGCCCTCCTCGGCCAGCTGGCGCAGCCGGTCGAGCTGGTCGTGGCGGCGGGCGTACTCCCGCACCCACACCGGCCGGAAGCGCACCCCGCGCCCGGCGTCGGCCTCGTAGCCGCGCACGGTGGCCACCTGACCGCCGTCCCGAACCGCCCCGGCCACCGTGTCGTTCTGGACCGCCGCGTCGACCAGGCCGTCGACGCCCCCGGGGACGGCCTCCCGCATCCGCTGGGCGACGTCGGGACCCCTCGGCACCACCACGTCGGCCCCCAGGTCCCCGAGCAGCCCGGCGTCCCTGGGGGCGGCGTCGGCCACGACCCGCAGCCCGTCCACCTTGGCCAGCTCGACGGCGTACCCGCCGAGGGCGCCGGCGGCACCGGTGACCCCGAGCGTCTGCCCGGGGCGGAGCGACAGCTGGTCGAGCGCCATCCGGGCGGTCAGCCCGTTCATCGGCAGGGTGGCGGCCTCGGCCAGGCCGGCCCCGGCCGGCACCGGGACGACCGACGCCGCCGGCACCGCCACCAGCTCGGCGTAGGCGCCGCGGGCGCCGTGGGGCACCACGATGGCCATCACCTGCTGGCCCACCCGCAGGTCGGTGAGGACGTCCGGGCCGAACGAGACGACCTCCCCGGCGGCGTCCATCCCGGGCACGTGGGGGGCCGGCACGTCGCGCAGCCGCTCCGCCCGGGCCCCGCTGCGCAGGGCGGTGTCGGTGGGGTTGACGGCGGCCGCCCGCACGCGGACGAGCACCTCCCCGGGACCGGGGGCCGGGTCCGGGAGCTCCACGACCGAGAGGACCTCGGGACCGCCCCAGTGCATGATGCCGATGGCTCGCATGGCTGCATCAACCGGACGACGGCCGGGCTATTCCCAGATACCCGGCTCGGAGGTGCCCGTGGTGGGCACCACGGTGGTGCCCGGTGACCCGCCCCTCGCCGACCATGTGCCGCCGGTCGCTCACCCCGTCGGCAGAGTCCGCGCCGGCCGCTCACCCCGTCGGCAGAGGCCGCGCCGGCCGCCGCGGCCGCTCAGTCGAGCAGCGCCGGATCGCGGCGGAGCTCGCGCCGCGCCATGGCCTCGAACATGGCCGGGAAGCCGCTAGAGAGCGAGTAGGCGCCGTAGTCGGCGGCCACCCGGGGGTCCATGGGGATGCCGCC
>DAHUYA010000162.1 GCA_027315445.1 Acidimicrobiaceae bacterium | reverse complement strand
GCATGGCCGACGGCGACGACGAGCTGATCGAGCGGCTCCGTGCCATCGCCGGCGACCGGGCCGTGCAGGCCGGTGCCGACATCCGCCCGGACGACACCCACGACGAGGCGCTCACCGCCCCGCCGCTGATCCCGCGGGCGGTGGTGCGCCCGGCCTCCACCGGGGCGGTGTCGGCGATCCTCGCCCTGGCCGACGATCTCGGGGTGCCGGTGGTGGCCCGGGGCTCGGGCACCGGGCTGTCCGGGGGCTGCCGACCCGACCCCGATGGGATCGTGATCGCCTTCGACGCCATGGCCCGGGTGCTCGACGTCGATCCCGACAACCAGGTGGCGGTGGTGCAGCCCGGGGTCACCCTCGGTCAGCTCGAGGAGGCGCTCGCCCCCTTCGGCCTCACCTACCCGGTCGCCCCGGGCGAGCCGAGCGCGTCGATCGGCGGCACCGTGGCCACCAACGCCGGGGGCATGCGGGCGATCCGCGACGGGGTGACCCGGCACCACGTGCTGGGGCTCGAGGCGGTGCTCCCGGGCGGCGCCGTCATCCGGACCGGGGGCAAGCTGGTGAAGACGTCGATCGGTTACGACCTGACCCAGCTGGTGGTGGGCTCGGAGGGCACCCTCGCCCTGGTGACCGAGGTCACGCTCAAGCTGCAGGCGATCCGGCCCCACCGGGCGACCCTTCTGGCGCCGTTCGGCGAGCTCCGCCAGGTGGCCCGGGCCGTACCAGAGCTGGTGCGCTCGGGCCTCTCCCCTGCGGTGCTCGAGTACCTCGACGCCCTGTCCATGGCGTCGGTCACCGCGGCCGCCGGGGTGGAGCTGGGTGTGGCCGCCGAGGTGGCCGCCTCGGCCACCTGCCACCTCGTGGTCGTGCTCGAAGGGCATCACGAGGAGCGGATGGCGGCTGACGTGGAGGCGGCCGGCGAACTGCTCGGCCGGCTCGGGGCGCTCGAGGTCTACGTGCTGCCGCCCAGCGCCGGAGCCGACCTGATCGCCGCCCGGGAGCGTGCCGTCTACGTCGCCAAGGCGGCCGGCGCCGACGACATCGTCGACGCGGTGGTCCCACGGGCCGCCATCCCCGACTACCTGGCCACGGTGGCCACCCTGGCCGAGGAGCACGGGGCGCTGGTCACCGGCTGCGGGCACGTCGGGGACGGCAACGTCCACCTGTCGGTGTTCCTGGCCGACCCAGAGGGGCGCAAGGCCCTGCTGCGCCGGCTGTTCGCCGCCGCCCGGTCGCTGGGCGGGGCGGTGTCGGGCGAGCACGGGCTGGGCAGCGAGAAGCGTCCGTACCACCTCGAGCTGGCCGACCCGGCGGAGGTGGCGCTGCTCGGGCGGATCAAGGCGGCCTTCGACCCCCACGGCATCCTCGGGCCTGGCCGGGGCGCCGCCCCGTCGCCGGCCCCACCTGTCGCACCCGCCGCGTCGTCGCCGGCCGCCCCGGCGGCCGCACCGGTCGCGTCGGCGGCACCCGTCGCACGTTCGACGGTCCGATGAACGGCGCCTCCTCGCTGCTGGCGGCGCTGGTCGGCGCCGAGGTGGACACCTGCTTCGCCAACCCGGGCACGTCCGAGATGCACTTCGTCGCCGCCCTCGACGCGGTGCCCGCCATGCGCGGTGTGCTCTGCCTCTTCGAGGGGGTGGCCACCGGCGCGGCCGACGGCTACGCCCGGCTGGCCGGCCGGCCCGCGGCGACCCTCCTGCACCTCGGTCCGGGCCTGGGCAACGGGATCGCCAACCTCCACAACGCCCGGCGCGCCGGCTCCCCGGTGGTCAACGTGGTGGGTGACCACGCCACCTACCACTCCCGCTACGACGCGCCCCTCCAGTCCGACATCGAGAGCCTGGCCCGCCCGGTCTCCGGCTGGTACCGGCGCTCGGCCCGCCCCGACGACGTGGCCGGCGACGCCCTCGACGCGGTGGCCGCCGCCTGCGGCCCCCCGGGTCGGGTGGCCACCCTCGTCCTGCCGGCCGACGTCTCCTGGAGCGAGACGACCGCCCCGGTGCCGCCGGTGCCGGTGAGGCGGCCCGCCTCGCCGGTGGCCCCCGAAACGGTCGAAACCCTGGCCAAGGCCCTGGGCAGCGGCGAGAAGTCGGCCATCCTGCTGGGTGGGGGCGCCCTGGGTCAGCGGGGGCTGGCGGCGGCGGCGCGGGTGGCGGCGGCGACCGGGGCCGCCCTGTGGTGCGAGACCTTCCCGACCCGGCTCGAGCGGGGCGCGGGACGACCTCCGATCGAGCGTCTCGGCTACTTCGGCGAGTTCGTGGAAGCCCAGCTGGCCGGCGTCCGCCGGCTGGTGCTGGCCGGGGCCCGCCGTCCGGTGTCGTTCTTCGCCTACCCGAACAAGCCCAGCGACCTGGTGCCACCGGGTTGCGACGTGCAGGTGCTGGCCGGGGCGGGCGACGACGCCCCCGGCTCGCTCGAGCAGCTGGCGGAGGCCGTCGCGGCCCCGCCGGCGACACCAGGGGCCCCTGCCGCCCGGCCCGAGCGCCCCACCGGGTCGCTCGACGCCGAGTCACTGGCGGCTGCCGTCGGCGCCCTGCTACCCGAAGGGGCGGTGGTGGTGGACGAGTCCAACACCTCGGGGATCTTCGTGGCCGGCGCCACCGCCGGCTGCCCACCCCACGACTGGCTCACCCTGACCGGGGGGGCCATCGGCTACGGGCTGCCGGTGGCCACCGGGGCGGCGGTGGCGGCGCCGGGGCGGCGGGTGCTCTGCCTCGAGTCCGACGGCAGCGCCATGTACACCCTGCAGGCCCTGTGGACCCAGGCTCGCGAGGGCCTCGACGTGACCACGGTGCTCCTGGCCAACCGGGCCTACGCCATCCTCAACCTCGAGCTCTCCCGGGTGGGGGCCGGGGCCGGCGGGCCGGTGGCCTCCTCCCTGCTCGACCTCTCGAGGCCCGACCTCGACTTCGTCGCCCTGGCGACCGGCATGGGAGTGCCCGCCAGCCGGGCCACCACGGCCGACGAGCTGGTCGCCCAACTGGCGCGCTCGCTGACCGAGCCCGGACCCCGGCTCATCGAGGCGGTGCTGCCCGGTCTGGGTTGAGGGTCCGACCGCCGCAGCCCGCGCCGCCCGACGCTCAGCCTCGCGCCGCCCGCTCCGGGCGTGCGAGGTCCCGACCCTCCTCGGTCACCCCCATCGGCAGCACCCCCTCGAAGGCGGCCACCGTCCCTTCGGCCGCCTTCTCCTCCTCGTGGGAGCGGCGGGCCCGACCCGCCGGCCCGGTCGACACCGCCGGCACGACGGCCGGCCCGGCCACGTACTTGCCGCCCCGCAGCCACGAGGCGCCGGCCGCCAGCAGGCAGGCGCCGGCGGCGAACCAGAGCGCCTCGCGCAGGCCCGACTCGAAGGGGACGCTGATCAGTCCCGGGAAGAACCGGTGCCCGGTCAGGAAGGCGACCTGGGCGGGCGGCATGGCGGCCAGCGAGTGACCGAGCAGCTGCTGGATCGGGTTGTAGCCCAGGAAGGCGGCGAAGAGGCTGGCCACGGGAGGCAGGTGCGACGCCCGGGTGGCCGCGGCCACCGGCACCCCGTGGGACACCAGGCCGTGGAACAGACGGGCCGGCAGTGACGAGGACAGCCCCACGATGATGAGGCTGAAGAAGACGCCGATCGACAGCACTTGGGCGGAGTTCTGGAAGGTGTTGGCCATCCCGGCCCCCGCGCCGCGCCGGTTCGGCGGCAGACTGTTCATGATGCCGGCCCGGTTCGGGGCGGCGAACACCCCCATGGCCATCCCCATGACCAGCAGCAGCAGTCCGAACCACAGGTAGGGGAAGTCGACCGGCAGGGCGGTCAGCAGCAGGAAGCAGCCGGCGGTCACCACCATCCCCCCGGTGGCGAACGGGCGGGCGCCGAAATGGTCGGACAGCCAGCCGGCGACCGGGGCGGCGAGGAGCATGCCGGCGGTGAGCGGCAACATGTAGACGCCGGCCCACAAAGGGGTCTGCGTGAAGTCGTAGCCGTGCAGGGGCAGCCACACCCCCTGGAGCCACAGGATGAGGAGGAACATCAGCCCGCCTCGGCCCAGCGCCCCGAGGAAGCCGGCGAAGTTCCCGCCGCTGAAGGCCCGGATCCCGAAGAGCTTGAGGTCGAACATCGGGTGGGCCGCCCGCATCTCGATGACGCCGAAGATCGCCAGGACCGCCAGGCCGCCGCCCAGCGCACCCAGCACCTTCGGATTGGTCCAACCCATGACGTGACCGCCGTAGGGCATGATCCCGTAGGTGATGCCGGCCAGCAGCGCCACGAGGCCCACGGCGAAGGTGGCGTTGCCCCACCAGTCGATCGGCGCCGGCGTCCGGATGCCCTGGTCGCGGAGCTTGCGGTAGGCCCAGACGGTCCCGAACAGACCGAAGGGCACCGACACCAAGAAGATCAGGTGCCATTGGACCGGCGCCAGCAGGCCGCCGAGGATCAGGCCGACGAAGGAGCCGACCACGATGGCGATGGCGTTGATCCCGATCGCCATGCCGCGCTCGTCCTCCGGGAAGGCGTCGGTGAGAATGGCGCCCGAGTTGGCCATCAGGCAGGCGGCGCCGACCCCCTGGCCGATCCGCATGGCGATCAGGTAGGCGGCGCCGGCCGTCCCGGTGAGCCAGGTCACCGACAGCAGCACCGAGAAGAGGGTGAAGACGGCGAAACCGAGGTTGTAGACCCGCACCCGCCCGTACATGTCGCCGATGCGCCCGAGCGTGACCACCAACACGGCGGTGACCACCATGTAGCCCATCAGCATCCACAGCAGGAAGCCGGTGCTGGAGGGTGCCAACGGGTCGACCCGGACGCCCTTGAAGATGGCCGGCAGGGCGATCAGCACGATCGAACTGTTGATCGCCGCCATCAGGCCGCCCAGGGTGGTGTTGGACAGCGCCACCCACTTGTAGCGGCCCCGGTCCGCCGGCGCCGCCGCGCCGACACCCCGGATCGGGCGTAGCGCCGTCATCGGATCGCCGTCATCGGATCGACTCTCTCCTCCACCCACCGGTCGTAACGTTTACGTTGACGTAAAGAATAGCCGAAGGGGGCAGCGGTCCGGTCAGCGGGTGTTGGCCTCCTCCTCGCCGATCTCCACCACCACGGGGGCGTGATCGGAGGGCTTGTTGCCGGCCGGGCTCTTCTTGCGGGCGTCGCGGTCGACCCGGGCGCCGGTGCAACGGTTGGCGAGCCCCGGAGAGAGCAGCACCAGGTCTATCCGCATCCCGTGGCCCTTGTGGAAGTCCCCGGCCCGGTAGTCCCACCAGCTGAACACCCCGCCGTCGGGGTGGAAGCGGCGAAAGACGTCCTCGAGCCCCCAGTCGACGATCCTTCCCAGCGCGGCCCGTTCGGGCTCGCTCACATGGGTGGCCCCCACGAAGGCGCCCGGGTCCCACACGTCGACGTCGTCGGGAGCCACGTTGAAATCCCCGCAGACCGCCACGTCGTCGAGCCCGCCGTAGTTCTCGTCGAGGTAGGCGCGCAGCCTGTCCAGCCAGGCCAGCTTGTTGCGGTACTGCTCGTGATCGAGGCTCCGGCCGTTGGGGACGTACACCGAGTGGACCCGGACGCCCCCGCACAGGGCGGCCACGAACCGGCACCCGAAGGCGCCCGCCTCCTCTTGGAGGCCGATCCCCCGCACCGGCGAGTCGAGCCCGACCCTGCTGGCGATGGCCACCCCGTTCCAGCGCCCGTCGCCGTGGTGCACCGACTGGTAACCGAGCTCGGCGAAGGCCGCCTCGGGGAAGGCCTCGTCCGCCTGCTTGGTCTCCTGCATGCAGACGACGTCGGGCGCGTTGGCCTCCATCCACTCGAGCACCAGCGGGAGGCGGGCCCCGAGCGAGTTCACGTTCCAGGTGACCAGTCGCAACCTCAGCCCTCCCCCGGCCCCCGGTCGACCAGCACGAACAGGAGGTCCGCCTCGCAGGCGACCTGCCCGCCGACCCGCGCCACCCCGTGGCCCCGGCCGGCCCGGCTCGACAACCTGCCGACCTCCACCTCGAGGTCGAGCGTCTCGCCCGGCGACACCTGGCGGCGGAACCGGGCCCGCTCGATCCCCCCGAAGAGCGGCAGCTTCCCGGAGAAGCGCTCGTCGGCCAGCACGGCGATGCCCCCCAGCTGGGCCAGCGACTCCACCATCAGGACCCCCGGGAGCGTGGGCCGCCCGGGAAAGTGTCCGGCGAAGAAGTCCTCCTCGCCGCTGAGGCGCCACCGACCCGCCGCCGAGCGGCCCGGTTCGAGCGACACCACCTCACTGACGAAGAGGAAGGGCGGGCGGTGCGGGAGCACCTCGGCGGGCTCGACGGGGGGCATGGTCGGCGAGGCTACCGCCGGCCAGCACCTCGTCCTCGACCAACGGCCCCCACCCCGCCGGAGCTCACCAGCGTGCCGTCGATGTCCCACAGGACCAGCCGGGACGCCACCCGGTGCCCCCGGGTCAGGCGCTCTCGCGCCGTCCGCCGGCTGCCCGGGTCCCGGGCAGTGCCAGCTCGGCCACCCGCCTGGGCGGGTCCAGCGCCACGAGGACGAACCGTCGCCGCTCGCCGCGTGCCAGCACCTCGCGGGCCTTCCGGGGCGCCGGATCGGCCATGCCCGAAAGGGGCACGTAGCAATGGAGGGCGCCCCCGCCGGGCAATTCGACCTCCACCATCGCCCCGTGGGAGGTGAAGGACGCCACCTCGCCCTCCACCTCACTGCCCAGAGGGACGGACCCCACGAAGTTGATGAAGGCCAGCGGCTCGTTGACCGCGGGTGGAGGAGTCGCCCGCCGGCGCCGCCTCGCCTTCTTGCCGCTCCGGCCCTCGGCCCCGGCCTCGCCCGTCTCGGGCGCCGGCGGCGGCGCCATCGCCTCGGCCACCGCTTCGTCGATGGCGTGCCGCACCTCCTCGTCCACCGGCGCCCTGGTCCCCGGGAGCGGTGCCACCGAGGTGACGCGCTCTGCGCCCACGGCAGGTCTCCTGGTCCTCGAAGGCCCTTTCTCGGCCTTGGCCGGGGCCGGCTCGGCCTTCTTGGCCAACTTCTTGGCTCCGGCCAGCGCCGCCGCCTCGGCCTTCTTGGCCGCCTTGGTCGCCCTCTTCGCCTTGGCCGGGACCGGCTCGCCAGGCCGGGCTGCCGGGCCTTGCTGCTTCGCGGCGGCCTTCCTGGCCTTGGCCGGAGCCGCCGGCCCGACCGCCTCTGCCGCCTTCCTGGCCTTGGCCGGCGCTGCCGGCCCGACCGCCCCGGTCGCCTCGGTCGCCTCGGCCGTCCTCTTCGACTTGGCCGGGCCCGGCTCGCCAGGCCGAGCCGCCTTGCCTGGCTGCTTCGATACCGCCTTCCTCGTCGCCTTCTCGGCCTTTTCGGCCGCCTTCCGGGCTTTGGCCGGAGCCGCCGCCTCGGTCGCCCTCTTCGCCTTGGCCGGGGCCGGAGCCGCCGCCCCGGCCGCTTCGGCCGCTTTCCTGGCCTTGGCCGGCGCCGCCGCCCCGACCGCCCTCTTCGCCTTGGCCGGCGCCGCCGCTTCGGCCTTCTTGGCCGCCCTGGCTGTCTTCTTGGCCGCTTGGGCGGGGATCGGCGTGACGGGGGCGACCGCCGGTGCCGGCTGCCAGACGTCGCCGATCTTGGGCACCGAACCGTCCGGGAGCCGGGCCGGAAGCCGCTTGGCCGCCACCCGCTTGGCCGCCTTGGCCAGCTCGGCCGCCTTCTCGGGCGGGCTCGCGTCGGCGGCGGCCTGGCGCTTCGCCTTGCCCGTGGCCTGCCGGCTCTTCACCCCCCGGACCGGGATCCGCGGGGTGAAGATCCAGCCCACGCCCGGTACGGGGTTTCCCCCGATCAGGCGGCCCTGGTCGAACAGCCAGGGGTGCTCGCCGTGGAACTCCTGGAACGAGTCGTTGGAGAGGACCACCGCGCTGGTCCGCTCGGCGATCCGCAGCACGAACGCGTCCCCCCTGCCGACGGCCCCGGCGGGTGGGGAGACGATCTCCCCGTGGAGCTCCGCGTCCTCGAGCTGCTGGCGTTCCGCCTGGTCGATCCGGTGCTCGAACGAGGCGTCGACCACCACCACGATCTCGGCCTCCGGGTCCTCGGCGACGTAGGCCCGGACCGCCTCGTCGAGCTGGGCCAGGCTGGGCAACGTCCTTCCCTCGGTCGCCAGGTTGGACCCGTCGACGACCACGTGGTGTTTGCCGGCCATCTCGGCGCTAG
>DAHUYA010000151.1 GCA_027315445.1 Acidimicrobiaceae bacterium | reverse complement strand
CCTACCTCGACCTGCCCGCCCCGGCGAGCGCCGACGGGCCGGCGAACGCCGACTGGCCGGCCCCTGCCGGCGGGTCACCGACCGACGGGCCGGGGACCGAAGGCCCGGGCGCCCCGACCGTGGTGGTCCTCCACGCAGAGGCCCTGACCGGGGCGACCGGCCTCCACGACCTGGTGGCCCTGGCCCGGACGGCGGGCGCCGGGCGGGTGGTGGCCCCGGTGGGCAACTACGCCTCGACCCCAAGCGGGATGGAGGTCGGTGGCACCTGCTGGTACCGCGTCCTACAGGGCTACGCCGGCACCGACCCGATCTCGCTGGCCACGGCCGTGGTCCAGCTGGGCGACCTGCTCGAGGACCTGCTGGCCACCATGGCCGGCTGCCCGCCATCGCTGGTGGGCTGGGGACAGGGGGCGGTGGTGGCGCTCGGGGCGGCGTTGCTGTGGCCCGGGCGGGTGGCCTCGGTCGCCTGCGTGGACGTCGTCGAGCCGCACCTGGCGTTCCTGCCGGGGCGCTGCTTCGAGGCCGCGGACCGGCCACCGGTGCTCCTGTTGGCCGGCACGTCGGCGGGTGGGGACCAACGCGACCGCTGCCGTGCCGCGCTGGCGGCGAAGGGGGTGGCGGCCGAGGCTCGGCCGGTGCCCGAAGCCGGTGCGCTCGGCGGGGTGTTGGCGGGGTGGCTCGGGGCCACCGGGGACCGGGTCCGATGACCGGACCGGTCGACAGGCCGGCCGACGGGAGGACGGTCGGGGAGGAGGGGGACGCCGGGACGGCGGCGGCGCCCGGCTTCAGGGCGTTAGGGGCCGCTCTCTCCAACTGGGGGCGGTGGGGACCCGAGGACGAGCGGGGCACCCTCAACCTGGTCACCCCCGAGCGGTTGGTGGCGGCCGCCCGTCTGGTGCGCACCGGGAAGCTGTTCGACCTCGGGATCCCCTTCGACGAGCACGGCCCGCAGCCCGGCGGCGGGCGGATCAACCCGGTGCACGTCATGACCCAGACCGGCGACCGCCCGATGGGCGACGGCGCCTCGTACGCCGATGACTACGTCTTCATGCCGCTGCAGTGCGCCACCCAGTGGGACGCCCTCTGCCACTTCTTCTACGACGGCCGGCTCTACAACGGCTTCCCGGCGTCGGGCATCACCGGGGCGGGGGCCGCCCGGCTCGGGATCGAGTCGCTGGGCCGGGGGGTGGTCGGGCGGGGGGTGCTGCTCGACGTGGCCGCCCTGCACGGGGTGGAGTGGCTGGCGGCAGACGTCGAGATCGGGCCGGGCGACCTCGAGGCGGCCGAGCGGGCCCATTCGGTGGCGGTCGGGCCGGGCGACATCCTCTGCGTGCGCACCGGCTGGAGGCGGAAGTTCGTGGCCGAGGGGCGAGCCGGGTGGATGGACGCCAACCCCGGTCTCGGCCTGGCGTGCGCCCGGTGGCTGCACGAGCGCCAGGTGGCCGCGGTCTGCTCGGACAACTGGGGGGTGGAGCGGTTCCCGAGCGGGGCCGGCACGGTCGCCCCGCTGCACTGCGTGCTCATCCGCGACCTCGGCATGCCGCTGGGGGAGATGTTCGACTTCGAGGCGCTGGCGGCCGACTGCGCCGACGACGGGGCCTTCGAGTTCCTCTTCACCGCCCCGCCACTCAAGGTCCGCGGCGGTGCCGGCTCGCCGGTCAACCCGCTGGCGTTGAAGTAGGCGCCGGCGCGCTCCCCGACCGGGCCACCGGGCCGGAGCGGCGGTGGCCGGCCGCCGCCTCCCCTCGCGCCGCTGGACGCCCGGCGGCGCGACGCCGGGGTGCGCTACGGGGTGCCGGCGTCAGGCGTCGGGGCGCCTCCAGGCGGCGAAGGTCAGGGTGGCCACGGCCACCAGCCGGTCGTCCGCCCCGCGGTCGGTCACGTCCACCCGCACCACGGCCGTCCGCCGGCCCCGCCGCAGGACGTGGGCGGTGGCCCGCACCGGTCCCCGCCGGGCGCCCTCGAGAAAGCTCACGTGGAGCTCGCTGGTGGCGGTGCGCTGGTAGGCGTCGTCCCCCCCGAGCAGCGAGGTGCCGGCCACCATGTCGCACAGGGTGGCCAGCAGGCCACCCTGAAGTGCCCCCGAGCTGTTGACCACCTTGGGGGTGACCTCCATCTCGATGGCTCCGTCCGCCCCGGGCACCTCGACCGGCCTCCACTCGAAGGCCTCGAAGGCGTGGCCGGTGGGCAGCCCGGGTCGCGGCGCCCCGTCGTCGTCGGCCATGCCGGTCAGCGGGCGCCCTTGGGGGTGAACCGCAGCGCCCCGTCGAGCCGGATCACCTCGCCGTTGAGGTACGGGTTCTCGCAGATGCTCAGCACCAGCTGTCCGTACTCGCCGGGCCGCCCCATCCGCTTGGGGAAGGGGACCGCCGGCGCCCAGTGGGCCTCCACCTGGTCGAGGTCGGCCCCGTAGGCGGGGGTGCGCATGGTGCCGGGGGCGATGGTCACCACCCGGACGCCGATCGTCGAGAGGTCGCGGGCCGCCGGCAGGGTCATGGCGACCACCCCGCCCTTGGCGCTGGCGTAGGCGACCTGGCCGATGGTGCCCTCGAAGGCGGCGATCGATGCGGTGAGGACCACGACGCCCCGCTCGCCGCTCTCGAGCGGCGCCGTGGTGCCCATGGCGGCCGCGGCCAGCCGCAGCACGTTGAAGGTCCCGACCAGGTAGTGGTCGATCACCTTCTCGAAGTCGTCGAGCGAGTGGGCCGAGCCGTCGGGCCGCACCGTCCTCCCGCCGGCGCCGAAGCCGCCGTGGACGGCCACCGCCACCCGGAGCGGTCCGCGGGCCCCCGCCGCCTCGATGGCCGCCCGCACCGCCTCCTCGCTGGTCACGTCGGTGGGGACGAACGTGGCGGCGTCGCCCAGCTCCTCGGCCAGCCGCCGTCCCTTCTCCTCGGCCAGGTCGGCGACCACGACGTGGCACCCTCGGGCGGCCAGACGCCGCACCGCCGCCTCGCCCAGGCCTCCGGCCCCCCCGGTGACCACCGCCGCCGCACCCGCTACGTCCATGCCGTCCTCTCCCGTTCGAGCGAGCGACACACTAGACGGCGGGTGTGCGACCCTCGGAAGGCCTCCGGAGCCGCTCCCGACACCGCCGATGCACGACACCGCGCCCTCCCTGCTCTTGGTCGACGTCGAGCTCGAGGGGCGCGCCGCCAGCTGGGTGTCGGTGGCCGGGGATCGGGTGGCGGCGACCGGGCAGGGCCGCCCGCCGGCCCGCCGCGGGGTGCCGGTGCTCGAGGGCGCCGGGGGTGTGCTGCTCCCCGGTCTGCACGACCACCACCTCCACCTGCTCGCCCTGGCCGCCCGGTCGACCTCGGTCGATTGCTCCCCGGCCCGGGTGCGCACCATGGGGCGCCTGGGCGAGGTGCTGGTGGAGGCCGCCGCCGGGGCCCCACCCGGCACCTGGCTGCGGGGCCACGGGGTCGACGACACGGTGCTCGGTCCCCTCGACGCCGTCACCCTCGACCGGCTGCTCGGACCGGCGCGGGACCGGCCCACCCGGCTGCAGCACCGGTCGGGGCACCTTTGGGTGCTCAACACCGCCGGGCTCGAGCGGGTGCGGGCGGCCGACCCGGTCGGCTGGGAGGCCCTCGGGCCGCCGGGGGACCGGACGGCCGGGGTCTTCTACGACCTCGACGGCCCGCTGCGCGCCCGTTGGGGTTCGGCGGCCCCCGACCTGGCGCCGATCGGCGCCCGGCTCGCGACGTGGGGGGTGACCGGGGTGACCGACGCCACCGTGACCAACGACCGGAGCACCGTCGGCGTGTTCGCATCGGCCCAGGCCGCCGGCCACCTCCCCCAGCGGGTGCTGGTCCTCGGGGCCGACCTGGCGGCCGGGGCCCGGGACCAGCAGGGGCCGGACGGGGCCGAGGCCGGAGGCGCCGAGCCCCGGCTGGCCACCGGGGCGCACAAGATCGTGCTGTCCGAGCGCGACCCCCTGGCGCTCGACGAGCTGGTGGACGAGGTCCGCCGGGCCGGTCCGGTGGGGGTGGCCGTGCACTGCGCCACCCGCCAGGACCTGGTCCTGGCGTCGGCCGCCCTGGCGTCGGCCGGGGGCGGGCCCCACCGCATCGAACACGCCTCGGTGGCCCCTCCCGAGTTGGTGGCCATGGTCACCGGCCTCGGGGCCTGCGTGGTCACCCAGCCGGGCTTCGTCCGCCAGCATGGTGACCGCTACCTGCGCCGGGTGGAGGCCGACGACCTCCCGTGGCTCTACCGCCTGGCCGGCTGGCGGCAGGCCGGGGTGCCGTTGGCCGCCGGCAGCGACGCCCCCTTCGGCGACCCCGACCCGTGGGCCGCCATGGCCGCCGCCGTCGACCGCCGCACCGCGGGAGGGGTGGTGCTGGGCCCGGGTGAGGGGCTCACCCCCGAGGAGGCGTTGGCCCTCCACCTGGGACCGCTCCGCGCCCCCGGCGGGCGGCCCCGGGTCGTGCGGCCGGGCGGACCGGCCGACCTGTGCCTGCTCGACGTCCCCTGGGCCGAGGCCCGCCGGGCCCTCGACCAGGTGACCGTGGTGGCCACCGTTGCCGGAGGCAGCCTGGTGTGGGTGGGCCGGTGACCACCCGACGCCGGCCGCCGGGCGACGCCGGCCGCCGGGCGGCGTCGGCCCTCAGACGGAGCCGACGAGGGTGACGGCCGAGTGGGCGAACTCCTCGGGTGCCTGGGGGCGGCCGAACAGGTAGCCCTGGGCGAGGTCGCAGCCGAGCGCCCGCAACGTCGACAGCTGCCGGCCGTTCTCCACCCCCTCGGCCACCGCCTGCAGACCCAGCGAGTGGGCGAGGGAGATCACCGAGGTCACGATGGCCAGGTCCTCGTCGTTCCCCTCGCACAGGCCGTCGACGAAGCTGCGGTCGACCTTCAGCGACTCCACCGGGAAGCGGCGCAGCAGGGTGAGTGACGAGTAGCCGGTGCCGAAGTCGTCGATCGCCACGTGCACACCGCCCTCGCGCACGGCCTGCAGGCTGGCCGTCGCCGCCTGCGGGTCCCGGCTGAGCGCCGATTCGGTGATCTCGAGCCACACCGCCTCGGGGTCGATGCCGCTCTCGGCCACCGCCCGCTGCACGTCACGGGCCAGGCGGGACTCCGCCAGCTGGCGGGCCGAGACGTTGACGTGGACGGTGAGCGGCTTCGAGGTCACCCGTCGGGCGGCGTCGTGGCGGTGCCACTCGGCCACCTGCCGGCAGGCTTCGGCCAGCACCCACGCCCCGATGGGCACGATCAGGTTGGTGTCCTCGGCCAACCCGATGAACTCGGCCGGCAGGAGGAGGCCGCGCTCGGGGTGGAGCCAGCGGACCAGCGCCTCCGCACCGACCAGCCGGCCGTCGGTGACGTCGACGATCGGCTGGTAGTGGACGCGCAGCTCGCGGCGCTCGAGCGCCCGGTGGAGCTCGTTGCCGATCCGCAGGTCCTCCACCATGGCACGGGTGCTGGCCTCGTCGAACAGGGCGTAGCTGCCGCGGGCGCCCTCCTTGGCCCGGTACATGGCCAGGTCGGACCGGCGCAGCAGCTCGGCCGGGGACGTGCCCTGCCGCTCGGACACGGCGATCCCCAGGCTCGCCGCCACGAAGAGGGTCTCGCCGGCCACGGTGAAGGGCCGGCGCAGGGCGGTGATCAGGCGGTCGGCGGTCTGCAGGGCGTCCCGCCTGCCGTCGAGGTCCTCGCAGATGACGGTGAACTCGTCCCCGCCCAGCCGGGCCAGGGTGTCCCCGGCCCGCAGCACGGTGCGGAGCCGGTCGGCCACCGCCACGAGGAGCTCGTCGCCCGCCGCGTGCCCGAAGCCGTCGTTCACCCGCTTGAAGTGGTCGAGGTCGAGGAAGATCACCCCCACCTTCTTGCCGCTGCGGGCGCTTCGGGTGAGTGCGACGTCGAGCCGGTCGAGGAAGAGGAGGCGGTTCGGGAGCCCGGTGAGCCCGTCGTGGACGGCGGCGAAGGCGAGCCGGTCCTCGGCCACCTTGCGGCGCGTGATGTCGCGCAGGTTGCCGACGTAGCCGTCCACCACCGGGTCGTCCGACATGTCGGTGACGAACGACTCGAACCAGATCCATCGGCCGTCGGCGTCGTGCAGGCGAAGCTCGAGCTGCTCGGCCCGCTCCCCGGCCGCGGCGGCCATGACCTGGCGGACGGCCGGGAGGTCGTCGGGGTGGAGCAGCTCGACGGCCGGGGGGCCGTCCTGGCCGCGGAAGCCGAGCAGGCGTTCGAAGGCCGGGCTGGTGTAGCGGATCCTGCCGTCGGTGCCGACGACCATGACGATGTCGGCCGAGTTGTTCACCAGGGCCGAGAAGTAGCGCTCCCGGCGGTCGAGCTCCGCCTCCCAGCGCTCCCGCCCGGCCGCGAACCACCCGATCAGCCAGATGGTGAGCGCCACCGCGGCCGCTTCGAGCCCGGCCAGGCCGTGGGCGATCGGCGGCCGGATGAGGGTGGGCACCCCGCCGACCACGATGCCCGACTGCCCGGCGCCGATCACGAGCAGGCTGATCACGATCCCCGGGACGGTCACCGCCGATCCCGAGCGGCGCATCACGTCGGCCACGCCCAGGAGGAGGGCGATGGCGAACACCGGCCCCCAGCCGATGGCGTAGACGACCGCCCCGACGGCGGCCAGGTCGGCGCCGAGGAGCGCCCACAGCCGCCAGCCCCCACGGGCGTCGCCCCACAGGGCGAAGGCCAGGACGCTCACCACCTCGGCGATCAGCAGCGTCCCGACAATGGCGGCGAATGGAATATGGGCAATGAGCCCGTGGCGCGCCAGGAGCCAGAATGCAAAGAGGGCCACCGGGACGACTGCGTTGATCGGGTGCCGGATGCGGAGTACCAGCCTCTGACGGAGGGAGGTGGCCTCCTCGGCAGCCGGGACAGCAGCCGTGACCATGGCGGAATGGTAGTCCTATTTACACACGAATTGCAGTTCTCCTGACGATTCTCATATGGCGCTGGCCCGGCCCGTCCCGGCCGGGTCGGCATCGTCGGGAAGCGAGGTCCGGCCGCCGGGCACCAATCGGGAGAGCACCCACGAGGTGTCGTCGCCCAAGGGCACCACCGGCGCCAGCGGGCGTCGGTGGGCGAGCGGTCCGGTCGACGGGGGGGCGACCGCGACCCGTCGGTCGTCGTGCCCGACCATCCACCGACCGGCGACCCGACTCACCGCGTGGCGCCCCGGACAGGGGCTCGGGCGGTTGGCGAAGGCCGCCGCCGCCGCCATCGCGCAGTCGACCAGATGCCCGCCCCCGTCGGCCTGGGAGGCCAGCGCACCGACCGCGGCGTAGACGCCGGCGAGCGGGTCGGCCACCGCGTCGGCGCAGAAGACCGGTGGCTCGCCCGGGGAGCGGGCGACCAGCCCGCCGCCGACCGCCGCGTCGTCGCCGAAGGCAACCCGGCCGGCCCCCGGGCCTCGGCGCCCGTAGCCGGTGATGGTCACCCAGGTCCGGCCCGGCCGGCCCGCCAGGAAGGCCTCGGGGGTGAGGCCCAGGGAGGCCAGCGCCCGCGGCCGTGACGTCTCGATCACCACGTCGGCCGCCGCCACCACCGCCCGCAGGGCCGCCCTGCCGTCACGCCGGCCGAGGTCGAGGGCCACCGAGCGGTGCCCGGCGTGCAGCTGCCCGAACAGCCACCGGTCACCCCACCGGGCGGCATCGGGTCGACGGACGTCCTCCACCTTCAGCACGCTCGCCCCGGTCAGCCCCAGCAGCCAGGCGCAGAGGGGCCCGGCCCAGAGCGCCGACAGGTCCGCCACCACCGGGCGGGGCAGCCCTCGGGGGCCACGATGTCCGGCACTCCGATGTCCGGCGCCGCCGTCCGGGGGGCCCAGGCGCGCCACGCGCCAGGGGACACCCTCAGCGTGGCAGGGCGAGGGGCCCGTCCGGTCGCCCGCCGCCGCCACGGACCCGGGAGGCAGCGCCGCCGCCGGGACCCCGAGCAGCTGCGCCCGCTCGGCGGTGGCCGCCGCCGGCCGGCGGGCCACGTAGGTCGCCAGCGTGGGCCAGGGATCGATGCCGCGGCCGGGCGGGAGGCGCCCCTCCACCAGGGCCGGCACCGAGGCGGCATCCGCCGGGCGGGCAAGGCTGATCGCGACCCACCCGTCAGCGGCCCGCAACAACCGGCACCGGCCGCCGGCCGACAACGTGCCACCTCGGGCCAGGCCCCGCGCCCCGGCGCGCCCGGTCAGCACCGCTCCGGCGTCGAGCCCGGGCGAGGTGCCGGCGGTGGTCTCCACCAGGGAGAGGGCCGCGCCGACGCGGCCGACGACCGCCCCGGCCGGCCACCTCGGGGGTCGGCCGGGGAACCCGGTCAGCGCCATGGCGCCCGAACCGGCCCAGGCCAGCACCGGGCAGGGCTCGGGGTCTTCGGAGGCAGCCGGGCCGGGCCGTGCGGCCAGCCGCTCGAACCCGGCGGCACGCAGGGCGTGGCGGAGCTCGTCGTGGAGATCGCCCGGCGGGGCACCGGCGTCGGGCACGGCCGAAGGTTACGCTCCCGAGGTGCGCGCTGGTCGTCCCGCTCCGGGCCGCCCGGTCGAGCGGCTCGAACTGGCCGAGCCGGGCGAGGTCCTCGTGCCGGGGGGTCGGGAGCGCCTGGGGGTCACCGTCGACCGGCCCTTCGTGGCGGTCGCCCTCGACGGCGCCGCCCTCGGGGACGTCGACCCCGACGACCTGGCGGTGCCCGGCTGCGTGGTCGCCGGCGTGGCGACGGGGGGCCCTCCCGCTGCGCTCCCCGCCAGCCCGCCCGACCTCGACCTCCTGCTCACCGACCGTCCGGACCCCCCCGCCCCGTGGGTGGGCTGTGCCGACCTCCCCGCCGTCGTGGGCCGGCTCGAGGCGGCCTGCCGCCGCTCGCCGCTCGCCGCCACCGCCCTGGTGGAGCTGCTGCGCTTCTCACCCCGGCTGTCGGTGCCCCAGGCACTGGTGGCCGAGTCCCTCACCTACGCCATGCTGCAGGCCGGCCCGGAGCACCGCCGCTGGCTGGCCGGCCGCCGGCGGCGCACGCGTCGGGCCCCCACCCGACCTGCGGTCCGGATCGAGCGGCGCGGCGACGAGCTGTGGGTGATGCTCGACCGCCCCGAGGTGCACAACGCCTTCGGCGCCGCCATGCGCGACGGCCTGGTGGAGGCGCTGCAGCTGGCGGTCCTCGACCCGACGCTCCGCACCGTCCACCTGACCGGCGCCGGCCCGAGCTTCTGCAGCGGGGGGGACCTCGACGAGTTCGGCTCGGTGCCCGACCCCGCCACCGCCCACGCCGTGCGGATGGCGGCCGGGGCGGCACCCTGGCTGCACCGGTGCGCCGACCGGGTCCGGGCGGAGGTGCACGGCGCCTGCATCGGCGCCGGGCTCGAGCTGGCGGCTCTGGCCGGTGCCGTCGTGGCCGCCCCCGACGCCGCCTTCTCGCTGCCCGAGGTCGGGATGGGGCTGGTGCCGGGGGCCGGGGGCACGGCCAGCCTCCCCCGGCGGGCGGCCCGCCAGCGGGTGGCCTACCTGGCGCTCACCGGCGAGGCGGTCGGCGCCCGGACGGCCGCCGACTGGGGTCTGGTGGACGAGATCGTCGAGGGATGAGGGGAAGCACGAGATGGACCTGTGGGAGCTCGAGGCCCGGGAGTGCATCCGGGACCTGGTGGCCCGCTACAACGCCAACGGCGACGCTGGCCGGTTCGAGCAGATGCTGGCGGTGTTCGCCGAGGACGCGGTGATGGAGGTGAGCCCGGGCGAGGGGCCGCGGCGGCGCTACGAGGGGCTTGCGGCGATCACCGGCCTCTTCGAGGAGACCGCCGCCGGCTTCGCCGCCGGGGCCGCCGCCGCC
This sequence comes from Acidimicrobiaceae bacterium, assembly GCA_027315445.1. Classification (GTDB taxonomy): domain Bacteria; phylum Actinomycetota; class Acidimicrobiia; order Acidimicrobiales; family RAAP-2; genus DAHUYA01. The sequence continues at coordinate 5,253 of DAHUYA010000151.1, read as the reverse complement.
GGGGCCGCCGCCGGCCCCCGCTACCTGCGCCACTTCGTGGCGACCCACCAGATCGACCTGCTCGACCGGGCGCACGCCCGGGGTCGCAGCTACTTCTTCGTGGTGATGCCCCACGGGCCCGACCACTGGGGGCGCTACCTCGACGAGTACGGCGTGCGGGACGGCCGTTGGGCGATCACCCACCGCCAGGCGCTGTCGGACCCCTACCACCCCCGGCCCTAGCGCGCAGCGCCGGCAGGACGTCGGTCACCAGGTGGTGGTGGGCCCGGCGCTGGTCGTCGGGCAGCCGGGGGTCCGCCCCCTCGACGAGCAGGAGCCGGTCGAGCCCGAGCGCGGCCAGCCCCGCCAGCCGGTCGGCACAGCGATCGGGCGTGCCGACCACGGCGTAGCGGTCCACGAAGTCGTCGGTGAGGTGGGCCACGTGGCGGCCGTCGTGCCGGCCGTGGCCGGCCAGGTCGTAGTCGCGGGCGACGGCCTCCACCACCCGCCGGTCCGACTCGTCGAGCGGCGCCCCCCCGGCGCCCGGCATGCCGGGGAAATGGGCGTAGGCACCGACCGGGCCACGGGCGAGCTCGCGGGCGACCGCCGGGTCCGGGTGGGCGGCGACCACCAGGTAGGCGCCGAGGGAGGGGACGTCGCCGGGCGGCGCGGCGTCCCCGACGGCGTCCAGCGCCCAGGCCACCCGGGACGGGTCGGCGCCGACGTTGACCGTCACCCGGTCGGCCAGTCGGGCCCCGAGCGCCAGCATTCGGGGACCGGTCGCGGCCACGTCGACCGGCACCTTCGGTTGTCCGGCTGCCGGCAGCCAGATGAGCGGGCTGTTCTGGCCGGGCGTGCCGGGGGCGTCGCCGCGCAGGTAGGCCTGTAGCTGCTCGACGAAGCGGCCGGTGTCGTCCACCGGTGCGGGCCTCGCCCCGAGGTGGGCGAGCGAGGAGTCGCCTCGGCCGACGCCGAGCACCGCCCGGCCCGCCGAGGCCAGCTGCACGGTGGCGATGGCGGCGGCGGTCACCGCCGGGTGGCGGGTCTGCGGGTTGGTCACCCCGATCATGAGCTGCAGCCGTTCGGTGGCCCCGGCCGCCAGGGCCAGCCCGACGAAGGGGTCGGCCGCCAGGTGCTGGGTGTCCCCGAAGCTCAGCCCGTCGAAGCCCTCGCGCTCGGCCGCAGCGGCGGCGGCCGCCGCCTGCCCGGGGACGTGGACCGAGGCCCGCCAGATCTCGGGCCCGGCACGGCCGGCCGTCGGGGAGCGTTCGGCCACCGCAGGGGGGTCAGAGGCGGGGCGCGAGCCGCCCGCGCAGCTCGGTGATGGCCAGTGGCTGCTCGCCCGCCGCCTCGAGCAGGAAGCGCTGCGACTCCTCGAGGTGGTGGCGGGTCGCCTTCTCGGCCGCCCCCGCATCGCCGTTGCGGATGGCGTCGGTGATGGCGGTATGGGCGGCCACCACCAGCTGGCGGAGCTCGACGTTGGGGTAGCTGCCCTGGCGGCTGGTCGAGTCGGCCCATCGGCCCTCGTAGTCCGACCACAACGCCTCGAGCGTCCCGACCAGCTGGCGCATGGTCTCGTTGCCGCAGGAGCGGGCCAGCTCGTCGTGGAACCCCCTCGAGGTGCGCGTGAACTCGGACCCGTCGTGCAGGTGGGCCTTCGCCTGGGTGGTCAGCGTCCGCAGGCGAGCGGCGATGCGACGGCGGGAGGTCTGCTGGGCGCACAGGGAGGCGCAGGCCGGTTCCACGATCCGCAGCGCCGCGGCCAGGTCGCTCAGCACCACCCGGTGCGACTGGAGCACCAGGCCCAGCATGTAGGCGGCGGCCTGGGGCGTCGGCCGATGGACCACCGCGCCCCCGATGTTGCCCCGGCGGACCGAGATGAGGCCCTCGGTCTCGAGGATCCGCATCGCCTCACGCAGCGAGGGGAGGCTCACCCCGAACTCCTCGACGAGGTCCTCTTGGCGTGGCAGCAGGTCGCCGTCCGCCAGCTCGCCGTCGACGATGCGCACGCGCAGCACGTCCGCCACCCTCTCGGCCACGCGGGGCTGGCTCATCCGTCGTCGCGCGTGGGTGTCCATGGGTCCTCTTCTTGCACTGGGCCGCCGTGGGTGCACGACGGGCCGCGGCCACCCGTCGTCCTTAACATTGTGAGTTTACGGTCTGGTTGGTGTGCCGGCCATGGACGGGGCCGCGTTCGCGGTTCGAGCACGCGCGTTCTCGTAGGCCAGGGTCCCTTCCGCCCGTCACAGATTAATGTTTTATACATTGGTGCCGAAGGGAGCGCCGGTTCCCGGGTCGGGCGACCGGTCGGGTGACTTCGAGCGAGGGCGGGTGGGATGGACTTCGAGCTGGGACCGGCGGCCGACGCGCTTCGGGTCCACCTGCGCGGGCTGATCGCCCGGCATCTCCCTCCCGATTTCCTCGGCGGGTTCACCGACGACCCCGAGGACCTCGAGACGACCCGCCGCTTCTGCAAGATGCTCGCCTCGCAGGGCCTGCTGACCCCCACCTGGCCGGACGAGTACGGCGGCCGCGACGCCTCGGTGTGGGAGCAGACGGTGCTGCGGGAGGAGATGTGGGCGCACCACGAGCCGCGTGGGCCCCAGTACATGTCGCTCAACTGGGTCGGGCCGGCGATCCTCCGCTTCGGCACCGAGGAGCAGAAGCGCTACCACCTCCCCAAGATGGCCGGCGGGGAGGCGCTGTGGTGCCAGGGCTTCAGCGAGCCCGACGCCGGCTCGGACCTGGCGTCCCTGCAGACGACCGCCCGACCCGACGGTGACGGCTGGGTGGTCTCGGGCCAGAAGATCTGGACCTCGTACGCCCAGGTGGCCGACTGGTGCGTCCTGGCGGCCCGGACGGGACCTCCGGATTCCCGCCACCTCGGGATCTCCCTCTTCCTGGTGCCGATGGACCGGCCGGGGATCGAGGTCCGGCCGATCCGCTCCATGCTCGGCCCCCACCACCTCAACGAGCTGTTCCTCGACCAGGTCGAGGTCCGCCGGGACGAGCTCCTCGGCCAGGAGAACGGCGGGTGGGCGGTGATGCGGGGGGTGCTGGCGTTCGAGCGCGTGGGCATCGCCCGCTACGCACGCGCCGACCGGCTGCTCGACGCCGTCCGGGCGGCCGTGGGGGGCCTCGAGGCCATGCCCCCCGGGCTAAGGGCCCGGTTCGCGCGGGCCATGGTGCACACACGGGTGGCCCGCCTGGTCGCGTACGAGGTGATCGGCGCCCAGGCCGACGGCCACGGGGACGACGGTGCCGCCGCCGCCGCCCGGATCGCCTCGGTGACGGGCGACCAGGAGGTGTCCGAGGTGCTGGTGGAGGCGATCGGCGGCGCGGTGTTCGACAGCGCGCCGGCAGCCGAGACCCACCTGCAGGCGGCGGTGGAGGACTACTGGCGCTACTCGCGCTCGGCCACGGTGTCGGCCGGCTCGGTGGACATCCAGCGGATGATCGTCGCGCGGTCCGTGCTGAACGGGGCCACGTGAACCTCGAGCTGCCCGGCACCGTGACCGACTTCGCCGCCTCGGCCGAACGCGCCTTGCGGGACGCCGGCGGCACCGCGCTCCACCGCCACGCGGAGGAGCAGCCCGGGTGGCGCGGCGAGCGGATCGGGCCGCTGCTCCTGCAGCTCGGCGTGGCCGACCTCGACCCTCGGCGGGACGTCGAGTCGGCGCTGTGCGCCGCCGAACTGTGCCGGCTGGCGGGCCGGGTGGCGCTCCCGTACCCGGTGGAGGCTGCACTCGGGTGCCCGCCGGTGGACGGCGCCAGGCTGGGGGCGCTGGTCGACCGCCGGGACGCCTGGGTCGAGCACGCCGATCTCCCCGGGCCGTGGCTCGGCGTGGCCCTCGACGGGACGGCCCGCCCGGCGCGCCCGGTGCCGACCGACCGCAACCGGACGCTGGCGCCGTTCGTGCACCGGGTCGACCTCGGCGAGCCGGTGGCCGAGGTGGACGAGGGCGGCAGGGCGCTCCTGATGGACCTGCCCTCGTGGCGCATCCTGGGGGCGCTCGAGCGGGCGCTCGAGCTGGCGGTCGCCCACGTGAAGGAGCGTCGGCAGTTCGGCCGCCCGCTGGCGGAGTTCCAGGCCGTGCAGTTCCACCTGGTGGACGCCGAGGTGGCGGTGCGCGGCCTGCGCCAGCTGGCCCGCTTCACGACCTGGCGGCTGGTGGCCGAGCCCGCGGCCGCCATGGCCGACGCCCTGGCCCTGCGCAGCTACGCCCTCGAGTCGGCGCGGACGGTGCTGGCGGTCGCCGACCTGCTCCACGGCGCATTGGCGTTCTGCGACGAGCACGACCTCACCGTGCTCACACGCGCCGTGCATGCGCCGCTCCGCCTGCCGGTCGACCTCGAGCGGACCACCGAGCTGCTGGTGGAGGCCGTCGACCGGCACGGGTTCGACGGTCTCTTCCACCACGCGGCCGACGGCCGGGGTGGCGGCGGGCGGGCGGCGGGTCCGACCCTGGCGCGGCGCTCCTGAGCGGTCCCTGGGGGAGCGGGCGCTCGGCCGGGTCGGGGGGGCGACCGGGCCGGGGGAACTCAGCCGGCCCGTGACCCTTCGACCGGTCCCTCACCCCCGGGCTGCTTGACGTAGACGCTGACGTGGCGGATGAGTCCGTCGGGACCGGTCTCCATCACGCACAGCTCGGGGTAGTGGTGGGGCTCGCCCTGCACCTCGAAGCGCTCGGTCAGCTCCACGAACAGGCGGTCGGGTTCGGGCGCCGAGACCCGGTGGACCACGAGGTGGTACCCGGGGAGCGCGCTGATGATCCTGCGCAGGAAGTCGACGTAGCCCGCCTTCCCCTCGATCACGTCCTCGAACGGCCCGTCGCGCACCAACCCGTCGTCCGACAGCTGGGCGGCCAGGGTGTCCCAGTCCTGGGCGTCCATGGCGGCGAAGTACCGCTCGACGGTGGCCCGCGCCCGCGCGGCCGAGCCGGTCACCGGGCCGCCGGTGCCGCCGGTGCCGCCGGTACGTACCGCCAGCTGCCGCGGGCCGCCGGCTGCTCGTAGGTCAGGCTTTGGACGTCGAACCAGATCGGCAGCAGGTAGCGGACGTAGAAGGCGTGGCAGACGACGCCGGGCGGGGTCAGGTCGTCGAGCTCCTTCAGCTGCAGCCGGTCGTCCTTCTCGGCGAAGCGCCGGCACTGCTCGAGCAGCTCGTCGACCTGCTCAGGCGAGTCGACCAGCAGGCCCAGGTGGTCGTAGCTCGGCGCCTGCATCGGGTGGTCCACCTCCATGACCAGCACGAACTGCCCGTCGTCGGGGGTG
>DAHUYA010000148.1 GCA_027315445.1 Acidimicrobiaceae bacterium | reverse complement strand
GGCCGTGGACCCGGTCCCCTTCAAGCAGAAGGCCGCGCTCGACTTCGGGGCCACCCACACGGCCGGGTCGATGGAGGAGGCGCTGCCGATGGTGACCGAGCTCACCCGGGGCGCGATGGCCGAGGCGGTGATCCTGACCCCCGGGGTCATGTACGGCGACCTCATGAAGGCGGCGCTCTCGCTCACCGGCAAGGGTGGCACCTGCGTGGTGACCGCGGTGGCGCCCCAGACCCAGACGGAGTGCAGCATCAACCTGTTCGAGCTGGCCATGTGGCAGAAGGAGGTGCGGGGCGTGGTGTTCGGCGCCGGCAACCCGCGCCACGACATCCCGAACCTCCTGTCCCTCTACCGGGCCGGGCAGCTGAAGCTCGACGAGCTCATCACGAACACCTACCGGCTCGAGCAGATCAACCAGGGCTACCAGGACATGCTCGACGGGGTGAACCTCCGCGGCATCGTCACCTTCGACTGATCCCGCCGCTCCTGGGCAGGGGGACGCGGTCATCGTGAGCGAGGAGATCGAGACCTTCGAGATCCGGGTCCCCGACCCGGTGTTGGCCGACCTGCAGGACCGGTTGCAGCGCACCCGCCTGCCCGACCAGGTCGAAGGCACCGGCTGGGACGCAGGCTTCCCGGTCGACTACCTGCGGGACCTGGTCGGCCACTGGCGGGACGCCTACGACTGGCGGGCACAGGAGTCCGCGCTCAACCGCCAGCCGCACTTCCGGACCCGGATCGACGGGCAGTCGATCCACTTCGTGCACGCCCGCTCGGACCACCCCGACGCATTCCCGGTCCTGTTGGTCCACGGCTGGCCCGGGTCGTTCGTCGAGTTCTCCGGCGTGGTGCCCCGACTGACCGACCCGCAGGCGCACGGGGCCGAGGCCGGCGACGCCTTGGACGTGGTCGTGCCGTCCCTGCCGGGGTACGGCTACTCGGAGCCGCCGCGCACCCCGGGTTGGGACGTCGAGCGGATCGCCCGGGCGTTCGTCACCCTGATGGCCCGGCTCGGCTACCGGCGCTACGGGGTGCAGGGGGGCGACTGGGGCGCCCAGATCACGACCCGCATGGCGCTGGCCGACCCCGAGCACTGCGTCGGCCTCCACCTCAACATGCCCCTCGGGGCGCGGCCCGACGATCCGACCCCGTCCGGCCCGCGGGAACGGGAGGACCTCGCGGCCATGGAACGGTTCCAGCGCGAGGAGTCGGCCTACGCCGCCCTGCAGGGGACCAAGCCCCAGACCCTGGGCGCCGCCCTCAACGACTCCCCCGCCGGCCTCTTGGCCTGGATCGTGGAGAAGTTCCGGACCTGGAGCGACTGCGACGGCGACCCCGAGCAGTCGTTCTCGCGTGACCAGCTACTCACCAACGTCATGCTGTACTGGGTCACGCAGACCGCCGCGTCGTCGGCCCGCCTCTACTGGGAGTCGAGGCGGAGCGGGACCCTCTCGCGGCCGCTCCCCTTCGTCGACGTGCCGACGGGCATCGCCCGCTACCCCAAGGAGATCCTGCGCTGGCCCCGCTCGTGGGTCGAACGCCAGTACCACGTGACCCACTGGGCCGACATGCCCCGGGGCGGCCACTTCGCCGCCATGGAGCAGCCCGCCCTCTTCGCCGACGACGTGGCGGTGTTCTTCCGGACCGTGCGCTGAACTAGGAGCGGGACCCCGCGTAGGACGAAGGAGCCTGCTCGAGGATGACGGTCTTCGCCTCGAGGAACGGCAGCAGGCCTTCGGTGCCGCCCTCGCGACCGATGCCGGACTGCTTGAACCCGCCGAAGGCGATGGCGAAGTCGGTGCGGAACGAGTTGTGGCCGACCGTGCCGGCCCGGAGCTGGCCCGCCACCTGGCGCGCTCGATCGGGGTCCGCGGTGAACACCGAGGCATTCAGCCCGTAGACGGTGTCGTTGGCGATGGTCACCGACTCCCTCTCGTCCTTGGCCGGGATGACGCTCAGCACCGGCCCGAAGATCTCCTCCTGGGCGATGGTGGAGGAGTTCTCGACGTCCCCGAAGACGGTCGGCTCCACGAACCAACCTCGGTCGAGGTGCGCGGGGCGCCCGCCGCCGGCAGCCAGCGTCGCCCCCTCGGCGATCCCCTTCTCGATGTACCCCAGGACCCGGTCCCGCTGGCGCTCGGCCGCCAGAGGGCCCATCTGGGAGTCGGGGTCGAACTGGTTGCCCACCCGGATCTTGGAGAAGGCGTCGGCCAGCGCCTCCACCATCTCGTCGTGACGGTGCCGACTGACCACGATGCGGGTCAGCGACGAGCAGACCTGGCCGGTGAGCATGCACTCCGCCTGGGCCAGCCGCTCGGCCGCCATGGTGAGGTCGGCGTCGTCGAGGATGACGGCGGCCGACTTCCCGCCGAGCTCGAGGGTGCACCGGGCGATGCGCTCCCCGCACAGGGAGGCGATCCGGCGCCCGGCGGCGGTGGAGCCGGTGAAGGTGATCTTGTCGACCCGCGGGTCGCGCACCAGCAGCTCCGACACGGCGCGGTCGGCGGTCACGACGTTGAGGACGCCGGGTGGAAGGCCGATCTCCTCGGCCACCTCGGCCACCAGGTACCCCTCACCGGGAGCCTCGGGCGAGGACTTGAGGACGACGGTGCACCCGGCGATCAGGGCGGGGGCGATCTTGTAGCTGATGAGCCCGAGCGGGCCGTTCCAGGGGATGATGGCGCCGACCACGCCGACCGGTTCGCGCACGAGCAGCCCGAAGCCGGGAAGGCTCGGTTGGGCGGGGCGCTCCCACTCGAAGCTGTCGGCCAGACCCGCATAGAAGTCGAAGGTCGCGGACGCGCCACGGGCGGCGGCGGCGGCCACCTTGTGCAGCACGCCGGACTCGCGCGGCCAGATGTCCGCGATGGCGTCGGCCCGGCCCGCCAGGCCCTGGCCGAGCTCGCGGAGGTACCGGGCCCGCTCGGCATGGGTCATGCGGGGCCACGGGCCCTCGTCGAAGGCCTCACGGGCGGCGGCGACGGCCCGGGACATGTCAGGCTCCCGGGCCTCGGCCACGCTGAAGTAGCGCTCCTCGGTCCCCGAGTCGATGACCTCGATCGTGGCGTCCGTGGCCGGGGCCACCCACTCGCCCCCGACGAAGAACCGGTCGGCGTGGCGCAGGGGTGCCGACGTCCCGCTCGTCGTAGTCATGGCGCTCCTCTCCTGGGGCCGGGATGCACCGCGCCCCGCTCGCCCCGGGCCGACGCGGCGAGTTGCCCAACCATATCGTCGCCGCCGCGCCGCCGGCCGGGGTCAGCCGGCGCGGACGCCTTCGAAGATGAGGCTCCAGAACTCCTCGGCGCCGTCGTCGGCGGCACCCGGGGAACCGCTGATGGTGCCGGCGAAGGCGTTGAACATCGTCGCCTGCAGCAGCACCCCGGCCAGCCGGATGCTGGGCACGTCCGTCCGCACGGCACCCTCGGCCGCCGCCTGACGGACCAGTTCCTCGAGCAGCGAGACCAGCGGCCGGAAGGCCCTGGAGGCCTCTTCGGGGTGTGTCGTCATCAGCTGCTGCCCGAACTGTGCCAGGGCGGAGGTGGGGACCCGGCGGGCCGAGCGGGTCTTGGTGCCCGGACGGCAGAGCCGGTGGTACTCCACCACGAACCGCTGGAGGCGGTCGACGGCCCGCTGCTCCTCGGCGACCTGCTGCTCGAGCTGTTCGGCGGTGACGCGCACCAGTTCCTCGAAGAGGGCCAGGAGCAACTCGTACTTCCCGTCGAAGTACTGGTAGAAGCTCCGGAGCGACTGCCCCGAGCGCTCGACCACCTCCTGCACGGTGAAGTCGCTGCCGCTGGGTCCGGCGAGGAGCTCGAACCCGGCATCGAGGAAGCGCTTGACCCGCTTCTCGGCCCGCACCCGGGCCGGGTCGAGCGACCGTGCCACCGCCAGGTCACGCCGGCTGGCTGCGGCATCGGCAGGGCCGGGTTGGTCCATCGCCATCGCTGCATCCTACCCAATGGCCCGGATGCGGCAACGTTCCTCTCAATTTCCGATATCAGTCCTCTCCCTGCCGGGGCTCGGTCCCCGACGAACCGACCGCCGCCGGCCGGAGGGTCATCGCGCCCCGGCCGCCCGGCGGAGGGGCGGCACGGTGCTCGGCTGCCGACGGCGGGGCGGCAGTGCGGCAAGCAGCTCGGCGGTGGCCCGGGCCACCGCCGACACGGCGACCGCCATCACCGGCTCGGTGCTGTCCGAGGGCTTGACCACGCCGCTCACCTTGCGGACGTACTGGCGGGCGGCTGCCTCGATCTCCTCCGGCGTGGCCGCAGGCTCGAGGCCGCGAAGGGTGGTGATGTTGCGGCACATGGAACCGACGGTACCGGGCGCGGCCCGGCGTCGCTTCACCCGGCGGAGCGGGCCACCGGTTCGACGTCCTCGTGCCAGCAGCGCTCGACCGGTACGAAGGGCGCCCGGCAGGGTGCGCCGTCGGCCACGGCGATCGACGGCAGCCTCGCCTCGTCGGCGGGGACGGCGATGATGGCCGACGACCGGGTCCCGTAGTCCTCCCCGTGGACGCACGCCGACATCACGTACGGGGGACGACCCTCGGGCGCCGGATCAGGTCGCGAATGGTCGGCCAGCACGGTGCGGAGCCGGTCCAGGAACGGTGCGCTGTCACCACCGGCCGCCCACGGTCCCAGCAGGTCGTGCACGTGCTCGACCTTCCCCGCCGGGACGCCGGGCGGGTGGTTCTCGAGGACGTGGATGCCCGGCGGAAGCGCGGCGGCAGAAGGGCGATCCCCGGCGATGGTGACGGCGAACAGGCAGGACCGATCCCCGACCAGCATCCATCCCGGATTGAAGTCGGAGGGGTCCACTTCGTCGATCAGGGCCTCGACGGCGCGCTCGGCGGTGGGGGGACGGGCCGCGAGTACCGGCAGGAGGCCCCGCGACCGCTTGCCCGGATCGCGGCCTTCGGGCCGGGGGGTGTTGGTCAGGCCGGCGACCACGCCGTGCTGGTTGACGGCCAGCCAGGTGCCACCGGCGAGCAGGTCGCGCCCACCGAGCACCCGGGGACCGGCGGCTTGCAGGACCGCCATCGGCACCGCCGGCCGGTTGGCGCGCTCGTCACGATTGGCCCCGATCACGAGCGGATCGGCCATCACCCGAGAGGCCATCACCAGGAGGCACACGCCGACCACGGTAGACGGGCGGACCCCCGGTCATGTCCCCGGCGCGCCGTCCCGGGGCCGGTCGGGCGGGCGACGAGCCCGGCCGAGGACTTCGCGTCGAGGGATCCCAGCCATTCCGGCGGCCGGTCGGTAGCTTGCGCGCCATGACCCCGACCCCTTCACCCCAAGAACCACCTGCACTGCCACCACAGGTGCTCGTCTCCACCATGAACGACGTCCCGGGCTACCGGGTCGCCCGTGTCCACGGAGAGGTGTTCGGCCTGACCGTCCGCAGTCGCAACGTCGGCTCCCAGATCGGTGCCGGCCTGAAGGCGCTGGCCGGCGGGGAGCTCAAGGGCATGACCAAGAACCTGGTGGCCAGCCGCCACGAGGTGATGAACCGGATGGTGCAGGAGGCACTCGACCGGGGGGCCAACGCGATCCTGGCGATGCGGTTCGACACCTCCGAGATGGGGGGCAACTGGACGGAGATCTGCGCCTACGGGACGGCGGTCACCATCGTCCCCGAGTGACCGTCGGTCGGCCGGCTGTCGCTGTCCCGGGCGCCTGCTCGACCGTCGCCCGCTCGAGCTCTTGGCGGTGGGCACCGCCGATCGGGAAAGCGGCCGAGGCACCCACCTCGGTCAGCCCGCTGGCCACCGGGGCACCGACGGGCCGCCCGCCCCGACCTCCCAGACCTGCCAACCGGGGGCCAGCCCCAGGTGGCGAGCGAGCCGGAAGGTCGCATCATCGAGGAGCGCCCAAAGCGCTTCGAACCGCCGGCCCGCCTCGCGCTGGCGGTCGTCGAACAGGTAGCCGTGGTCCTCGCCCACGGAGACGTCACGCCGGGCACGACCCGCACGGCGCGCACGGCGCGCACGGCGCGCACGGCACGCTCAGCGTGCACGGCACGCTCAGGAGGAGCAGTGCACTCGGGCGCTCCGGGGAGTCCCGGCGAAGGCCGGCTGGTCGATCGGGACCCTGACCGACCCGTGCGTGCCGGCGGTCCCCGGGGCCCAGCGCACGACCGACTCCGCCTCCGACCCGACCACCAGCCCGTGCCGGACCACCTCGACCGTGCAACCGACCCCGGCCGGCCGCCCCGGTGGCGGGAAGACGGTCATCCCCACCACCTCCGTACCGGCCGACCCGCTGGACGACACCGGACGGCTCCCGCCGGGCGCGGTCGCCGGGCCCACCGAGGTGACCTCGGCCCGGACGACAACCGTCGAGGGCGACCCGATGCCGAGCACCTCGCCGATGCCGGCGCCGACGGTCGCCAGGGCCAGCGCCGCCGCCGTCACCAACCCGATCGCCCGCACCCCGAGAGGCCGTCGGCGGCCGGCCGGGGGGGCGCCGTGGTCGGCCTCGTCGTTCCACCATTGCTCGAGCGAGACGCCGGGCGGGGCCGGCGTCTCGTCCCACCAGGGCACACCCTGCCCGAGGACGTCGAACGGGACGAGGAGGTCGGGGTGGACGGGACCGGTCCCCTCGTGCACCGGCCCCTCCGGACCGGCGCCCCCCTGGCCCGGACGCTCGTCGCTCGGGGGGCCGCCCACACGGCCGACGTTACCCGCCGCCCCTCGCGCCACGGCACCGCGGCCCGGCCCACCCGATCCGCTGGCCCGCCGGGGTGCCATCGGGCCGGCCGGACGGCGAACACCTAACCTGATCGGATGCTCGAGCGACGCGGCCCCACGCACCGGTGAGCGAGCCGGCAGCGGGACCCCGCCGGATCGGGGTGACCGTCAGCGGTTCGACGCCCACCTTCCCCTCCCGGTCTGCTCCTGGCGCCGGAGCCCCCGACGTCGTGGCGATCGTCCTCGACGACACCGGCTTCGGGCAGCTCGGGTGCTTCGGCTCGGACATCGAGACCCCGTCCATCGACCGCCTGGCCGGCGGCGGCCTCCGCTTCAACCGGTTCCACGTGACGGCGCTCTGCTCGCGGACCCGGGCATCCTTCCTCACCGGCCGCAACCACCATGCGGTCGGGATGGGCTTCCTGGCCGACATACCGCTCGCCTTCCCCGGGTACAACGCCCGGCTGCCCAGGACCGCGGCCCCTTTGCCCCGGATCCTGCGCGACGCCGGGTACAGCACGCTGGCCGTGGGGAAGTGGCACCTCGTGCCGCGCTTCGAGCGGAGCGCGGCCGGACCCTTCGGCCAGTGGCCCCTCGGTACGGGGTTCGAGCGCTACTACGGCTTCCTGCAGGGTGACGCCAACCACTGGTCGCCGAACCTGGTCTCCGACAACCACTACGTCGACCCGCCCGCCACCTACGCCGACGGCTACCACCTCTCGGAGGACCTGGCCGACACGGCCATCCGGTTGGTCACCGACCAGCAGCACAATGCGCCGGGGAAGCCGTTCTTCCTGTACTTCGCGCTCGGCGCGACCCATGCCCCGCACCACGTGGCCCCCGAGTGGGTCGAGCCCTACCGGGGGAGGTTCGACAAGGGGTGGGACACCTGGCGGGCCGAGACCTTCGAACGGCAGTTGGCCTCGGGTGTGGTCCCGCCCGGCACGGTGCTCACGCCCCGTCCGAGCTGGGTCGACGCCTGGGACGACCTCTCGGCTGACGAGCAGCGGATGCACGCCCGCCAGCAGGAGGTCTTCGCCGGGTTCCTGGCCCACACCGACGCCCAGATCGGCCGCTTGCTCACCGCGCTCGACCAGCTCGGGCGGCTCCACAACACCCTGGTGCTGCTCTTCTCGGACAACGGCGCCAGCGCCGAAGGTGGGCGGATGGGGAGCGTCAACGAGCACCGCTTCACCGCTCGGATCCCGGAGTCCGCGGCCGACAACATGGCCGCCCTCGACGAGTGGGGCGGGCCCCGGACCTACAACCATTACTCGTGGGCCTGGGCCTGGGCGGGGAACACCCCGATGCGACTCTGGAAGCGGTACACCTGGCTCGGGGGGACCCGCACCCCCCTCGTCGTCCACTGGCCCGAACGCATAACCTCCCCGGGCATCCGCGGGCAGTTCGCCCACGTGGTCGACCTCATGCCGACCATCCTCGATGCCACGGGGCTCGAGGCCCCGGGCGTGGTGGACGGCGTCACCCAGCAGCCGGTGGACGGCGCCAGCCTGGTCCCCACCTTCGCCAGCCCGGACGCGCCCTCCCCCCGCGACACCCAGTACTTCGAGATGCTCGGCTCCCGCTCGATCGTGCACGGTCGGTGGAAGGCGACCACCGACCACATCTCGACCGGCGTCCTCGACGAGGAGGAGCTGGCCACGGGCAGCCGGGACTTCGCCGAGGACCGCTGGGAGCTCTTCGACCTCGAGACCGACTTCTCCGAGCACACCGACCTGGGGTCGGCGCACCCCGACGTGCTGCGCCAGCTGCAGGAGCTGTGGCTGGCGGAGGCAGGGCGCAACCAGGTCCTCCCGATCGACGACACGTTCATCAAGCGGGTGGGCGCCCTCATCCCGCCGGCGTGGCCACCCGGACCGGCACGGTCCTACCGCCCGGGGGCGGGTCCGATCGGCGACGAGTCGATCCCCCCGCTGTTCGGGGGCTTTCGGTTGACCGCCGAGGCGACCGTCCCCGCGGGAGCCGACGGCGTGCTGTGCGCCCTCGGGGACTGGCACGGGGGGTTCGCCCTCTTCGTCGCCAACGGCCGGCTGGTGTTCGCGTTCTCGCGGGCGGGGGAGATGCTCGAGGTGACGGCCGGGGAACAGGTGCCCGAGGGTGACCACGAGCTGGCAGTGTTCTACCGGATGCGGCGGGGGGAGACGGGCGACTTCACGCTCCTCTACGACGACAGGTCGGTGGGCACCCTCCCGGTGCCCGGCATGCTCCCGATGGCGATACAGCACGGCGGAGCGTCCCTTCGACTCGGGTACGACACCGGGTTCCCGGTCTCCGACCGCTACCGGCCGCCCGCGGCCTTCTCCGGCACGCTGCACCGCCTCCGGATCGAGACGCCGGGGGCCCCGCCCCCCGATCCGCTCGAAGAGGTTCGCGCCGCGCTCCACCACGAGTGAGCCCGGCCGCAGACGACGGGCTCAGTCCCCTCGCGCCCCCTCGGCCTCGGCTTCGGCCAGCAGCGCCTCGGGCGCCCAGCGTCCCGGACCCTGGCCCGATCGGGCGAGCTCGGCCGTCCGGCGCTGCAGCATCGCGTTGACCGGAGTGGGCACGCCATGGAGCCTGCCCAGGAGGACGATCTCGCCGTTCAGGTAGTCGACCTCGACGCCGCCCCCGCGCATCACGCTCTGCCAGGTGGAGCCGCCGCGCCACGCACCGCTCTCGGTCGCCGACAGCACGCCGGCTTCGCCGAAGAGGAGTCGTCCCCGCCGGTCACGGTCCTCCTGCACGCTGGCGACCTCGACCCCGGCGGCAGCCAGCACCACCTCGCCCTCCGCCCTGGCCCGGGACGCCAGCTCGCTCGCCCGCTCCGTGGGCCCGCAGAGCACCTCCACGGCGTTGGCCAGGTTGTGCAGCAGCTTGCGGTACTTCCAGCGCATGATGTCCGGGCGCGCCTCGGCGTCGAAACCGGCGGTGGTGAGCGCCTCGGCCACGGCGGTCGCGGTGGCATCGACACCGTGGGGGAAACGCCCCAGGTCGAGCACGCCGGTGACCGGGGAGAAATGGGCCTGCACCACCCCGGGATCGAGCTGCGTGGCGGCGCAGACCACGGCCATGCCGTAGGTGTGCTCGAAACGGCGCAACACCCGCCGCTCGTTCTCCACCCCGTTCTGGGCGCAGACCACGGGCGTCCCGGGTGGTGCCACCCGGCACAGCGAGTCGAGTGCCCCGTCGGTGTCCTGGCCCTTGACCGCCAGCAGCACCACCGCGGGCTCGTTCCAGTCGAGGGCGGCCGGGTCCTCGACCGCCTCGACCGGGAGCTGCTCGCGCCCGCCCGGTCGCTCGAGGATCAAGCCATGGTCCCGGATCGCCTCGAGGTGCCGGCCGCGGGCGATCAGGCTCACCCGGTGTCCCTGCCGCTGGAGCATCCCGCCGACCACCCCGCCGACCGCGCCGGCCCCGTAGACCACCACCCGCATGCGGTGAATGTACCCAGCCCTGCACCGTGACCGCCCGGCGGTCGCGCGAAGCTGGTCCGGTGGGCGGCGGCGGCGAGGGACCGAGTTCGTGACCTCACCCCTCCAACGCGCCGCCTCGCTCGGCGCCCAGGTCGCCACCACCCCCATGCGGCTGCTCGAGAACCTGACCGAGCCCGTGCGCGAGGACCTCCGGCGCGACGTGCGACGGTCGCTCGGTGCGACCGGGAGACCGTCTAGGGCGGTGACCGACCCCGCCGAGGCGTACCTCGACCCCGCCGCGGTGGCCCGGCGGGTCCACGGCGACCTTCCCTCGATGCTGATCGGCGGCTTGACCGCCCTCTTCCTCCAGAGCCTGCACCCGCTGGCCATGGCCGGCGTGGCCGAGCACTCCCGCTACGAGGACGACCCCCTGGGCCGGCTGCGACGCACCGCCGCCTTCGTCGGGTACACGACGTTCGGCACCTCCGAGGAGGCCCGCCAGGCGATCGACACGGTCAAACGGGTCCACCTCCGGGTGCGGGGCGTCGCGCCCGACGGCCGTCCCTACTCGGCTTGCGACCCCGACCTCGTCACCTGGGTCCACGCCGCCGAGATGTGGAGCTTCCTCCAGGCCTCCCGCCGATTCGGGACCCTCCGGTTGACGGCCGCCGAAGCCGACCGCTACTACGCCGAGACCGCGCCGGTCGCCTTCGAGCTCGGTGCGGAGTGGGTGCCCCGCACCGCCGAGGAGATGGAGGCCTACTTCCGCCGGCTCCGGCCCGAGCTCTACGCCGGCGCCCAGGCACGCCACGCCCGCGACTTCCTCCTGAGGGGGGTGGCGCGCCGGCCCGAGGACCGCCTGGTCTACGCCCTCATCGTCAACGCCGCTGTGGGGCTGCTCCCCCTGTGGGCCCGCCGCGAGCTCACCCTCCCGACCCTCCCGGTGCTCGACGTGTTGAGCGTGCCGGCCCTGCGGATCTTCTGCGCCGGCCTCCGGTGGGCGATGCAGCCGCCCTCTGGTACGGCCGGCGACCGATCCGCCGGCTGACGTGAGCCCCCTCCCGACGACTCAGCCCGGCCGGAGGCCCCAGCTCGCCTCCCACCACTGGCCCGGTTCGAGCGACACCACGTCCTCGTGCGACCGGAAGGCGTCGGGCGGGCAGGTCATCGGCTCGACAGCCACCGAGGTCCGTCGCCGCAAAGCCTCCTCGACAGTGTCGCCCGTGTAGCACATGAGGTACCCGAAGTGCCGGTCCACCCACAGCGATACCGAGCACTCGCCGTTCGGATCGGCGAGCGACGCCCATGCCAGCCCGTCGCCGTCCCGCTCGAGCGAGGTGAACGCGGTGTCGAGCCGGGTGTGCCCGATCGCCCTCGGCGCGGTGAAGTCGTGCTCGGTGCCGGCAACCGCCTGCACCTCGCCGGTCGGCAGGGCTCGGGTGTCGAGCACCAGCCGCCGGGTGCCCGGCAGCTGCAGGATCGCCGTGTTCACGGTGGTGGTGCCGACCGTCAGGTACGGGTGGAAACCCAGCCCGAACGGCGCCGGGCCGTCCCCGTCGTTGCGGGCCGAGGTGGTGACCGACAGGCCCTCCCGACCGAGCCGGTACTCGATCCGCAGGGTGAGGCAGAAGGGATACCCGGGCGAGGGATGGAGCGCACAGACCAGCACCACCACGTTCTGGGCGTGCGCCTCCACCTGCCAGGGGAGCCACCGCACCAAGCCGTGGATGGCGTTGCCTCGTGCCGGCTCGTCGAGCGCCGCCTGGGCGCTGCGGCCGGCGAATTCGTAGCGGCCGTCGCCCAGGCGGTTGGGCCACGGTGCGAGCACCTGCCCCCGGCCGCTGTGCGACCAGTCGTCGGGCTCGAACCCGTCGAGCACGGGCCGGCCGTCCACGGTGTAGGACCGCATGGTCGCCCCGACCTCGGTGACCACCAGCTGCTGGCGACCATGACCGACCATCCACTGCACGCCGGTGGGTGAACGGGGTGTGACGGCTTGCGGTGAGCTCATGGCACCTCGGTCGGCGGGCGTGCGGTCGGCGGTATCGTACTGGCGCGTGCGCATCCTGGTGACGAACGACGACGGCGTGCACGCCCCCGGCCTGGCCGCCATCACCCGCGCCCTGGCGGAATGGCGGGCCCAGGGCACCGCCCAGGGTGGGGACCCCGACGACCGTCAGGTCGTCGTGGTGGCCCCGCTCGCCAACCACAGCGGCGCGGCGGCAGCCGTCGGCACGGTCTACGAGCGCGAGGCCATCGCCTACCGCTCCTTCCACATCGAGGGGGCGGACGACGTCCCGGTCTTCGGACTCGACGCCTCTCCGGCCCTCTCGGTGATCGTCGGCTCGCTCGGGGGGTTCGGCCCCCGACCCGACATGGTCGTGTCCGGGATCAACCTCGGGGTGAACGTTGGTCGTTCGGTGCTCCACTCCGGCACGGTGGGCGCGGCGCTCACCGGCGCGCAGCTCGGCATGCGCGGGCTGGCGGTTTCGATGCGCTCGGGCATCACCCCGGAGTGCTGGGAGACCGCGGCCACGATCGCCGTGCAAGTGCTGCCGGCGCTGGCGGCGGCACCGGCCCGAACCGTCCTCAATCTCAACGTGCCGTCACTCCCGCTCGAGGAGCTGCGCGGGGTGCGAAGGGGACGGATCAGCACCGCCGGCATCATCAAGTCCGCCGCCGACCGCGACGGTCGGGGGGAGCCGGTGGACGACCGGCTCCTGCGCCGTGACGACGGCGAGGAGGGCGAGATCCGTCTTCAGCTCGGTGCGGCCGTCCCGACCCTCGGCGACGTCGGCGACGAGGACCCCGAGGACGACGGCGCCCTGGTGGCGGCCGGCTTCGCCTCCCTCACCCCCCTGACCGGCGTCCGCGAGGACACCGACCCCGACACCGACGAGCTGGTCCGCCGGGCACTGGCCGGACTGGCCGCCGCCCTGCCTCGCACCTGACCGACCGTCCGGCCACCCACGCCCGCGACCCCGGGCGCCACGAACGTGTTTTCCCTGGTCATACCCTTGAAATGGCGGGGCGGGGGCCCCTCGATTGGCACCGGGCGTCCGAACCTTGCTACGTTCCCCCGCCGACACACGAACACCGGTATGAGGGCGATGAGCGGCAGCGGAGGCCGCTCGGAGCGGATCAACCTCCCCTCCCCCTCCCCGGCACCGCGGCCGCCCGAGGTGCGCGCCCCCACCGCACGGGATCCGGAAGAC
>DAHUYA010000147.1 GCA_027315445.1 Acidimicrobiaceae bacterium | reverse complement strand
GTACCCGAGGAACGCGGCGAAGAGGGTCGACACCGGTGGCAGGTGGGAGACCCGGGCCGCGTCGACCGCCGGGACCCCGTGGCTCACCAGGCCGTGGTACAGGGCGGCCGGCAGCGACGAGGCCAGGCCCACGATCATGAGGGTGAAGAAGATGCCGATGGACAGCACCTGCGCCGCGTTCTGGAAGGTCGAGTTCATGCCCGAGCCGACGCCCCGGTGCTGGGGAGGGAGGCTGTTCATCACCCCGGCCCGGTTCGGGGCGGCGAAGGCGCCCATGGCGAGCCCGTTGAGCAGCAGCAGGGCGGCGAACGCCCAGTAGGGGAAGTTGACGGGCAACAGCTCGAGCAGGCCGAAGGAGACGGCCGCCGCCGCCATGCCGCCGGAGGCGAACGGGCGGGCACCGAACCGGTCGGAGAGGATGCCGCACGCCGGCCCGGCGATGAGGAAGCCGGCGGTCAGCGGCAGCATGTAGATCCCCGCCCACAGCGGGGTGCGGGCGAAGTCGTAGCCGTGCTCGGGCAGCCAGATACCCTGCAGCCAGATGATCAGCATGAACATCAGCCCGCCCCGCCCGATGGAGGCGAGCAGGGTGGAGAGGCTGCCGGCGCTGAACGCCCGGATCTTGAAGAGGGGCAGGCGGAACATCGGGTCCGGCGCCTTGGTCTCGATCACGGCGAAGGCGACCAGCAACGCCACACCAGCCGACAGGGCGCCGATCACCAGCGGGCTGGTCCACCCCATCGTGTGACCGCCGTAGGGCTGGATGCCGTAGGTGATGCCGATCATCACCCCGACCAGCCCCAGGGCGAAGGTGACGTTTCCGGGCCAGTCGATGTGACCGTGCTCACGCCACGGGACTTCGCGGAGCGTCATGTACGCCCACACCGTGCCGAACAGGCCGATGGGCACGGACACCAGGAAGACCAGGCGCCAGGCGATCGGACCCAGCAGCCCTCCGAGCACCAGGCCGAGAAACGAGCCGCTGATGCCGGCCACCTGGTTGATGCCGAGCGCCATGCCCCGTTGGTGCTCGGGGAAGGCATCGGTCAGGATGGCCGAGGAGTTGGCGATCAGGAAAGCGGCGCCAACCCCCTGGAACACCCGCATGACGACCAGCCACAGGGCGGCTGCGGCACCGCTCATCCATGTGATGGTGAGCAGCAGCGAGAAGAACGTGTAGACCGCGAACCCGAGGTTGTACATCCGGACCCGGCCGAACATGTCCCCCAGCCGTCCCAGGCTGACCACGAGCACGCTGGTGACCACCATGAAGCTGAGGATCATCCACAACAGGTAGAAGCTGTTGCCCGGACGCAGCGGGTCGATGTTGATCCCCCGGAAGATGTCGGGAAGGGCGATCAGCACGATCGACATGTCGATGGTGGCCATCAGCACCCCGAGGGTGGTGTTGGAGAGCGCCACCCACTTGTAGCCGTCCCCACTCTCGGCCGGGCCCGGCCGCCCGTTGCCGATCAACCCGGTCTGCGCCACGCCGTCTCCATCTCCCTCCCACTGGACTTACCGTTTACGTTAACGGCAGGCGCGCACCCGGAGCACACCTTCCCGGAGCCGCAGGTGGGGGAACCGGTCCCCGGTCCTACCACGCGCCCCGGGTAGCGTCGTCCCGCACCATGGCCGAGGGACGCCCCACCCCCCCCCCCACCTCACGCCTCGTCGTCTGCGGGGGTTGAGCGTGCCCGATCGCCGGACACTGGTCACCGAGCTGGTCACCGGGCTCGGCATGCTCGGGTACCGGTCGCTGGACGAGGCCCTCGACGCCCGGCCCGCCGCCATGGCCGACGTGACCCCCGGGATCTGGGACCAGTTGCAGGGGCTCCGGTCCGGCGGGTGGTTCGACCCGGAGTTCGAGGCGGCCTTCGCCAACGGCGCGGCCTTCCTGTCGTCGCCCGAGGCCCTACGGCGGCGCCGTCCCCTGCGCATCGATTGGAAGGGCTCGCAGCGGGCCCCCGGAGACGAGGTGGCCCCGATCGACCTCCGGGTCGACCACGTCTACCTCGTGAGCTGCAAGTACCTGTCCCGCATCCTGTGCAACGTCTCCCCGGCCCACCTCTTCGACGACCTGCTGGTCGGGAGGCACGGCCGCCGCCGGGCTGACGGCCTCGACTGGTACCAGGAAGTGGCCGGACCGGCCTACCGGAACCTCTATCTGGCCGTACGCAGGGCCCTCGGCCCGGAGGTGGCGCCTCCGGAGATCGGCGGCCTCGACGCCGCAGGGCGCCGCCGGTTGGCCGGCGCCCTGCGGGCCGGCTGGCCCGACGAGGCAGAGGACCGCTACCTCGAGCTGGCCCGGACCGTGTCCGAGGCCTCGGCCGTGCGGTGGCGAGCCGGCCTCGCCACCCTCGAGGAGCGCCAGGCGATGCTCTGGCGGCTCCTGCGCATGGGAAGCGCCCCCTACTTCGTGCTGGGCGCCGCCGCCGACCACCTGCTCCGGCTCCGGATCGCCACCCCCTGGGACTGGCGGCAGCGCTTCCGACTGGTCGACCTGCAACTCGCCGCCCAGCCCGGCGGGCAGCCCAGGGTGGGCTGGGCCGCCCAGGTGCGCGACAAGGACACCGGCGAGCCGCTCGAGGTGGTGGGCCACGTGGAGGTCCGTTGGAGCCACGGTCGGTTCGCCGGACCGCCGGAGGCCAAGGTCTACCTCGACTCGTCCCACCGCCAGGTGCCCGGCTACTTCCCCCTCGACGGCTCGGCCGACCCGGCGCCCCGCCGCTTGCGCGCCCACGGCAACCGGCTCGCCGGGCCCGAAGCCGCAGGCACGACGGCCGATTACCGGCTGTTCGGCCCGGAGGTCGGTCGTCCCGGGCCCTCCGGCGGTGGCCCGCGCCCCCCGCAGGGTCCGTCCGGACCAGTTGGGGGATAGCCTGAAGCCATGGAAGACGCGGACCTCGACCTCGACCTGCTGGCGTCGTCGCTGCAGGCGGACGGTGGGGACGTCCGGATCCTTCTGCGGGTCCTGGTGAACCGGTTGGCCGGCGCGCTGGGCGACCGGATGAAGGTCGAGCGGAAGTCCGGCAGGCTGCGGCGGTCCGAAGAGGTCCGCAGCGTCACCGTCACCCTGGGGGACGACCAGCTGACGGCCGAGGTCAACGACGACCGCCTCGAGTGCACGGTCGCCCGGAGCAGCGGCGGGATCCGAATCCGCTCGAGCCGCGTCACCGCCGACGAGTGGCTGCGCCGGCTGCTGACCGCCCTACGCGAAGAAGCCGCCACCAGCCAGGCCACGCGGCAGGCGCTCGAGTCGATGGTGATCGGAGACGGAGCATGACCGACCAGGACACGACCGGCGGAACCGGGGATGGGCCGACGCCGGGCGAACTGCCTTCGAGGACGGCGACCGGGTCCTCGCTGCCCGATCTGCCCCCCGACGCGGCCCGCCGACTGGCCGAGCTCGAGGACCGCCCCGGGCACAAGGGGATGTTCACCTCCGACCTCTCGGTGAACGAGTTCCTCCTCATCAAGGAGGTCGGCTTCCATCCACTTGGCTTCGTCATGGGGAGCTCCATCTACCACCTGGGGATCCAGACGAGGCGGTGGTCCCAGAGCCAGGAGCTGGCCAAGCTGACCGGGGCCATGTACAACGCCCGGGAGCTGGCCATGAACCGCATGGACGCCGAGGCGGACGAGCTGGGGGCCGACGGGGTGGTGGGCGTCCGGCTCGACGTCAACTACTACGAGTGGGGCTCGGACACGGCCGAGTTCATCGCCGTCGGCACGGCGGTGAAGGCGGAGGACGGCCACTCCTATCGCAACAACCAGGGCAAGCCGTTCACCTCCGACCTGTCGGGGCAGGACTTCTGGACCCTCATGCAGACCGGGCACGTCCCGCTCGGCTTGGTGATGGGCACCTGCGTGTACCACATCGCCCACCGCGGCCTGGGCCAGACGCTGCGCACCGCCGGACAGAACGTGGAGCTGCCCAACTTCACCCAGGCCCTCTACGAGGCGCGCGAGCTGGCCATGACCAGGATGCAGGTCGAGGCAAACGAGTTGGGCGCCGCCGGCATCGTCGGCGTGCGGCTCGAGGAGAAGACCCACATGTGGGGGGACCACACCATCGAGTTCCTCTCCTTGGGGACTGCGGTGGCCCGGGCGGCGGACGACCACCGGATCCCCGAGCCCCGCACCGTCATCTCGCTCGACGGGTGACCACCCCCGAGTCGGCCGCAGGCGAGGGCAACCTCTCCGAAGGGCCCAACGAGACGGCCGAGCCCGACGGCGGCGTGCCCGACGGCGGCGTGCCCGACGAGGTGCTGCCCGAGGCCGCCGCCCGGCGCCTCGGGCACGGCGCCTGGTCGTCCGCTCTCTCGGTGCCGGACCTCGCCACCTCGCTCGCCCTGGGGTTCGAGCCCGCCGGCTACGTCCAGGGCTTCTCGGTCAGGCAATGGCGGTGGATCGGCTACTACGGCGCCGGGTTCTCTCCGGCCGCGGGCATGGGAGCCATGGTGGGACCGCGGGTCGGCCCGGGCGAGTACTCGGAGGGATGGCGCTGCCCGCACGGCTTCGTGGCGGGCGAGCACCGGGTCTACGGCTACAACTTCGAGCAGGCCTGGGTGGAGCGGAGCTGGGCCGAGGCGTGGGGCGCCGCCTACACCCGGATGATCGAAGAGGCGGAGGCGCTCGGGGCCCACGGAGTGATCGGCGTCACCGACGACATGCACTACCTGGCCGGCACCGGAGCGGCCGAGTTCTCGATCCGTGGCACGGCCGTCGTGGTCCCGGGCGCCCCCCGGCCGTCACCGCCCTTCTCCACCTTCCTGGCCGGACAGCGCCTGGCCAAGTTGATCGAGGCGGGTTACGCACCGGTCGGCGTGGTCGCCGCCTTGAGCTCGGTCCAGATGTTCGGCTACTGCATCACCCGGCTGCAGCTCTCGGGATCGGGCGCCGGCACCTGGTCGGGCGGGGCCCCCGGGGTCGGGGCGATCGTGCAGGTCGGCAAGGCGCAGCGGGCGGCCCGCCACCTGGCCCGCGAGCATCTCCGCCGCCAGCTGGGCGGCGACGCCCTCCACGGCGCCACCGTCACGGAGTTCGAGCAGGAGATCGGGGAGGGCGACCTGGCCGTCCATTGCACGATCAAGGGCACCAGGGTCCGGCGGTTCAAGGACTTCGACCCGTTGCCCGAGCCCGAGCCGGTGGTCCGCCTGCGGTGACCCGGCACACCGACCTCGGGCCGGGCCGGGACCCTCAGGCCGGGCTGCACCAGGCGATGGCCGCCCTGTCCGCCGCGCCGCCGGGCGGCCGGGGCGTGACCTCGGACCTCTCCATCGACGAGACGCTCCTGCTGCACTCGGTCGGATGGGAGCCGGTCGACCTGGTGTTCGGGGTCTCGTGGTGGTCCATCCCGTGGGGGGCGTGGCAGTGGCAGACCGGCGAGATCGCCGAAGCGTCGAGCGCCTTCGCGGGGGCGTTCGCCGAGGCCGCCCAGCAGATGCGCGAGGAGTGCGCACAGGCGGGGGGCTCAGGGGTGGTCGGCGTGGAGATCGAGATGCGGGTGGCCGCTCACCACATCAGCATCGAGCTCACCGGCACCGCCGTTCGCCGGGTCGATCATCACCAGGCCGGGTTCGAGTTCATCTCCGACCTGTCCGCCCGCGACTTCGCCCTGCTCACCAGAGCCGGATGGTGGCCCCTTTCCCTGGTCGTCGGGGCCAGCTTCGTGGTGGCCCCCCGCCGGACCGCCCGCCAGTGGGCGGCTCAACAGGGGCAGAACACCGAGCTCCCCCACCTGACCGAGGCGCTCTACCTGGCACGTGAGGGCGCCATGGCCAGGATGCAGCGGGCAGGGAGCGACGCCGGTGCCGACGGGGTGATCGGGGTGCGACTGCGTGAAGGGCCGCTCGGGCACAGCGCCCGGATCATGCAGTTCGTGGCCGTCGGCACGGCGGTCCACCTGGCCGCCGGCTCCCACCGCCCCATCGCCCCGACCATGGCCGTCCCGCTCGACGACGCCGAGCGGACGTTCGAGGCGGCCAGCCTCCGGTCGTCACGCTGACCACCGGTGCCCCTCGAGGGCATCCCGCCTCCCCGGGCCGACGCCGACCAGGGGATGACGGTGGGGGTGCCGCGGGCTGCGGGACCAGGTCCTCCCAGAAGTCGTCACGCTCGAGCCCGAGGAAGCCCCCGAGCGACACCGTCACCCTGGGCCCGCCCGGACCCACGAGGAGATCGGTGGCCGTAGTACTCGGAGAGGCTCAGCACCCGTCGTCCCCGGGGCGATAGCCGGCCATCGCCTGGCGCACCGCACCTCGTCGCGGCTTTCCGCTGGCCGTGACGGGCAATCGGCCTCGCGGCACGAGGATCACCAGGTCCGGTGAGACTCCCAGGCGTCTCGCCACCTCCCGCCGCGCCTGGTCGGCCATCCGCCGGATCTGCCGGTCGCCCACACCTCCGGACCGCTCGATCTCCGCCATCACCACGAGGGTGTCGGCACCGGGCTGCACCGCGGCAACCCGGCTTGGACGGATGCCGGGGACCTCGCCCACCACCTGCTCCACGTCGACGGCGTGCACGTTGCGCCCCGCCACTCGAAACAGGTCGTCCCGACGTCCGATCACGTAGAGCTGCCCGTCCTCGAGCCAACCGATGTCGCCCGTGGAGAACCAGCCACCCTCGGTCACCACCGGTGCGCCATCGGCGTAGGCGCGGGCCACCGACCTGGCACGGACGGCGACGGTCCCGACCGGCTCGGAGCCGGCGACTCGCACCTCCACCCCCGGTAGCGGACGGCCACACGAGACCACGATCGCCTCGCCCACCCTCCCGGCGCCGCCAACACCACTGTCCGTGCAGGGTGGAACCGGCCTCGAGCACCAGCGGTCCCCCGGGGCCACACCCGCCACCGCCAAGGTGCACTCGGCCAATCCGTAGGCCGGGGAGAACGTCTCCTGCCCGAAACCCTGGGCCCGGTATACCCGCTCGAAGCGCCGCAGTGTCTCGGCTCGGACCGGCTCGGCGCCGACGATGCAGGTACGCAGCGCGCTGAGATCGACCTCGCCGGCCGGTCGACGCATGACCATGTCGAGGGCGAAGGTCGGCGTCGCCGTCACCGCGCTCCGGTAGGCGGCGCAGGCCTGCAGCCAACGACGCGGATCGCGCCGGAACCCTTCGGGAGTGAGGATCACCACGTCGCTGCCGTTCGCCCAGTCCCGACCGCCACCCGCCAACGCCGACAGGAACATGCCGATCAGTCCCATGTCGTGCGAGAGCGGGAGCCAGGAGCACGCACCCGCCCCCCGTTCCGGTCGGAGCCATTCGAGGATGGCCCGGACGTTGCTGGCGATGGTCGGCTCGTCGAGCACGACCCCCTTGGGGTCGGTGGTGCTGCCCGAGGTGAACTGGGTGAGCACGAACGGCTCCCGCTCCCCCTCCCCTCCGCCACGGCGGGCCAGTACCTCTTCGAAGGAGGTCACCGCGATCCCCGGCACCGGCGGCAGGAGCGGGAGGTGGTGGGCGTCCACCGCGAGCACCTCGGCCCCGGCCTGTCGACAACAGGTGGCCACGAACTCTCCGTACCAGTGGGCGTCGACCCCCGGCCACGGCGGCGGCAACGAAACCAGATGCAGGCCGTGGACGATCCCACCCACCAGCACCGTCACACAGGTGGCGCTGTTGGTCAGGACCATCGCCACCGCCCGGCTGGACCGGGTCGACGACCAGCGACCCACCGCCGCCCCCCGCCGCCACACCTCTCCCAGCGTGAGGTCGACGCCCTCGTCGGGAAAGCGCAGGCGAACCTCCCGGGTTCCCGGGGTCAGCAGGTCGACCAACATCTCAGTCCTCCCGCTGTCCCGGCTCGCCGAGGATCCCGCTCCGACGTTCGAACTCCTCGGCGTCCCCCGTAGAGATGGCCGGGATCAGTTGGTCCCAGTAGGCACCGTCGAAGTAGCGGTCGTTGCGGAGGTAGAGCTTGAATCATCATTCCTCCGGCGAGGGTGTCGAGTCCGTATACAGGTAATAGAAGTACAGGTGCCCGACGGTTCTGATGGAGAACAGGTCACCCGTCGCCGGATGTGCCCGGCCACACAGCGCACCGGCACGCCGCAAGAAGAGATGCAGCGCCGGCTGGTCGCCTCCGGTCAGAGAGGTCAGCTCCTCGTCGGAACCAACCGTTCTGCGGTCGAACTGCTCGCCCACCCATGCCAGGAACTGGTCGAATCCGAGCGTCGGTGGTGGCGTTACGGACGGCGCCCCCGGGTGAGTAGCGATGTCACGTCGTGATCACGAGTGCCACCGGTACGCACGCAACCACCACTGGCCAGGCGTCGGACCCGGCGATGAATGCGAGGGTCACCAGACCTTCACCCCGAGCAACTGATTCCGTTCGTGGTCCAAGCCAGGGGCGGCGGAGGTTCCCGACAGGATGCCGGCGGCCATGCCGACCTTTAGGAATTGCCTTGCCGGTGATGCTTGATCCCAGCACGGGCTGGCCTTCTCGCCGCGGGGCGACATAATCCATCCTCCTTTTGAGGACCACTAGTACCAGGCGAATGACCCATTTACTGCACTTCAATGCAAGACTCTCGAAGGGATGGCGCATCTCAACGCCCTTGCTGGGAGCTCTGCAACTGCGCTTGCTACTGTTGAGTGTACGGTGCACTCCTATGGGAGTCAACGGCATATCTCCGCAATTAGACCGTCACA
This sequence comes from Acidimicrobiaceae bacterium, assembly GCA_027315445.1. Lineage (GTDB taxonomy): Bacteria > Actinomycetota > Acidimicrobiia > Acidimicrobiales > RAAP-2 > DAHUYA01. The sequence goes on along the minus strand of DAHUYA010000147.1, from coordinate 9,899 downwards.
TCCGGACTCATTTTTCGTTATTCATTGCACAATGCGGTGCGGCATTGCGGAATGAGGTGCCAGATCCCACCCGATGAGCACCCGTGAGCGCAGCGGCGCCGGCGATGGTCGACGCACCCCCATGACGTCCCTGCCACCCGATGAGAGCACCCCCAACGACCCGGAGCGACTCGAGGCCCGGCGCATGACAGCCGCCGCGCTCTTCGAGACCGGCGTACACCAGGCCGAGGTCGCCCGACGGCTCGGGGTGAGCCACCAGACGGTGTCGCGCTGGCACGCCCGGTGGCGCGAGGGCGGGCGTGAGGCGCTGGTGGCGGGCACCATCGGGCGACGACCGAGGTTGACCGCCGCACAGTTGGCAGAGATCCGTGCAGCCCTCGACCGGCCACCATCCGAACTGGGATTCGACGGCTGCAACTGGACGGTCCGCTCGGCCCGCGAGCTCATCACACAGGTCTCCGGCGTGGCCTACCACCCGAGCCAGGTCTGGCGGATCCTCCGTCAGTTCGGCGCCACCGGGGCACCACGTCGTTCGCGGTCACGCCGCGACGATTCGGCGTCCGGCAACGGCAGGCAGCCATGAGACCCCGGCGCCGGCGGCGAGCATGTCCGAGCCCGGTGTGAACGCTGGTCGAGGAGGAGGGCTCAGGTGTCCCCGAGCGTTCGGCGCACCTCGCGGAGGCGCCGCCCCTTGACAGCCCGCTCGTCCCGAAAGGCCTGGATGCGCTCGAGGGTGGTGTCGAGTCGGGCCAGCAGACGATCGTTCGCCTCGATGGCGTCGTCGACCAGCCGGACGCGGCGGTAGTCGTCGACCACCGGGTACTCGCTTCGGACTCGGTCCAACACATCGACGTCCTCGGTGTCGAGCACCACCCGCACTTCAGCCAACGAGAACCCGAGGAGCTCCTGAAGGTCACGGATCCGTCCGACGCGCGCCATGTCGGAGGGCGCGTAGAGACGCTCGCCGCTCTGGCGACGCCCGCTCGGGTTGAGCAGCCCGAGCTCCTCCCAATAGCGCAACGTGCGAGTGGTGAGCCCGGTGAGCTTGGCCACCTCGCCGATCCGGAGGTGGGCACCTGCAGGCACCTCCGTCTGGCGTCGGACCATCATGAGGGCTCCCCGACCGCCGCCACGCCGGTCTCGGCGATCACCTCGACCAGGGTGGGCCGGGCCGCAAGCTTGCGGTTCCACGACGCGGCCGCGGCCACCAGGCAGGCGACGATCGAGAAGTCGAAGGCCGCCCGCAGCCCCTGCCGGAAGGGCGCCGAGATCAACCCGGGGAAGAAGCTGCGGCCCGTGAGGACCTCGCGTTGCGCCGTCGTCAGGTGCGAGAGCACCCCGCTGCCGAGGAGGTGCTGCACAGGGTCGTAGCCCAGGAACGCCGCGAAGAGGGTGGCCACCGGGGGCAGGTCGGCCACCCGGCGTGCGGCCGCCGCCGGCACGCCCTGGTGGACGAGCCCGGCAAAGAGATGGTGAGGGAGCGAGGTGGCCAGGCCGGCGATCATCAGCGAGAAGAAGACACCGATCGACAAGACCTGAGCCGAGTTCTGGAAAGTGGTGTTCATCCCGGAGCCGGCACCCCGATCTCCTGCGGGAAGGCTGTTCATGACCGCCGCCCGATTCGGTGACGAGAAGCTGCCCATCGAGATCCCCATGACGAAGAGGAGGATTCCGAAGACCCAGTAGGAGAAGTCGATCGGCAGGAGCTCGAGCAGCAGGAACGAGACGGCGGACAGGAGCATTCCCCCGACCGTGAACGAACGGGGGCCGAGACGGTCCGACAGCGTGCCCGAGACGGGGCCGGCCAAGATGAACCCGGCGGTCATCGGCAACATGAAGATCCCGGCCCACAACGGGGTCACGCTGAAGGCGTAGCCGTGCAGCGGGAGCCAGATTCCCTGTAGCCAGATGATGAGCATGAACATCAGGCCGCCACGGCCGAGCGCAGCCAGGAAGCCCGCCAGCACGCCACTCGTGAAGGCCCGCAACCGGAAGAGCCGGAGGCGGAACATCGGCTCGGCCGCCCGCACCTCGACGGCGGCGAAGACCATGAGGAAGGCGACACCCAGGGAGAGCTCGGTCAGCACGGCCGGGCTTGTCCAGCCCATGGTGTCCCCGTGGTAGGGCTCGATCCCGTAGGTGATGCCGATCATCAACAGCACCAGACCGAGGAAGAACGACAGGTTGCCCGCCCAGTCGATGTGGGCGCGCTGCCGGGTGCCCACCTCGTACAGCGCCCGGTAGCCCCAGATCGTCCCGAACAGACCGATCGGCACCGAGACCAGGAAGATCAAGCGCCAGTTGACCGGCGCCAGCACGCCCCCCAGCACCAGACCGATGAAACTGCCGCTCAGCGCGGCCGCCTGGTTGATTCCCAGGGCCATGCCACGTTCGTGCATCGGGAAGGCGTCGGTGATGATGGCCGCCGAATTGGCCATCAGCAGTGCCGCTCCCGCCCCTTGGAGGACGCGCACCGCCACCAGCCAGGCACCGGCCGCCCGGCCCGACATCCATGTGACGGTCAACAGCAGGGAGAAGAAGGTGAAGATGGCGAACCCCAGGTTGTACATGCGCACCCGGCCGAAAATGTCGCCAAGGCGTCCGAGGCTGACCACCAGGACGCTGGTCACGACGAGGAAGCTGAGGATCATCCACAGCAGATAGAAGCTGTTGCCCGGCTGGAGCGGGTCGAGGTTGATCCCTCGAAAGACGTTGGGCAGGGCGATCAGCATGATCGTGCCGTCGATGCTCGCCATCAGCATCCCGAGGGTGGTGAGGAACAGCGCGACCCACTTGTAGTGGGGGTCTTCCGGGCGGGCACGCCCGGAGATCACCCGCCGCTCGCCGTGCCTGCTCGAGTTGATGGCCACCGGTCTCCCTGCCGTCGATTGCTCCACGATCCCGGCCTCACCCGCCTCTGTGGGCCTATGGGCCAGGGCGGCGGCCGACCGGACTCTCCCGGCGATTGTCGTCGACGGTAACGATCCCTTACGTCAACGTCAACATTGGTGGCTCGGACGTCCGGGGCGCACCAGGGCGGTCCCGGCCTACGCTGCGGGGTCCCGCGACTGGGAGGTTCGAGGTGTCCTTCGTCCGAATCGACCGACCGAGGCCCGAGGTGGCGCTGGTGACCCTCAACCGGCCGGAGCGTATGAACGCAATGGCGTTCGACGTGATGGTGCCCCTCCGCCATCGCCTCGAGGAGCTCGGGCGGGACAACGACGTCCGCGTGGTCGTCCTCACCGGCGCCGGCCACGGGTTCTGCTCGGGAGCCGACCTCGAGGACCCGGGCACCGTTCCGGGCGTGGACTCCCTGACGCTGCCGACCATCGCCCTCCGGTCGATGGAGCTGCTCGACGAAGTGGTCCGCACCTTGCGTCGGCTGCACCAGCCGGTGATCTCCGCCGTCAACGGCCCGGCCATCGGCGGCGGGTTCTGCCTGGCCCTGGCCACCGACATTCGCTTGGCGTCGGAGACTGCCTACTTCCGGGCGGCCGGTATCAACAACGGCCTGACAGCCGCCGAGCTCGGGTTGAGCTACCTGCTCCCCCGGGCGATCGGTTCCTCGCGGGCGGCCTAGATCATGCTCACCGGTCGCGACATCGATGCCGAAGAGGCGTCGCGCATCGGCCTGGTCTCGGCGGTGGTGCCTGGAGACCGGCTGCTCGACGCCTCCTACGAGCTGGCGGAGCACATCTGCGGCTGGAGCCGGGCGGGGGTCGAGCTGACCAAGCGGATGCTGTGGAACGGCCTCGACGCCTCGAGCCTCCAGACCCATATGGACGCCGAGGGAACGGCCCAACTCTTCGTCCGCATCACCACCCAGAACTTCGAGGAATCGGTGCGGGCTCGCAAGGAGGGTCGTCGGCCGGTGTTCCGCGACTGAGCATTTCGGGGACGAGCATCCGGCAGCCCGCTGGTCAACCGCCTACCCGGCGTTTACCAGGGTGCGGGCCGCCATGGTGAAGTACTCGAGGAGCTCCTCCTCATCGGGTGCGGGGAGACCGGCCGCCTTCACGGCCGAGGTCATGTGCCGCAGCCAGGCGGCCCGCTCGAGGTCACCGATGACGAAGGGTGCGTGGCGCATCCGCAGTCTCGGGTGCCCGCGTGTCTCGCTGTAATTCCGGGGGCCACCCCAGTACTGAATCAGGAAAGCTGCGAGGTGGGCCTTGGGCTCGGTGAGGTCGTCGGGGTACAAGGGGCGCAGTACCGGGTCGCCGGCAACCCCTTCGTAGAACCGGTCCACCAGGGAGACGAAGAACCTGTCACCGCCCACCCGCTCGAACATCGGCTGCACCCCGACGACGGTACCGGCTCCGGTGCACTTGCCGAGCACCGCCCTTCGCCCTGGGCAGCCACGCCCTGGCTCGCCGCCGACGTGACCGCCACTGACCGGCCCATCGGGGCCCCGCTCCGGGCCTACACTGCTCGTGGTCCCAGGGGCGCCAAGGGCGCCCGGACGGTCCAGCGGGCGTAGTTCAGCGGTAGAACCTCAGCCTTCCAAGCTGATGACGCCGGTTCGATTCCGGTCGCCCGCTCCGAGCAGACCCCCTGGTCGAGCCCGGTATTGGGCACTGAGGGCGAAGGCGCGAAGCGCGTGGAACCCGCGCTGCGGACCTCGGCCCACTTCCACAGCTCGGCCACGGAGACGAACGTGAGCCAGACCCGATTGCCGACGATGTGACGGTGGACCCAGCTCGGCGTTCGGGACTTCTGCAGGAGTGACGCGACGGCGGTGTCGATGACGACGGCAGCCACCGCGGCGTGAACCGACCGAATGCTCAGCTGACCGCGGCGTCACGCGACGCCCTGAGGTCGGCCAGGAACTCGTCCAACTCCTCGTCAGAGTCCTACACTGGTGCAGTCAGTTTGGCGGGATCCTCCACCGGCACCGCCTCTTGAAGACGCGCCAACTCGGCCAAGCTCAGCGGCTCCGCGCTGCCGTGGACGTGCTGACCGGGCTCCGCCACGGTCTCGAGCAGAGTTGACCTCGACTACCACACTGGCGGGAATTCCAAGCCTGCCCCAAGTGGACCACGTCGTGGCACCACGTCTTGACTACGTCCTACTCGTACGAGCCGATCGTCTCGGCTCCTCCAGCGGAGGAGTCGGTGCAAGGATCGCGCCTCGGCAAACCATATGCACTGCCCGCCATCGACCGGCCCTGATCGACCGCGACGGTCATGCCGTCCGGTGCGATCCAGCCAGGTGTGGCGATTCGGCGTTCTATTCGATGGTCACGTAGACATCCCCGTCGCGGACGGTCGCCGACAGTGTGTCCAGGCCACGGGGCCGGCGACCCAGCGCAATCACCGACCGCGACCAGCTCGGAACCGACCGTCCGGCAAAGCCGGTGACCCAGTCGAGGTTCTCCCCGGTGAAAACGTCGAAGCGGGAGTTGTGCCATGGGCACTGCACCACGCCATCCCCGTACCTCAGCCCACCGGGGCCGCGAGTCAGCGAGAAACCCAGATGCGGACATCGGTTGCGCGCAACGTGGACCTCGTCCCCCTGGCGCGCAACGATCAGCCGGTGCCCGTTGACCTCGACCCCGGTCAGTTCGCCATCGAGCAAATCGGACAGCGAGCCGACCCGAACCTCAGTGCCCATGCTTCCTCCCCTTGGTCATCTCGCCATGCCGGCGAAGAAGGCTCCGGCGCTCACGCCGTCTCGTGGACGAAGCATGCCGCCTCCCATTGACCTGGAGGACGAGGTCGGTCGTCTTCACCCAGGAATCTTGCCCTTTGGGGGACAGCGACATGCGCCGGCCGGCGGCAGAACTGCTCACGACCGGTCCTCACGCGGACAACTCGAGGTGGTTCCTCGCTATTGTGGCCTGACATCAGGTAGGTCGCGCACAAGAAGGTGGTCCAAAGTGGACGACGGACGTCCGATCTCTTACGAGGCCATAACCGTCGGCACGCCGGTGGTCACTTCGACCGGAACCCAGTTCGGGACTGTTCACCACGTGCTTCAGGTCCCCGAGCTCGACCTCTTCGACGGGTTGTCCGTCAAGACCCCTCACGGGTTGCGATTCGTCGATCGGGATCAGATCACGGACATTACGACCACTGTCGTTCGTTGCGCACTCAGCGACGACCAGGCGGCAGCCCTCCCCGCTCCGAGCGGGCCGCCCGTCGAGGAGCTCGATCTGTCGAACATGGAGGGTACGTCGCTGTCCGCTCGACTTGCCCGACTCTTCGGCCGTCCGCATTGGCGAGAGATCGACAAATAGCAACGACGAGCCGGCGCCCTCACCGTCATCGGCTCGTCAGACGGCACCTTCTCCATCGACCGAGCGGGGATCCGATCGGGGCCCGTACGGTGGCGCCGCTCTGGAGGATGCGCTGGCCGGAGTAGGACAGCGGCCGACAGGGCCGGCCGGCAAAACTCACCGACTCACGGAAACCTCTTGATTCCGGTCCGATTGTTTGTCTGCTTACACAGCGCCGGCACGCCTTCAGGACTCGTGGTGCTGGGGTTGCTCGGCGTGCAGGATCTCTTCCCAGCCTTGCGCGCTCAGCGCGTAATTGGCGACGCTCCCGGCGGCGAACCAGGTCCAGCTCGACGGTGCCACCAGGGTGGCGGCGGAGGCGATCGCCGCCGGGACGGCGCTCCGCAGGTCCCGGTCAAGGGGGGTGAGCTCCTCCGCCGAGCCGAGGTAGTCGCGGCGTCTCAACGCTGCATGAACGAGCTCGCCTACGACGCGACGGCGGCCGTGCCCGTGCTGGGCCGCGCCCAGCACGGCCAAGAGCAGCTGGTGGGTCGTCACCCCCACACTGCCCTCCAGCTGGGCGCTGGGATGGTTGCCGGCGGCCAGCTCCATCATCGAGCCGACCAGGTCGACCCCGCTGAGGTAGGCGTTCTGCGGTTCGACCAGGCGGGGGTTGACGTCGATGAAGAGCGGTCCACCATGGCCCAGGATCACGTCAGCGGAGAGGGCGCCGTGCCAGCGCAGGTCCCGACCGAGGACCTCGAAGTATCGGCGCACTTCGGGTAGGGAGATGCCCCGCTTGTGGCTGGCGCCTCCACCTGCGCCCTCGGCCGTGCGCTCGTTGGCGTGGAAGGCGACGAGCGACCCGGCGTCGAACACCGCCTGGCACATGGCCAGGCGCCCCTCGACGCCGGCTTGGACGAGCAGGGTCCTGCCGGCCGCCGCCCGCGCCAGCTCGCCTCGGTTGGCCACCCGCCGTACGCCGCCCGATGCGGTGCCGATCGGGTCCTTCACGAAGGCCGGGAACCGGTCCCATCCCTCGATCTCGGTGGCCGAGATCGGCTGCGGAATCCCCAGACGGCCCAAGGTGGCCGCGGCGGAGACCTTGTCCTGCACGGTCAGCAACGCGGCGAAGGGTGGGACGACGGTGGCGACACCGGCGGCGTCGAGCCGGCTCTTCCCCCACGAGAGGACCGCCACCTGCTCCTGAGTCGGCAGCAGCACGTCGAACCGGCCGGCGCCGTAGACGTCGAGTGCGGCATCCAGCCACCCGAAGGGATCGGGTCCGTAGGGCGGGACGCGGTGCAGGCGGACCACGTGGCGTGTGAAGCGGCACAGGCACAACGGGTCGGGGGTCAGCACCTCGACGACGTGTCCGGCGGCGGCGAGGCGCGTGGCGCACTGGCGGGCCGTCAGCCCCGAGCCGTCCGTGAGGAGGACCTTCATAAGTTTATGCTCTATACTAACTCTGTCGTGGGACGGCCGGCACGCATCGATCGGACGCAGGTCCTGGCCGAGGCGCTCGCCCTGGCCGACGAGCATGGGCTCGAAGCCCTCACCATGGCGGGAGTGGCCGAGCGCCTGGGGGTCACGGCCATGGCTCTCTACCGGCACGTGGCGAACAAGGCCGACCTACTCGACGGGGTGGTGGAGGCGCTGCTCACCGAGTTCCCTCCCCCGCCCGCCGGGCTCTCGTGGTCCGATCGCCTCGGACTGCTCGCCGGCAACATCCGGGCCTCGGCCCGCCGGCACCGGAGCGTGTTCCCCCTGCTGCTCCAACGCCCGGCGACGACCGCCGAAGCCCGCCATACTCGAGACGCCGTCTACCGGGCACTCGGCGATGCCGGGGTCCCCGATGACCGAGTTGCCCAGGTCGAGCGGCTCGTCAGCACCGCGGTGCTCGGATTTGCGCTGAGCGAGGCGGCCGGACGCTTCCGCGACCATTCGCGCCGGCAGCTCGATGCCGACTTCGACGCCCTGCAGGCGTTGCTCTCGAAGTTCATCGAATCGGAGGCCGCCAACGAGGCTCCGTTGAGGCTCGTGGAGCCCAGCGATCACGATGTCTCCTGAGTGCCCATCGAAGCCGCCAAGGAGCAGTCACGCAGACCATCTCGCCAAGCCGCTGCGGCGCCAGGGGGGGTCCGGCGCACCCGACGTGCCCCTGATCAGAATCGGGGAGCTGAAGAACACATGCTGCCCTGTGGCATGCAGATCACGGGAGCAGCGCTGGATCGGGTTGTCCGCATCGGCGGCGCTCGCTCCCTCCATCTGCAGCATCGCGTCGACAGCGGCGACGGCCGATTTCTGCAGCACTTGGCTGGCCAACATCACCCGAGCCCTCTGCTGCAGGCTGCAGGGGCCACCGCTCGTGATGGTCGCCCACACGTCGCCCATGGCGCCGATGAAGAAAACGCGAGCGGCCTGCAGGTCGCCGTCGACCACCGCGAAGCGGTGCTGCACGACTGGGTCGTCGGCGACCGGAGTCGGCGAAGGCCCGCGATGCTTGCGATCGGCCGCCATCACGAATTCCTCCAGTGCCCGCCGGCCCACTCCCGCCGAGACTCCCGACATGTGGGCCGAGAGCAAGTTGAAGAACGACAGTCGGTACAGAGGACCCTCATCCGCGGGTGGTCTCCGTCCAAGACGAACACCCCCCTGTGGCGTTCCACTGTAAGTTGCAGGCGCCGCTACTGCGAAGGGAGTCACCATGCCGCAACGCTCTGTGGATATCGAGACCGCAGACGGGATCTGCCCGGCCGCGCTCAGCATTCCGTCCGGGGAAGGGCCCTGGCCGGCAGTGATCATGTTTCCCGATGCCGGGGGGATGCGGGACACCATGCGGCAGATGGGTGAGAAGCTCTCGACGCTGGGTTATGTCGTCCTGGTGCCTGACTTCTACTACCGCAACGGACCCTATGACCCCGTCGACATGCGGACTGCGTTCTCCACGAAGGAGACGGCGGAGAAGATCATGGCCATGATGCAGGGCTACCGCGCGGACATGGTGGTCCGCGACGCCCGCTCCTTCGTCGACTACCTCGACTCGTTGCCGGAGAAGAGGCCGGGGGGCGTCGGCACCACCGGCTACTGCATGGGTGGCCGGCTCTCGCTCATCGCCGCCGGGAACCTGGGCGAGCGCATCGCGGCAGCCGCGTCCTTCCACGGCGGGAACCTGGCCAAGGCGGAGGATCCTGACAGCCCTCACCACAAGGCCGGCGCCATCAGGGCCAGTGTGTACGTGGCGGGGGCGATCGAGGACCAGTCATTCCCCGACGAGCAGAAGGACCTGCTCGAGAAGTCCCTGAGCGAGGGTGGAGTCGCCCACACCATTGAGACCTACCAGGCCCACCACGGCTTCGCCGTCCCCGACAATGCGAGCTTCGACGCGGCGGCGGCCGAGCGCCACTGGACGGCCATGCAGGAATTCTTCGGGTCGGTGCTCGGGGCCTGACCTCGACGCCCTCCTTCGGGCGAGCGGAAGGACAGACCGGACTCACTGCGGACAGAGCTCGACCTGCCCGATCGGCTCGCCTACGCGGACCCCGGCTTCCGACGTCACCGGGACCTTGGAGAGGAGCTCTTGGTCCACCATGGTCACGCCGGTACGGGCCAGGTCCCGCATCAGGTCGAGGACCTCGCCCGCCAGCTCCGGGTCGACGGCGCTGGCGGCTCCCCCGGCGGGGGG
>DAHUYA010000126.1 GCA_027315445.1 Acidimicrobiaceae bacterium | reverse complement strand
ACGGCCACGATCGTCCGGGCCCCCGCCATGCGGGCCCCCTGTACGGCGTTCATCCCGACGCCGCCGGTGCCGACCACCACCACGGTCTCGCCCGGTTTCACCTCGGCCCGGTAGACGGCCGACCCCCAGCCGGTGGTCACGCCGCAGGAGACCAGCGCCACGACCGAGAGCGGCAGGTCGGGCTCGACCTTCACCAGCGACGCCTCGTGGACGACGCTGTGCTCGGCGAAGGTGCCGACCTTGGCCATGAAGTTGATGTCCTCGCCGTTGAGGTGGTGGCGGCTGGTGCCGTCCGAGATCTGGCCGACGCTGAAGGTGGCGGCCCCGAGGTCGCAGAGGTTGGTGTGCCCGGTGACGCACATCTTGCAGTGGTCGCAGACGGGGAAGAAGCTGGCGGCCACGTGATCGCCCGGCCGGAGGTGCCGCACCCCCGGCCCGACCTCGACCACGACCCCGCCGCCCTCGTGACCCCCGATGACCGGGAACAGTGGTGGCAGCCCGGCAGCGCGGCGCACCTCCTCGGGGGAGCCCATGTCGCTCGACCTGATGTGCTCGTCCGAGTGGCACAGGCCCGCGGCCACCCACTTGACCAGCACCTCCTGTTCCCTCGGGGGGTCGAGGTCGATCTCCTCGATCTTCCAGTCCTGGTTGCGTCCCCAGAGCACCGCTGCCTGCGTCTTCACGATCGGGACTCCCTCCCTGCCGTCGCCGTCCTGTCGCCGTCCACCGCCGTCGTCGCGATCACCTCTTCCCCGTAGGCCGCCAAGGATCGCTCTGGATCTTCGCGGAACAGGGCGGCCGGCACCACCACCCGGGTGGCGCCGGCCGCTCGAAGCGTCTCCACCGCGGCCAGGGCCTCCCCGCCGCCCCGGAAGGAGCCGCCGACCGTGACCTCGATGGAGGAGGGGTCGCGGCCCGCCTCCTCAGCCGCCCCCCGCATGGTGGCCACCAGCTGGGCCAGCCGGTCGTGGTCGACCCCGAAGGGAAAGAAGCCCTCGCCGAGCCGACCCGCCCGCCGGGCCGCCACGTCGGTGTGGCCGCCGATGTGCACCGGGATCGCGCCGAGTGGCGGCTGCGGTCGCAGGGCGCAGTCCCGGAAGGAGACCGTCCGCCCGTCGTACTCGGCCCGCTCCTCCGTCCAGAGGGCCCGCATAGCGGCGATCGACTCCTCGGCGCGCTCGGCCCGATCCTCGAAGGGGACGCCGAGGGCCTCGAACTCCTCGCGCATCCAGCCCAGGCCCACGCCCAGGACGAGCCGCCCGCCGGCCAGGTGGTCGAGGGTCGCCAGCTGTTTGGCCAGGACGACCGGGTTGCGCTGGGGGAGGATCAGGATGCCGGTCCCGAGGCGCAGGGTCGTGGTCCGGGCGGCCACGTAGGCCAACCAGATGAGCGGGTCGGGGAACGGGGCCGCCTCTCCGGAGGGGAGCCTGCCCGAGGGGTCGTAGGGGTACCGCGACCGGTAGCCGAACGGCACCACGACGTGGTCGACCGTCCAGATCGACTCGAACCCGGCCGACTCGGCGGCGGCGGCGAGTCGCACGGCGGCGTCCGGCTCCACGAACGGCCCGATGTTGGCGAAGGCCAGACCGAATCGCATCGGCGCGGTCACCGAGCGCACCGGTGCGGGCGCCCGGTGCACCGGTGCGGTTCGGGGGCGACCACCGGGCCGGCCCCGCTCAGCGGAGGCGGCACCGAAGGGGGAGGTGCTTGATGCCACCGTTCACGGCCGAGTTGAGCCGCTGCGCCGGGCCGACCACCTCGAACCAGTCGAGCCGCTCGAGGAGGTGGCGGAACAACGCCTCGAGCTCCGCCCGAGCGAGGTGGGCGCCCATGCAGAAGTGCGTGCCGAAGCCGAAGGCGAGATGGTGGTTCGGCTGGCGGTCCACCCGGAAGGCAAAGGGGTCGCCGAACACCTCCTCGTCCCGGTTGCACGAGGCGTAGAAGAGCCCCACCTTCTCGCCGGCGGCGATGGGCACGCCACCGACCTCGCAGTCCTGGGTGGCTTGGCGCGTGAAGTGGATGATCGGGCTGACCCAGCGGAAGATCTCCTCGATCGCCGTCGCCAGGAGGTCGGGCCGCCGCCGCAGCCGCTCCCACTCGTCGCGGTGCTCGGCGAACGCCAACAGCCCGCCGCTGATGGCGTTGCGGGTGGTCTCGTTCCCCGCCTCCACGATCAGCTCGCAGTAATTGAGGAGCTGCTCGTGGGTCAGGGGTTGACCGGCGATCTCCGATCGCAGGAGGTGACTGACGATGTCGTCGCCCGGTTCCCGCCGTCGCTGTTCGATCAGGCCCTCGAGATAGGCGTGCAGCTCCCCCCGGGCCCGCCGGATGGTCTGGCCGGGCGTCTCGCCCGGCCGGCGGAACTCGGGGTCGTCCTTCCCGATGACCTCGTTGGTCCAACGGAAGAGGAGCTGCCAGTCGCTGCGGGGCACCCCGAGCATCCAGGAGATCACGGCGATGGGCAGGGGAGCGGCGATGCGCTCGACGAAGTCGAACTCGTCGGCGCCGCCGTCGGCGGCCAGCTCGTCGAGGAGCTCGACGGCGATCTGGTCGATCTCCTGCCGGCGAGCCCGGATGGCCCGCGGGGTGAACCGCGACATGGCCGCCCGGCGCAGCGGCCCGTGGCGCGGCGGGTCCATGGTGACCACCATCTCGGCCGGCTGGATCGGTGCCCCCTGCTTGCCCAGGATGAGGCCGTGGGCGGAGGAGAAGCGGTCCGGGCGGGACAGGACCTCGAGGGTGTCGGCGTGCTTCACCACCGCCCAGAACGGTGCGTACCCGGGTGGCTCCATGTGCGACACCGGCGCCTCGCGCCGAAGCCGGGTCCACAGCTCGTGCGGGTAACCGCGCTCGGCGAAGCGCGCCGGGTCGACCAGGTCGAGGGAGTCGACGTCGGGCGGGGTATCGACGTGGGCGCTCACGGGGTCTCCCTCTGCGGCCCGTTGGCGAACGGGGGGTGCGGCTCCCGCGTCGCTCTGGACGGTGTGATTATAATGCTTACATCCTAGGAGAGGAACATTTCCGGCGCAACGCCGACGGGCAGGTCGGGGGGAGGCATGGTGGCGTGAAGGTCGGGCCGGTTGCCGGCGAGCTCGACGGGAAGGTGGCGGTGGTGACCGGAGGCGCCAGCGGCATCGGGCGCGCCACGGCGGAGCTGTTCGTCGAGGAGGGGGCGAAGGTCGTCGTCGCCGACGTGGACGCCGATCGGGGCCAGGAGCTGGCGGAGCGTCTCGGCCCGGCGACCGCCTTCCGCCAGACCGACGTCGCCGACGCGGAGCAGGTGCAGGACCTGGTGGACTTCGCCGTCGGGGCCTTCGGCGGCCTGCACGTCATGTTCAACAACGCCGGCATCCCCAGCTCGTTCAGCCGGTTCCTCGAGAACGACCTGTCGGACCTCGACAGGGTGATGGCGGTCAACCTGTTCGGTGTCATGGTCGGGAGCCGGTGCGCGGCCCGGCACATGGCGGCCCACGGCGGCGGTTCGATCATCAACACCACCTCGATCGGCGCGCTCACCGGCGGCGCCCTGCCGCTCGTGTACCGGGTCTCGAAGTCGGCGGTCATCCAGTTCAGCCAGTCGATCGCCATCGACCTGGCCGAGTTCGAGATCCGGGTCAACTGCGTCGCCCCGGGCCACATCCCCACCGGCATCACCAATTACGACCTGGGGCCGGTCATCGAGCGCACCCAACCGCTCCAGCGCATCGGCGACCCGGTGGACGTGGCCAATGCCGTCCTGTTCCTGGCCGGCGAGCGATCGGCACAGATCACCGGGATCGTGATGCCGGTGGACGGCGGCACCACCGCCGGCCCCCCGGTCCCCAAGGGAAGGAAGCGGGCGGTACCGGAGGGGGGAGGTGGCCGTGGCGGCTGACCTGGTGATCCGGGGCGGGACGGTGATCGACGGGACCGGCGCCCCGGGTGTCACCGCCGACGTGGCGATCGGCGACGGCGTGATCCACGAGATCGGGGAGGACCTGAAGGGACGGCGCGAGCTCGACGCCACCGGTTGCGTGGTGGCGCCGGGCTTCATCGACATCCACACCCACTACGACGCCCAGGTGTTCTGGGACCCGGCCCTCCGGCCGTCCTCGTTCCACGGCACCACGACGGTGGTCGCCGGCAACTGCGGCTTCACCATCGCCCCCACCCGTAGCGAGCACCACGAGGCGATCGTGCGCACCCTCGAGAACGTCGAGGACATGGACGCCGGCACCTTGACGGCCGGGATCGTCTGGGACTTTGAGACGCACCCCGAGTACATGGCCCTGGTGCGGCGGCGCGGGACCGTCCTCAACTTCGCCTGCTACGCCGGCCACAGTTCGCTGCGCCTCTACGTGATGGGGGACGCCGCCTACCAGCGGGCGGCGACCCCGGAGGAGATCGAGCAGATGTGCCGGCTGGTGGTGGAGGCGATCGAGGCCGGGGCGGCGGGCTTCTCGACCAGCTTCGCCTACACCCACCGGGGCATGGACGGGCTCCCGGTCCCGAGCCGGTTCGCCGCCCGCGAGGAGGTCGAGGCGCTCTTCCTGGCCGCCGGCTCGACGGGCAAGGGGGTGGTGCTCGCCACGGCGGGGGAGCAGTGCACCTACGCCGACATGTACGAGCTGCAGCCCCGGATCGGCCGCCCGTTCACCTATCCGCTGTTCGCGCTGGCCGACGGCCGCCACCGCCCGCAGCTCGAGCTGCACGAGAAGGGCCTCGCCCAGGGGGTGGACGTCTGGCCCCAGGTCACCCCCCGACCGCTCACCATGCAGTTCACCATGGAGAGCCCGTTCAGCCTCAACGTGAGCAGCGTCTTCGGGGAGCTGATGGACAAGGGCCGGGAGGCCAGGGTCGCCGCCTACCGCGACGCGGCCTGGCGGGCCCGGGCGACCGCCGACCTCGAGCAGCAGCCGATGAAGCCGCGCTGGGAGACCTGCGAGATCTCCGAGTCGACGCGGTTCCCCGAGCTCGAGGGACGCCGGGTCGACGTGGTGGCCGCCGAGCGCGGCTGCCAGCCCCTCGACGTCATCTGCGAGGTGGCCCTGGCCGACGACCTGACCACCAGGTTCCGCATCTACATCGCCAACGACGACCCGGCGAACGTCGGGTTCCTCCTCACCCACGACCACGTCGCCCTCGGGCTCTCCGACGCCGGGGCCCATGTCGGCCAGCTCTGCGACGCCCCCATCCCCACCGACCTGCTCGGCAACTGGGTCCGCGGGCGCTCGGTGATGTCGCTCGAGCAGGCGGTGCGGAAGCTCAGCGGCGAGCCGGCGGACATGTTCGGCTTCGCCCGCCGTGGCTACCTGCGCCAGGGGTACTGGGCCGACGTCTGCGTCTTCGACCCCGCCACCGTGGCACCCGGCCCTCTGCGGCGCCTCCGGGACTTCCCGGCCGACGGGGAGCGACTGACGGCCGAGGAGCCGGTCGGAATCCGACACGTGCTGGTCAACGGGACGCCGATCCGGTGCGACGAGCAGCAGCTCGACGTGCTCGGACAGCGCCCCGGTACGCAGCCCGAGATGGTGTGAGCGGTGGGCGGCCCCGCCGCGCGAGCATGACCGGACCGACGAGGAGGTCCCGATGACGCTGACCGAACCGGTGCTCGACCTGGTGACCGCCGAGGTGATCCGCTCGGCGATGGAGACCGTCTGCTTCGAGATGGCCACCTACGTCTCGCGCACCGCCACCACACCGATCCTCAACCAGAGCAACGAGCGCAACGCCACCATCCTCGACGCCAAGGGGCGGCTGGCCGCCCTGTCGGTGGGGATCCCCCAGTTCATGCTGAGCTCCACCCTGCCGGTCCGCTTCACGATCGACTTCCTGGGTGAGGAGCTGCGGCCGGGCGACGTGATCGTCGCCAACGACCCGTACCACGGCGGGGGCCACCTGCCCGACTTCAACGTGTTCTCGCCCGTCTTCTCCGACGACGGGGAGCTGCTCCTGATCGCCTCCATCCAGTGCCACCACGGTGACACCGGGGGCGCGGTCGCCGGCGGGTACAACACGATGGCCAGGGACATCTACTCGGAAGGGACCCGCTACCCGCTCCTCAAGATCATCGACGGCGGAAAGGAGCGGCGAGACGTCGTCCTGACGATGAGGGCGAACAACCGCCTGAGCGGGTTCGTCGGGGACCTCCGTTCGCAAGTGGGGGCGGCCCAGCTCGGTGCCAGGCGGCTCGGCGAGGTCGTGACCCGCTACGGGGCCGAGGCGGTGAAGGCTGCCGTCGACCACACGATCGCCGACGCCCACCGCCGCTTCGCCAAGGAGATCGCCGGTTGGCCCGACGGCACCTACGAGGCCGACGTCTACGTCGACAGCGATCCCCAGGGGAACCAGGACATCCACGTGCACGTGGCCGTGACGGTGGACGGCGACCGGCTCGTCATCGACTTCGCCGGGTCCGACGACCGGCCCCACATCTCGGCCTGGTCCACCTTCGGGAACACCCGGGGCAACGCCATCGCCCAGCTGGCCAGCCTGGTCGATCCCTCGATCCCCAAGAACGAGGGTTTCTTCGACTGCGTGGAGCTGCGGGTCCCGGCCGGGTGCTGCCTGAACCCGCTGGAGGGCAAGCCGGTCAGCAGCGGCACCCACCACCCGGGCGTGGAGGTCGGCGACGCGATCGCCGTGGCCATGTCGCAGATCATCCCGGACCGCTGCGCACCCCAGACCTACAAGTTCGGCAGCCCCCGCCAGATGTACGGCGACCACGACCCACGGACCGGCCACTCCTTCTTCGACCACGGCGGCGAGGTCAGCGCGGGCTGGGTGAACGCGGTGCGTGGCGTGGACGGGTGGGGGGCCCACGCGGCCGCCATGGGCAACCTGATCAAGGCGGAGGCCGAGTTCAACGAGCACCTCTTCCCCCATCTCCTGCGGAGCCGTGACTTCATCACCGACTCCGGAGGGCCGGGCACCTTCCGCGGCGGTTGCGGCAGCCACTTCGTGAAGGAGGTGCGGGCCCCGACCTACGTGAACCAGTACGTGGTGAACCAGCGGCACATCCACCCGGGAATCGCCGGGGGGCGGCACGGCAGCCCCGACATCTGCTCGTTGAGCCCGGGAACGCCGCGCCACGTGGTGGTGGCGCCCGCAGTGACGGCCCACCTGCTCGAGACCGGCGACCAGTTGGTCTACGACTTCGGAGGAGGCGGCGGCTGGGGCGATCCGCTCCAGCGCGAGCCGTGGCGGATCCTCGAGGACGTGTGGGACGAGTACGTCTCGATCGAGGGCGCCCGGCGCGACTACGGGGTGGTGATCACCGGCTCGCTCGAGGGCATGGACCTGGCGGTCGACGAGGGAGCCACCCAGGCCCTGCGCCTCGAGATGGCCGACCGGCGACGGGCACAGCCGTGAGCGGGGGCTACCGGATCGGGGTCGACGTCGGCGGGACCTTCACCGACTGCGTGCTCCTCCGCCCCGACGGGTCCGTGGTGGTGGAGAAGACGCCCACGACGCCCGATGACCAGTCGCGGGGGGTGCTCGACGGGCTCGGGAGGCTGGCCGAGGCCGAGGGCCTCGACGACGTCGGCAGCCTGCTCGGGCCGTGCGATTCGATCGTCCACGGCACGACGACCGCGGACAACACGATGATCCAGATGTCGGGCGCCCCGACCGGGCTCCTCGTGACCGAGGGGTTCCGCGACGAGATCGAGCTGCGGCGGTGCTTCAAGGAGGACATCTGGGACCCGGGGCTCGAGGCACCCCGGCCGATCGCCCGGCGACGGGTGCGGCTCGAGGTGCCCGAGCGGCTGACCCCCGAGGGCGAGGTCGACACCCCGCTCGACGAGGAGGTCCTCCGCAAGGCGGTGGCCCGGCTGCGGGCCTTCGAGGTGACGTCGATCGCCGTGGTGTTCTTGTACTCGTTCGTGAACCCGGCCCACGAGCGACGGGCCCGCGAGATCATCCTCGACGAGTACCCCGACGTCGAGCTGATCTCCCTCTCCCACGAAGTGCACCCCAAGCCCCCGGAGTTCGAGCGCACCTCGACCACCCT
The DNA here is from genome assembly GCA_027315445.1 of Acidimicrobiaceae bacterium. Taxonomy (GTDB): domain Bacteria; phylum Actinomycetota; class Acidimicrobiia; order Acidimicrobiales; family RAAP-2; genus DAHUYA01. The sequence goes on along the minus strand of DAHUYA010000126.1, from coordinate 5,268 downwards.
GGTGAACGCCTACGTGGGGCCGCCCATCGTCCGGTACCTCGACCGGCTCGAGGTCGGCCTCCACCAGGCGGGGTTCCACCGCGAGCTCCTGCTGGCCACGTGCTCGGGCGGGGTGGCCACGCCGGACGAGGTCCGGTCCCGCCCGCTGCTCACGATGAGCTCGGGCCCGACGGGCGGCGTGGTGGCGGCGGCCCGCGTGGCGGCCAGCGTGGGGCTCCACGACGTGGTGAGCGTCGACATGGGGGGTACCAGCTACGACGTGTGCCTGATCCGCGGCGGGCGGCCGGAGGTCACCGCCGACTGGAACTGGCGTCATCGCTACTGCATCGGCTTGCCCATGGTGGACATCCACGCCATCGGTGCGGGCGGCGGCTCGTTGATCGAAGTGCTCGACCAGGTCCTGCGGGTGGGGCCGGAGTCGGCGGGCAGCGATCCCGGACCCGTCTGCTACGGGCGGGGCGGGGCGAAGCCCACCGTCACCGACGCCGACCTCCTGCTGGGCCGGCTCGATCCCGACTCGTTCTGGGGCGGTCGGCTCACGCTCGACGTCCCGGCGGCCGAGCGGGCGCTGGCCGAGGTGGGCAGGGCCCTGGATCTCGATGCGGTGGCCACGGCCTGCGCCGCGGTCGACATCGTGGACGCCCACATGGCCGACGCCGTGCGCCGTGTGCTGTCGATGGCCGGCGCCGACCCGCGCGACCTCGACCTGGTGGCCTTCGGTGGCATGGGGGCGGTCCACGCCACCCGGCAGGCGGCCCTGCTCGGGATGCGGCGGGTCCTCGTCCCGGCGGCCGCGCCGGCGTTCTCGGCGCTGGGCCTGCTCGCCGCCGATCACGTGGTCGACGAGACGAGAGCCGTCCTGGGCGATTGGCGTGAGGTCGACCTCGGCCTGCTCAACCGGATGGCCGAGGAGCTGCAGGCCTCGGCCGAGGCGAAGCTCGAGGTGGCCGGGGTGGTCCCCGGCCACCGGCGCTACGAGTGGTTCCTCAACTTCGTCTACCCGGGTCAGACCTTCGACGTGTCCATCCCCTTCGACCGGCTCGACGGGCAGCCGGTCGACCGGGACGCGGTCGGGCGGGCGGCCGAGGAGCTTCACCGCCGGAACGAGGAGGCGCGGCTCATCGAGGCCCGTTCCCAGGAGCCCGTCGTCCGTGGCGTGCGCCTGGTCGCCACCGGGCTCGTCGACCAGCCACGAACCGCCGCCCGGGGTGCCGGGGCCGCCCCGCGGCCGGTTGGCGCCCGCCGTCTCTACGCCGGTGGGCGGTGGTGCGAGGACGCGCCCGTCTACCTTTGGGCCGACCTCGGCGAGAGGACCGTCGTCGACGGCCCCGCGCTGATCCAGGGTCCCTTCACCACGGCAGTGCTCGGTGAGGGGGAGCGGGCGACGGTGCAGGAGGGCGGCCACCTGCTGGTCGAGGTCCCGCCTCTCTGAGGCTCCTGCGGCCGGCGGCCCCCGGGTCGCCCACGGACCCGCTCGGTTTCACCACCGGTCCGACATGGTTCCCCCGCCAGCAGCATGAGGGCCACCCAGTCCCCGAGACGCGGATCGAGGTCAGTTTCCGGTGGACGCCCCTCTCGGCCTGCACGGGTGCAGCGTGCAGGAACCGGTAGCTGAGCCCGGGATCGGTCTCGATGAGGTTTGCCAGATCCTGCGCCGAGACGTCCGCCTCCCGGAGCTGCTCGATCAGCCGTAGGCAGGTGACCTGGGCCGGGCCGTGGGTTCGGCGTCACCACGGAAGGGGAGCTCGCACCCGTGGACGGCGAGCTTCGAGTCGAAGATGGGTTGCCGGCCTACGAGGAACTGGTGCATCCGCGGGCGATCGGACCGTCGCCTCCCCCTGATTCGAGGGACACGTCCGGTTGCCACCCCCGATCAGGGAGGGAGCTACGGGCGTCCGGCTCCGGGAACCTCCATGCGCGTCTGCTCGATACGGGAGGCCATGGCCTCGATCGACAGCTCGGGCGGGGTCGACCTGGACCCGCCCCGGCCGTGGCTGCACCATCTCCCCAGTCTGATACCCCGAGAGTGGTGGACCCCGCGAAGATGAGGCCCGGAGGAGGCGACGTGGCCCAGCCGAACGCACAAGACCGAGCGAGCCGGGAGGCGATCGCCGCCCGGCTCGCCGCAGCTGGCTTCGCGCTGCCCGGCAGCCTGCTCGAACGCACGATGCGCTGCGGAAAGCCGAGCTGTGCATGCAAGGCCGAGCCGCCGAGGCCGCATGGCCCCTATCACCAGTGGACGCGCAAGATCGACAACAAGACGGTCACCGTCAACCTGACCGATGACCAGCACGAACGCTACGGGGCATGGTTCATCGAGGCGCAGCGGTTGCGCGCCCTACTCAGCGACCTCGAGGAGCTCTCCCTCCGGATCGCTTCGCGTGGCGAGCACTTCGGTCCCCGAAAATCACGCTGTGTAAATGTTCAGGTGCCTCCGGGGAGCCAGGCGTGACCGTCGAACAGCTGGCGTAGGCCGTCGAGTACGTCCGCGTGCTGTTTCTTCATGGTTGAGATGTAGCTGCGGATGGCGCAGTAGGCGCGGGCTCCCTCGATGCTGCGCCAGGAACCCGATACCTTTTGCTGGACCTTCACCATCCTCACGTCACGGTCGGGTAGCCCCGGCCCATTGCTGGACCGGGGCCCCCTCAGAACCCGGCGGGCGCCTTTCAACGCACCGGGCTCAAGCAGGTCCAATGACATGTCGAGGCGTAGGAGCAGCCGGTCTGCCGGTGACGGTGCGCCGCCGGCAGTAGGTGTGGATCAGTAGCGTCCCATGATCGTCCGTCGGGCCGACTCCTGTTTCGGTGATCGCCTGATGGGTGATCGCCTTGCGGGTGACCGCCAGCCACTGCTCCCATTCCTGGGGGCTGGTGGGTGGGCGGTCGGTGTCGAGGAGGAGCCCGCCGCAGGCGGCGCAGCGTCCGTGTTGCGCCTTCAGTTGGCGCATACGGCCGCGGTCCACCGGTGGTTCTGGCCCCGCTTTTCGACGCCTCGCGGCCCAGTAGCTGGTCAGGGCCGGATCGTCGGGAGACGACAGGCCTTTCACCAGGTCGTGGCGGATGATCTTGGTCCAGCCGAACCGCAGGAGGTAGCCGCCGTTGTTACGGTTGCCGAACACCCAGCGGTCACGTCTGGTCGGATGGAAGGAACCGAAGTACCGGTTGACGACCCAGTGCTTCGACTTCTTCGGATGGCGGTAGGTCGCCCACTTGTAGCACAGCCGCCACAGGTGACGGTCCAGTTTTCGGAACGTCTCGGTGGCGACCACACCACGGTAGTAGGCGGCCCAGCCACGCACGATCGGGTTGATCTTGCGTAACACCGCTGCGACGTTCGCCCCTCGCAGGGCTCGCATCTCAGCAGACAGCCGTCTCCGGATGCGCCTGATAGCCGCAGTGCTGGGTTTGATAAGCAGCTTCTCGCCGTAGCGGCGGACGTTGAAACCCAAAAAGTCCAGGCCTTCGTCGAGGTGCACGACTCGCGTCTTGTCCTCGTTGAAAGCCAGGCCTCGGGACGCCAGCCACGGCGTAAGCCGTTCCTTGACCTGTTCGGCCTGTTCACGGCTGTCGCACAATGCGACGAGATCGTCTGCGTACCTGATCAGCACCGGTGTGCCGGGAACCGACTCGTTGGATTCCCGGTAGGGGTTCCATCGGTATCGAGCCCCGGCGGCGGCCTCCATCCCGTGTAGCGCGATGTTAAAGATCAGGGGACTGAACATAACCCGCCCTGAGGAGTTCCCTCCTCGGTCGGTGCGATCCGGCCCTTGTCCGCCACGCCCGCTTTGAGCCATTCCCGGACCAGTCCCCTGGCGGGGAACGTGCCGAGTAGGCCCATGATGTGGTCGTGGCTGACGTGGTCGAACGCCGAAGCCAGGTCCGCGTCGAGCGCCCAGCGGCGCTTGGTGCGGCTGCCGGCCACCGTCCAGAAGATGGCGGCTATGGCATCCTGGCAGGAACGGCCCGGCCGAAACCCATACGATTTCGCCTCGAACCGTGCCTCCCACTCGGGTTCCAGTGCGTTGAGCGCTTGTGCTTGCAAACAGCGGTCCACGATCACGGGAATCCCGAGTGCCCTGAGTTTCTTTGATCCCGCCTTGGGGATGAACACCCGCCGGACGGGTCGAGCGGTCCACGACGAGCAGCGGTGCTGCACCCAAGAGGCCAGTTCGGCCTTGCCTTGGGCGGTCACCACCGTCACGCTGTCGACGCCCGCCGTCCGGCGTCCATCGTTGAACTCGGTCACGCGCCGCACGCTGATAAGCGTGTTGGCCCGCGAGCGGAGCATCAGCTTCTGCAGGTTCCTGACTCTCGCCAGGTCCCCGGCCTGTGATGCCGCGAAGATCCGCTGCCGCAGACGCCTTACGTCGTCCTCGGCCCGGCCCCAGTCCACCTGGTGCCAGTCGAGGTCGACGCCCTCCGGTCCGTTCCCCACGGCAGCGCCGTGACCGTCCAACTTGCCCGTCGGTTCGGTTGTCATCGATCATCATCTCTCCACAGACCCACCCGACCCGCGTCAGCCCCCTTTCGGGTCCGGGCATACCCCCGGTATCCGGCCAGTTATCCGGCACGACCGGCGGAGGGGCCGACCATCTGTCCCGGTTTCCTGGCGCCTTTCGGCCACCGGCGTTCGCTTCTCGGGTCATCCTCTTCCCGCTGGGGGGCTGGGCCTTCCTCACGGTCGGCTTACCGGCTGCTGTCACCAGCGGCCGGACCCCATCGGGGTTCCACGTTCCACACGCACGAGACACGACCGGGTTGGGTGCCCTCTCGACCCCGGGGACGGCGGTGCTCTCACGACCGACGCTGAGACTCCGGTCGCCGCCTGCCGCATCCCAGCGGCATATCCCTACACCCCGGAACAGCAATCCATCATCCGAGGTTCAACGTAACGAGGCATCATCGAGGGTTCACTTGCGTTCACCCGTCCGGTCTTCCCCTCGCCTGTAGCCCCCGGATGGAACAGGGACCCTTGGGCTTCTCCCCGGGGCTTCGCACCCCGCCGTCACCAGCAACGCACGCCCGGGTGGGGACAGGCCATGAGCACTGGCCCGGGACTACGTAACCGACATCAGTCGGCCCTCCCTTCTACGAGTCCACTCGTATCGTGCGACCTCGTGTGTCGCACCTCCGCCTGGTTGTTCGTGAACCCGACGTTGAAGTCGGTCGCGAAGCGCAGCACGTCGTCACGCTGACGATCAAGGCGGACGAGGAGGTTCGCCGCCTTCTTGTTGTAACCCGAGCGCTTGCCCACCTCGGGAGCGGGGTT